>CAMJJG010000016.1 GCA_946406035.1 uncultured Prevotellaceae bacterium
ACCAATAGAACCACTATATGGCTTTTTCATCCTGCAAAATGACCATTACACCTAAATTGTTCACTGTTCTTCTCTCTATTTTGTTGATTATCGCTAATTAGTTGTTAATAACAGCGTTAGTTGAATCTTAGTATGGATATAGGGTGGTTACTGGAGATGGAAAATGCACCAAGAGGTGATGAAAATTGGAAATACTTTATTATCTTTGTGGGTCAGCACCTCGCATGATACACCAAACCGCCAACAATATTTATTTAACCAATTAATCCTGATAACTATGAACAAGAAAAAACTTTTTAGACTGGTCGTCCTGTTTGCAGCCATAATGTGTTCAATGAACGCCGTGTGCCAGGAAGCCTATGTGTGCATCACATCAGCGGACTCGACGATAACGTTCTACTACGATGAGCTGATGGGTTCCCGTCCAGGTGTTACCTATGCCATTGGTAATAACGGGTATAATGTGCCGTGGAACTATAGTGGCAGTGCTATCTTGACGTCTATTGCACAGGCTGTGTTCGACCCATCATTTGCCGACTACCGTCCACGAGCAACCACATATTGGTTTGATGACATGACGAATCTGAAGTCCATCTCGGGCATGGAATATCTGAACACATCCGAGGTGCGAGACATGTACTGGATGTTCGGTTACTGTTATAAATTGAACAGCATTGACTTGAGCCACCTCAACACCGAGAACGTAACAAACATGAACCGGATGTTCTTGTGGTGCACAAGTCTGACAAGCTTGGACCTGAGCAGTTTCGACACCCGGAACGTGACAAACATGGGCAGCATATTCGGTGGTTGCAGTGGTTTGACGAGCATTGACCTCACTCCTCTTAACACCGAGAACGTGACAAATATGGATGGCATGTTCGCCACCTGCTCGAGTCTGACATCCATCGATTTGAGCCCTCTCAACACCAAGAATGCGATAAACATGAGTGGCATGTTTGGTGGTTGTAGCGGCTTAACGAGCATTGACCTCACTCCTCTCAACACCGCTAATGTGACTGACATGAGTCGAATGTTCCATAACTGCAAAAGACTGAAAAGCCTTGACGTGAAGCCATTGAACACAACCCAAGTGACAAACATGAATGAGATGTTCGGTTCATGCGATTCATTGACGAGCATTGACTTCACTAACTTCAATACGTCAAAAGTGACCAACATGTCCCGACTATTCTATAACAACAAAGCATTGCCAAGCATTGACCTGAGCAACTTCGATACACAAAATGTGACCGACATGGGAGAGATGTTCTATGGTTGCGAGTCATTAACTAGCATTGACGTGAGCAACTTCAACACCCAGAATGTGACCTCCATGTATCGCATGTTTGGAATCTGCAAGAGATTAGAGAGCATTGATGTGAGCAATTTCAACACACAGAACGTTTTGTCCATGAACAGTATGTTCTACAACTGCGAAAGACTGAAAAGCCTGGACCTGGGTAACTTCAATACCCAGAACGTGAAGAACATGGCACGCATGTTCAGTCGCTGTGATAGCTTAGCGAACATTAACCTGATCAGTTTCAACACCCAGAACGTGAGCACCATGGAGGACATGTTCTATGGCTGCAGAGCGTTGACGAACTTGCACCTAAGCCACTTCAACACCTCGAACTTGACTAATATGAGCCGAATGTTCTCTGGATGCTATCGATTAACAGACCTTGACATCAGCAGCTTCAATACCAAGAATGTCACCACCATGTTTGGTTTGTTCGATGGCTGCAGGCATTTGACAAATCTTGACGTGAGCCATTTCAACACCCAGAATGTGACCGTCATGACTGGCATGTTTGAGGACTGCTGGAATTTAACGGAGATTGACGTAAGCAACTTCAACACCCAGAATGTCACAACCATGTATAAAATGTTCCATAACTGCCACTCGGTGAAGGCCCTAGACGTAAGCCATTTCAACACCGAGAATTTATCCACCATGGCCTATATGTTTTATGACTGCAATAATCTGACGAGCCTTGACCTGAGCAACTTCAACACCCAGAACGTCACAGAGATGCAGCACATGTTCCAGTTCTGCAATGGCCTGACAAGCATTGACTTGAGCAGCTTCAACACCTCGAATGTCAACGACATGGGTGAGATGTTTGCCAACAACTATTATCTGACCACTATCTATGTTGGGGACTGCTGGAGTACACAGGCAGTCACTAACTCCAACAGAATGTTTCTTTTGTGCCAACAACTTGTGGGTGGCAAGGGGACTACATACGATGCCAACCACCTGGATGCCGAATATGCCCGCATCGACGGCGGCACGAGCGACCCGGGCTACTTCACCGCTAAGAATGCCGCCCTGCGTGGTGACGTGAATGGCAACGGCAGTGTGAACATCAGCGACGTGACAGCCTTGATTGACTACCTGCTCAGTGGCAACACCTCGGGCATCAACCTGAGCGATGCTGACTGCAATGGCGACAGCAGCGTGAACATCAGCGACGTCACCGCCCTGATTGACTACCTGCTCACCGGCTCCTGGAATTAAATTTCCAACATCTGATACATCGATCCCTCATGCTCTAGTGAACTGCACTCCAAAAGTTTTGTGTCTAACTTTTGGGGTGCAGTTCATAGCGGGTGTGAGGGATATTTCTATTCATGGAGCGAAAAAATTCAGTAATCCCCACCCCATTTCTCTCCATACCCAGAAGAATGAAACGATGATTCGCTAGTGAATCTCGATATATTTGGAAGTGAGCCCGAAAAGACCATGCAATAATAATCTAAATCACAGTCATTGATGACACCAAAAAGTTGGCACGGTAATTGCAGATATAGATGTGAACTCATAATTTTTGGAGGTTTTTTAGGGTTAAACATGATTGTCAGCATGGCTCGGGAGAGTAGTGCTGATTTTTTTTGCGACTGCGGGGAGGGGTACTATAAAGGAATATTAGTAATTTTGCCATAAATTAATGATTGTAGAATATGACCGAGAAAGAGAAGATGCTGGCTGGACTGCCTTATAGTGCGGTTGATGCGCAATTACTGAAGGAGCTGAATGAGTGTAAGGATGTCATCCACCGTTATAATGAGCTGCTGCCGTCGATGATGGATGAGCGCACGTCGTTGCTCAAGGGGTTGCTGGGGCACGTTGGCGATGACAAGATATTGATCAACCAGCCGTTCTACTGCGACTATGGCAAGCACATCAGCGTGGGCAAGCGTTTCTTTGCCAACTTCAATTTCACCGTGCTCGACGAGGCGCGTGTAACCGTCGGTGATGATTGTTTCATCGGTCCTAATGTGAGTATCTATACCGCTTGCCACAGTACTGACCCTGTGGAAAGGAACACGCGTCGTGAGTGGGCGCTGCCGGTGACCATCGGCGACAACGTGTGGATCGGAGGCTCGGTGACGATTCTGGCGGGAGTGACCATCGGCGACAATGTGACCATCGGGGCGGGTTCGGTGGTGACGAGGGATATTCCCAGCAATGTTGTCGCGGTGGGTAATCCTTGCCGCGTAATCAAGGGAAACCATTCCCACCCCGATGACTAACGGGGATTGGGAATGGTTTCCTCACACTCTCTAGGACCTCAAAACCGGTCCTTCAAGCAACAGTTTGTCTTCTTACCTGCCGCTGTCCTTAGCGGGTGCGTTGACGTTCAGCGTGGGAGCTGAGCCGCCTAACAGCAGGTCGATCAGTGCGGTCACATCGGCGATGTTGACGGTGCTATCTCCTGTAACGTCGGCACAGGTCTCGCAGATTTCACCACCAGCCAGCAGATAATCGATCAGGCGGGTTACGTCGGCGATATTGACAGCGCCATCGTGGTTCACGTCACCCAGGTCATAGCCGTGGCCATTCTGGAACAGGGTTACTTCCTCAACATTGCTCCAGTCGCTCTCGGTACCGTCGATGTACAGCGTCTTAACCCTGTACAGGAAGGTACCCTCGGCAGCCAGGTTCTCTACCGTGTAGAACTTGTCGGCGATACCAGTGATCAGGCGGCTGTTCTCGTCGCCAGTCTCGGTAGCCATCAGTGTTGCGGGACGGGCGTCACCCGTGTAAACCTCGATCAAGGTCATATCGGGCGAGAAGTTAGCATCAGAGCTTGTGATCGTAATCTTCTCACCAGCGCTGGCGTTTACCAGCCAGTAGTAAGTCTCACCAGCAACAAACGTGTGGTTGACAGCAGCCGTCTGCGGAGTGCCAACAGCGAGATTGCCAGCGCCGTCACTGCTCGAGCCAGACGTGATCTTCATCGTGAAGAGTGCATTGCTGTAGCCCTGGGGAACGGTGTAGGATATGCTACCAGCTCCCGTGCTGAGGTTCCTGAAGTAGATGATCGAGTTGAGACCACCACGCGTGTTGACGCCACTCCAGGGAGCCGACAAGGTGATGTCATAATAGCCGGTAGCGCTTCCGGTGAAACTGGTGCCGGCAAGCGAGCCGATGAGTTCAACCTCGGGCACGGTGGGCTTGGGAGTTACCTCGAGTGTGTAACTCGTCACGTTGGTGGCAGGCGTTGCGTCGGTCCAGTCGGCACGGAATTGCGTCAGGTTGATGTAGTCCTGAACGGCGGGCAGCATCACGGGAGCATACTTCGCTATGCTTGCCTGGCCAGCCAGTGCAACGGTGATGGTGCTGGCGTCGGCATGCGAGATGGAAACCGTGCCAGTGTGGTTGCCCACGGTGGTCGGTTTATAGGTCACGGTGACGGTCACGCCATTGGTGCTCATCACGGCAGCCCTGGTAACGCTCGTCTTATCGATGCTGAAACCGTTACCGCTCACGCTCAGTGTCACGGGCGAGCTGCTGGTCAGGTTGCTGCCCTTCAAGACGAAGGTCTGGGTCACGGGAGCGCCCACCTCGGTGTCGAACGACAGTGAGTTGGGGGTAGCCGTCAGCATGGGAACCACGGTAGCCGTGCCTGTCAGCGAGACGGTCTTGTTCTCGGCTCCAGTGCTCGAGAGGGTGATCGAAGCCGTATTGGTACCCGAAGCGACGGGTGAATAGGTAACAGTAACCGTAGCACCAGCTGCGGCCTGCTCCTTGGTAAGTGTGGAGGGCGATACGGTGAAGTAGGTGCTACCACTCTTGGTGATCGTCACGCCATCGAACAGGTCGGTACCCTTGACAACAAAGGTCTTGGTCACGGTAGAGCCAGTGCTTGCGGTAAAGCTCAGCGACGAGGGAGTAGCGGTGATTTCGGGAACTACCGAAGGAACATCGGGAGGCTCGACGCCAATAATAGCTTGCTGGGACTGGTTGAACGTGCCACTGCCATCACTGAAGGCGTCCATGGCAAACCAGTTATTACCACTACCACTCCAACCCCAGTTGACGTGATACTTATTATCGCTGTCGCGGTAACCGTCGACGTTGAAGGCATGTCCACCCTCGGTCGAAGAAACTGCACAATACACGAGCGGACGGCCAGCAGCGAGCTCAGACTGAATCAGGCTGTTCCAGTTAGCTGCGCTATAGCTACTCTTGGTGACATTCTTTGCTGTTGACTTGTAGCCAAAGAGCTTAAACATGTCGGCAATGCGATAGTTCTCGCTCACATAGATTCCGCTACCGCCAGCCGCAGCTGTACCATACATCATTCCCTCGGCCTGACCTACATAGCGCATCAGGGTTGCAACAGCTGTGCCCTGGGCAGTAGTATAGCTGCCAGTATAGCTATCCTTCATGTTAGGCCAGTCAAAGGCTACAGCCGGCAGAGCAGGATAGGTGTAACTCACTGAGTTATAATACGAGAGTTCAAGAGTGGCTGAATAGGAAGGAATCGCCTCGACCGATGCAGGATACTTCCAGTAGTACAGCACCATCGATGCCGAAGTCGCAGGGCAACCAGTATAGCACTGGTAGGATGTGCCGTTATAAGTAAACTTACACTGATTCCAGAAGGGTGCATCCTGATCCCAAATAGCGGTCAACAGCGGGCCATAGGTCACGGCGTTGAGCGTCGGGGCATTGTTAGAATCAGAGATGCGCTCAACCTGCAATCCCGGGTGCTCATGCAGGTACTGTATCTGCTCCTTGTAAATATTGAGCATGTCAATCATGCCCAGGGGGAGCTTGTTAACGTCAGGCAGTGGAGCATCACCCACCATGAGGATCTGCTCGGCACGATCATCACCAGCCACAACGAGATAGGTGGTTGAGGTGTTAAAAATGTAGTAAACGGGTTTAGCAGTCTTGATGTCGCCAATCTCAGCCTTTAACAAGACAGGGTTCAGGGCTGATGGAGCCATCATCTTGCCAGCATACATCTGACTTAAATAGTTTTTGGCTATTCTCTGAGCCATCGCTGGGTCAACTGGCGCGGCTTGCATCGACATAACCGCTATGGCGACAGCCAATACAGATAATAATTTTTTCATAATAAATGATTGTTTTTAATTGATTTTGGTAAAAAAATGGTTTTCTATAAAATTTTCACAAAAATAGTCTAGAAATTTATAATCTTCAATATAAAAATACAAAAAAAATGCAAATACTATCAGAAATAATAGTTTTGGCATCTAGACATGGTCATTTATCCAATCCTTCATGCTTTTTGTTAAAAATCAATAGCATTTGCCACAAATAGCTTTTCATTTTTTTGTAATTTTGTCGGGTTGGGGTAAAAATGCCCTCATGTTACGAATATGGCCCATACAATATTACTGTTGATCATCGCATTTGTCACGCTGGATTTTGTCATCAGCAGCGTGCTCTCGTGGTTGAACACCAAGTGGATGACCCATCCCGTGCCGCCCGAACTTGAAGGGCTGTATGACGAGGAGAAGTATCGCAAGCAACAGGATTACATGCGCACCAACAAGCGCGTGTCGCTCGTGGCCCGCTGCGTGTCGTTCGCCCTGACGCTGGTGATCCTGGGCTGTGGCCTGCTGGGCTGGCTCGACGACCAGTGCAAGGTGTGGACCGATGTGCCCGTGCTGCAGGTGGTGCTGTTCCTGCTGGTCTATAACCTGTTCAACACCGTGATTGCGCTGCCGTTCAGTTACTACTCGACGTTTGTCATCGAGGAGCGATTTGGCTTCAACCGCACGACGCACAAGACCTTCTGGCTCGACACGCTCAAGTCCTTTGTCGTCTCGACCGTGATCAGTGCAGTGCTGCTTGGTGTGGTCTATTGGCTGTACCAGACCTTCGGGCAGCAGTTCTGGATCTGGGCTACGCTGGTCGTTGCCGTGTTCATCGTGTTCTTCTCGATGTTCTACAGCAACCTGATCGTGCCCCTGTTCAACAAGCAGACGCCCCTGCCCGAGGGCGAGCTGCGGGATGCCATCACTGCTGCCGTGGAAAGTTTCGGTTCCAAGTTCAAGGACATCTACATCATCGACGGCAGCAAACACTCGACCAAGGCCAACGCCTATTTCACGGGCTTCGGCCCTAAGAAGCGCATCGTGCTCTATGACACGCTGCAGGACCAGATGACCAACGACGAGATTGTCGCCGTGCTGGCCCACGAGTTCGGGCACTACAAGCACCGCGACACGTTCAAGAACATGTTTATCTCGATTGCGATGGTGGCCGTGAACCTGTTTGTATTCTCGCTGCTGGTGAGCGACCCCGACCTACCCGCCGCCCTGGGAGGCACCGCCCCGTCATTTATCCTGGCGATGATCGCCTTCTCATTGCTGCTGTCGCCCATCGACATCCTGCTCAACCCTGCCAGCAACGCCATCTCGCGCCGTGCCGAATACCGTGCCGACGCCTTTGCCGCCGAGCACGGCCATGGCGAGACGTTGATCAGCGGCCTCAAGAAACTGGCCAGCCACGGCCTGAGCAACCTAACGCCCCACCCCCTCGTCGTCTGGTTCAGCTACAGCCACCCCACCCTGGCCCAGCGCATCCGCGCCATCCGCAGCTCTGCCAGCGGCCCAGACTAAAGGCTTCACATTTTCACGCAGCGTGAATAGGCGCAAGCTGATTGACGGTGGGTGCTGCAAAACTCAACACCTAAACCCTGACCAGCCCTAACGGGCTTCAGATTTGGCAACGACAAGGCGAGGCCCTACAGCCTACAGCACCGCTAAAATTTTTCCCGAAAGCCAATCGAAAACAAGCACAATTCTTGGCGCCATCAGGAGAGAGCTCGATTTACGACATCAAACACATCCGCTATGATAATTAAAATAGTCCTCACGCTATGTAAATTGCTTTCAAATTTGTATCTTTGCGAGATAAAGCACATCACACGACTGGACCAGCCCTGCAGCTGTGCGGTTGTGAATTGCTTTCAAATTTGTATCTTTGCGAGATAAAGCACATCGGGCGTGTCGCAGGGACGCAACGAACAGGTGTTGTGAATTGCTTTCAAATTTGTATCTTTGCGAGATAAAGCACATCAGAATATCTATAACAAACTGAGTATCAGTACTTTATAACAATTTTACAAAAACAAAAAATGGTGTGCTTGGCAAATAAAAAACCTTCCATATGGAAGGTTTTTTATTTGCTAAAAGATTTCAAGTTGCAAGCCTGGCAAACGTTTTTCTTTTACCGAATTACCATAAAACAATTCCATATTGCCAAACTGCTTGTCGGTCACACACAGGATGCCGACATTGCCAGCAGGAGGTAACATGGTTTTTACTCGCCTGATGTGGGCCTCAGCATTCTCCCTACTGGTGCAATGACGCAAATAGATTGAGAACTGAAACATGATGAAACCGTCGCCCATGATATCCTTACGAAACTTGGCCGCGTCCTTGCGCTGCTTCTTGGTCTCGGTGGGCAAATCATAAAAGACCATTATCCACATGACACGATACTGGCTGAAGCGCTCACTGTCTATTATCTCAGGCCTCGTGCTAGAGGTCAGGATAGATGAGGCTTTTAGATTGTCCTGCATAACATTTATATAATGATGTCGTCGTCTGGTCAACGGCGACCATGAGCGGGCGCGTTTGGCCAGCAATGTGCACATCGGTGGTGGGGATGGCAAGGAGTTCCCGCTTCACTTCCAGGGTCAGCTCATCGATGGGTTTGCCTCTGGAAATCACCGTCCTGACCACACGGTCGATAATCGGGCGATAAGGCTCCATGATGTCATCGGCAAGACAATAGGCATTATAGCGGTTGTGGTGATGGATACCCAGCGATGGCAACAAGCCGGTAGCCACCAGGCTGCGCGCCACAATGGCTCGCAGTATGGCATAGCCGTAGTTGAGCAAATTGTTAGGAGGCAATCCCTCTCTCCCCCTCACAAAACCGGGAAACTCGGGAAAAATGTTTTTCCAATAATAGGCAGCAGCCCTGGCCTCAAGGTTGTCGGCATCGTCGCTGCGCACCTGTCCCACCCACACCCGCATGTTGCGGCACTCGGCACCGACAAGCTGGTGAAGGTTGGCAGCCTGGTTAGCAATCTTAGCCTGAACGGTCTGTTGCCACAACTGCTTGCGCAAGGGCTTGGAACATTCCAGCTGATAGCGCGAGCGCTCGCTCAACAGAGTATTGCCCTCCATGGACAGCATCAGCGCCACGGGATGATGGGTACTGTCACACGTCAGGAGCGCACAATTGTTCTTGGCCAGGCATTCGAGTAGGCCCTGGGTGATCGTGATGCGCTTGTCATCCAGGATGACTACGCCCAGATCCTCGATGGGAAAGGTGCGCTCGGCCTCCTGCTTGAATCGGTCACTGAGCATGCCGTTGGTTTCCACTTGGGGGAGCCTAATGACCAGCTGCCGGTTGCGCAGGCTCAGGTAGGCCGGATTGCCAAAGTAAAGTGTTTTCTTGACCATTGCCTCTCATCAATATTCACCCACATGCACGATCTGGCCCACATGGTTGATGCGCACCTTAATAAAGCCCTTCAGCCTATTCTCAGTATTGATTCTCACATAGGCAACGCCTTGAGGCAGAGCATCACCTGCTGTCACGCTCGTCTCGTACTGATGTCTGAAGAAATAATCCCGGTTTGACAACTTCTGCACCCTGAACAGATGCGGGGCTATGGCGGCATAGTTGTTCTCGTCCATGAGGTCAACCTCGGTGGGCAGGAATCCATGCTCGGCATCGGGCAGTACAAAATACTCGTTCTGCTTCATCGTGAACTGGAACTTCCACCCCAGCGCCTCGTTGTAATGCCTGTCCACGATGGGCAAGCCCTGGTTAAGACGTGTGATTGCCTCGTAATAAGAGACTATCTTCTCGTGCCAGTTACCATCCTGGTCCTCATAGATTGCAACATGATGATTATTGCTCGTGCTCACATAGTCGACGGGAATCGTGTTGCCGTCGCCATCGGTCATGGGGCTGCCATCGCGATTCAGCTTGTCGTGCAACGGTGTGGCCACTGACACTCCGGTCAAGGTTACACGCTTGATCGCAATGCCCTTTTCCTCATTGAGCCAGATGGGATTTTCATCCAGGTTGCTGAATGCCTTGCTGGCATCACGGCCACATTCCTCATACCGTTTCAAGAGGATGTCGCGCACTCTCTTGTCTACGACCTTATCTATCTTCTTGGGGTTATCTAGTGACTTGTCGACGGGCTTGCGCACGGTATAGTAGGTCTCAAGCCAAACCAGTTTAACGCTCTCGGGCACATGGCGGGTGTGCAGCGTGTCGATGTACAAAGGATTCTTAGAGAGTGCGTTCTTGCCGGTGAAAGCCTTCTTGGCATTGCCGCCGTACTCGTCGAGCCGCCGCATGAGGGCATCACGATAGTCCTTGCGGGCTACCATGGCGATACGCTGGGCGTCAAAGTTGCCTCCCACCTTTTCGACCTTGGTCACATAGCGATGGCGCAGGCCGTAGATGGTCTCGTTGTGCAACTGGGCACGCGGGGTGAGGGTAACCTGCCGCACGTTACTGCCACTGATGCGGTTGACGTGAGGGGTGGCAACCTTGTTCTTGGCCTTGATTGAGACAAGAATTCCGCTCACGTGCTCTAGAACGCTACTGCGCAACTGGTCAAGCGGCATGGGGGGAACAAAACGACGGTCCTGAATGAGCTTGTGGCGCAGGGCCATTGCATTAGGATGTGGTGCATCTTCATCGTGATGGGCATTCAAATTATTCAGATACTGGATGTGCTCCAGGCGGGTAAAGGCCACGGTAAGGGCGTCCATTGCATGGTGCCGGTGGTCATTACGTTTAGACCAATCCTTGATGCGGCGCACCTGCTTGCCGTCACGGTTGCGATGAGTCTCGACGAATCCCAGCTGCTCATACTTGGGCATGTTGAGCTCCTTCATCACGTCTACGAGTTGCCAGTCCTCCCTCAAGCGGGCTGTTATGGCGCCCATGGTGGGCACGACCGTGCGGGCCACCTGCATGAGTATTTCGCGAGCCTTACGGGAGATATACTGAGTGTCGGCCAAGTCACGGTTCAAGAAGTCACCGGGAATATCAGCCTCGGTCATCGTCAAGTATTTATACTTCTTATTGGTGCCGTTGCGGTTCTTGCTGTCATACAGATAGGCGATACGCTGTCGGTACTGCTCAGCACCTGTTTCACCATAGGTGTCGAGTACATAATCCATGGCCGTGCGCTTGCCCTTGGCAAGGTTCACTTCATGGGTCTCTAGGGTCTTGTTGGACTGAGAGTCATCAAACAGCCGGGCTTGAGGAATGATGTGTTCGATTTCAAACCGTTTGCTGAAGAGTTCCTCGCGCTGTATGTAGGTGTTGGAGTACAAGGTCTTGAACCCGTTGTCCTTCAATTCCATGTAAAGCCTATAACGGATGATGTCGTTGCGGCTGGGATGTGCGATGCCAAACGGTTCACCCTGCAAAATCTGAATGATGTGCTCATTTTCCCGGGATTGTTCATCCAGCGACTTGGAGGCATTCTCACGCTGTGTCTTGGTCTGCTTGAGACAACGGGCCATCTCCACGTGAATCTCGTCAAAGCGCTTAACGCCATCGCGCTCAATGCCATAGGTCTGCATCGCGGCATTCACCACATGAATCATCTGGTTCAAAATTATCTCGACGACAGGATTGCGCAGGCTGTTCTTGGGCAATTGCTGCAGCTCGGCTGCCAGTTGGCGCTGTTCCAGCTCCTCACGAGTAAGTGACTGTGCTGAGTGACGATACCCAGCGGCCTCGCAGGCATCACTGTACACCATTCCCGTCAACATGTGAGGCATGATGCGCCTGATGGCCTTGGCACTCAACGAGGCATAGTCTGGCTCAAAACTCAAGGATGCAATGGCGGCAACATACTCGGCATTCAATCCAGTCAAGGCCTCCAAGTGAGCCTTCAATTTGGCATCGCCAGTATCGCTGTTATCACCCTCATAGGAGTAAAGCAAGTGCCACAAGCGGTAGGCAGGCTGGTCAAGGTAATTGTCCAGGCTGCTGGGGTTGAACGTGAGGAAATCGGTCTTGGCACCTATGGCTTCAAACACCGACTTGATGAACTGCATCTTGGTGGCATAGTCCAAGCGGTCAAACTTATCGACATCATGTCCACTCCATTCAAGAATACTCTTATAGGCATCAATTAGTTGCACCTGGGTGGTGTTGCCATGCAATACCTTGAAATTGATAGCATAGTCCTTATCGTTGAGTCCCAGCAGCTTGAGTACTGCAGTACTACTCAGCTCCTTATTGACCGACAACTCGTCATGCAGGAGTTGGCGCTGCTCGGGGGTCAGACGCCTGTATTTCTCGCACTCGGGGAACAAACTGAGTTCTCCCTTGCGGCTCGACCTGACTTTCTTGTTCTCGATGATGACATTGTTCAGTTCCTGCCATATCTTGAACTCTTGATACAGGGGAGAACTCTTGGGACACACCCTGGGACCGTTCATCACCTTCTTGGGCTTGCCATTAACTGTGACCGTGATCTCCTTACCCTCTAGCTCGCAATAGGATATGAGGCCTTTCTTGGATTTGAGTTTGCGCTGGTAGAAAATGATTGTGTCACGCACTTCTTCCTTTAATTCATCAGTCAACTCGGGATGATACTGCTGCTGTGTTTCCCAAATGGTGTTGAACTCGTTCAAGTAATCCTGGCGATAGAACACCTTGTTCTTGATGCGGTAGTGCGGATCCTTGTCGATTTGACGTATCAAATACTGTCCTACGGTCAGGTGATTGAAATACAACTCCTTGCTATGGTCACTGATTTGGCCCAGATAGCCACTGGAACCAGCGATATCACCGTTGATATCACACAACACGGCTGCCACCTGCTCGATGGGCAACTGGTGGTCTACAGCCTCACTGCGCCATCGATAGGCAACTTGCAGACGCGTTTTCCTATCCTTATTGGGAGCGACTGACACATTTCTTGCTGCATAGAAGATACTTGATGTGTCTTTCTTGCTCCGGCCCATTACCTTTTCCATTAGCTCTTCATCCAGGATGTCAGGATAGAAGCGTGCCTGGAAATTCCAGATAGTCATGAATTCGGTTCTCAAGTCCGATCTATAGAACGTGGGGACATAGCGCTTTCCTTGCTGCAGAATGCCGTAGACCAGTTGACCGGGTGTTAAATGCTCGTCATACAGTTTGTGGGCAATGGCCATCCCATCGATCAACTGCCCATCTTCCTGCTTGTCGGCTTTACGGTTGCTCTTGTAACCGCGTTTCTTATTAATCATCAGCAAGACGCGGGCTAGCTGCTCAAGCGAGATTTCTTCGGATGCCGCACGAGCCCTATATCGATAGGTCTCAAACGTGGTTTGATTGCCATCCTCACACAATAAGGTGTCATCAGTGATAAAATGTTCTCGCTTAAGCAAGCTGATAAGGTGCTTGCGACGCTGCTTATAGCGCTGCAGATTGATGCGCATGCCATGCTTGAGGCTACGGTCGGCAGTTGTTGTAATGCTCTTACCCTTCTCAAAGTCGTCCTTCTCGTTGGCATCAACGGGCACAATGCGCACTCCCATCTTGACGATTTGGGATTGTTCGGTCTCATTTTCGGCTTGGTCAACTACAGCCCATCCCACGCTACCTGTTCCTAGATCTAGGCCTAATATCCTTTTCATGCTATTCTGAGTTATTATCGATATTTTGAATCACAAAGATAGTTATTTTTTGTATTTAAGATAGTTTTGGGAATATTATTTTGACATATCAAAAATTCATACTATTTTTGCAGTACAAATTTGAAGCAATTCACAATAAGGATTATTCCGTTGTGAAAACATCAAGAGCGGGACAACAGTCTCGTTCTTTTTTCAGTCTCGTTCTTTTTTAGTGTATAAAACTCTGCGACGCTGTAGATGTAAGGCCTCAAGAAACTGGCCAGCCACGGCCTGAGCAACCTAACGCCCCACCCCCTCGTCGTCTGGTTCAGCTACAGCCACCCCACCCTGGCCCAACGCATCCGCGCTATCCGCACCCATCATTAAAACGACAACCGGGATAATAGGAAAACAACAAATACAATAAGTACAATGCTGTACAGAGCGTAGGATTTAAACGACAACTTAAACAACATTCACCATATAAGGAAAACAAGGTACTCGATTCCCTCGATGCAACGAATTCATACATGATTGACTTCGGTGCACAAATGTTGGATTTTCTCCTCATGTAATGGCTGCGGTGTCCATCTCTACACTATACACCTCATGTTTTTAAAGGGGACCATGCCGATTTAAATTACTTGAAGGATTGAGACCTATAGGTCATTTTGCAGGCTGTGACAAGCCATGAGCAATGCGCAGAGCCTATTGCCGATGTGACACTGGCAGCCACAATGTTGCGTGTTTTGTCAATAACTGCGATAGCCTGTCGCAGAATTGAATTATAATCTGATTCGGGAAATTGAATTGTAATATCTGCCATGATATGCTTGATTTGCTGTTGGAGGCTTTTTAGATGACGACGCGCTGGAAAGGGGGCGCGGTGATGTCGCAGAAGTCGCCTGCCAGGTACTTGTAGTGGCCGGCGATGGCAATCATGGCGGCGTTGTCGGTCGTGAAGACGCGCTTGGGGATGAAGGCTTTGAGACGATGGCGGCGGGCATAGTCCTCAACGGCGGCACGCACGCCACTGTTGGCCGACACTCCGCCCCCGATGGCGATGGTCTTGATGCCCGTAGACTTGATGGCCTTGCCGAACTTATCCATCAGGATCTCGATGATGGTGCGCTGCAAGGAGGCAGCCAGGTTGGCCTTGTTCTGCTCGATGAAGTCGGGATTGTCCTTCAACGCGTCGCGCAGGGTGTAGAGGAAGGATGTCTTCAGGCCGCTGAAGCTGTAGTTATAGCCATCGACATGAGGCTTGGCGAACTTGAAGGCATGGGCATCGCCCTCACTGGCCAGGCGGTCAATGACGGGTCCACCGGGATAAGGCAGGCCCATGACCTTGGCGCACTTGTCGAAGGCCTCGCCAGCGGCATCGTCGATGGTCTGGCCCAGCACCTGCATGTCGCGGGGGGAGTTGACCTTGATGATCTGGCTGTTGCCGCCGCTGATGAGCAGACACAGGTAAGGGAAATCGGGAACAACGGTGTTCTCGTCTTCCTTGACAAAGTGGGACAGCACGTGGCCATGCAGGTGATTGACGTCGACCAGGGGGATGTCGAGCGCAAGGGCTAACCCCTTGGCAAACGAGGTGCCCACATGGAGCGAGCCAGGCAGGCCGGGGCCACGCGTGAAGGCGATGGCGTCGATGTCCTTGCGGTCGATGCCCGCCTGACGGATGGCCTCACTCACGACGGGCACGATGTTCTGCTGGTGGGCGCGCGATGCCAATTCAGGCACCACGCCACCATAGGCCTCATGCACGCGCTGGCTGGCGATAACATTGCTCAACAACACCGTGTCGCGCAGCACTGCTGCCGACGTGTCGTCACACGACGACTCTATACCTAATATCGTTACGCTCATTATGATGATCTACTGTTTTGGGATTGCAAAGGTAGCCATTTTTTGCGTTACGGGGCTTTAAAAACGCATTAAAATCAGAAACGGAAGCCAGCGGTCAACTCGAGGTTGTTGTAGCTGTTGTAGAAACTGTGCAGCTTGCTCTGGTACCAGTGGCCCTCATGGTTGAGGGTAAGGGCGTAGAAGAAGTTGCCGGCCGTACGCACCAGTGCCATGCGCCCGTTCAGGTTGGTTGACAGGAGCGAGCGTTTTCCCTCAATGGAATTGGGGAAACTGTGGCGATACCCGATGCTGGGCACCACCGTGATGTTATAGAGCCACCCCTTGTGGAATACCCAACTATAACCGTAACCAATCATCACACCAAAGTCTCGATACCGAAAGCGGTAATCGCTGATCTCATCGGGCAGGTACTTGATCATCTCGTTAGGGAGCTTGCTCATGTCCATGACAATATCTTGATGGCTCAGATAGATGCCGCCAAGCAGTGAGCCCGAACTGCGCTTCTGATACTTGGAGAAACTGTAGGCAGCGGCTTGGCTATAATGGGTGTGGTTAAAGATGTAGTAGGCATCCAGGCCATAACTCTCACGTTTAAGGCCAGAGAAAATCTGGTCGCCCTCCCAAGGGCCGAGCCGATAGAGGTGGACGGTGCTCTCGTCGTTCTTGCGGTAATAGCCCTCGACAAAAAAGCGTGACGTGGTCATGGAGAACTGCAAGCGGCGGTTATGGATGAACTTGCCAGCCAGCAGGTCTCGCACGTTGAACATGTAGGAGACACTAAGTCCCATGCCACATATCTGGAAACCGAACAGCGACGTGACGTCACTGTTGAGCTGCACATAGGAGCGCCACTGGCTCAGGTGCCCAGAGTAGAAATCCAGCCAGTTGTTGTTCTTGAGCATGATTTTCCACTTCTTGCCGCTGGTTTTACCCGGATTGACCACATAGGCCGTGTCATAGTAGTTGAGGGCATGATTGAGCCATCGATAGGCCTTGAACCCGAAGTTGAGCACTGGCGGATAGTGGATGGACGTGTCGTTGATGCTCCAACCGCGGCGAAAGATCACATCCTTCCAGTTGCCACTGGATTTTCTTGTGCTCGTGCTTGTCGTGGTGTCGATGGAGGCTTGGCCACTGATGCTAGCCGACAGGCTATCCAGCCTCAACGAGATAGACTCAAACATGGCGTTAATACTATCGCGCTCGACAGCGACCGAATCGACAGTGTCATCGGTCATGCTCCAAGCGGTAAGAGCTATTACTGCAGTCAATAATGATATGAATAGTCGCTTGATCATCTACTCTTTAACGAATCATTGTTTTGGGCAGGGCGCAGCATCACCATCGGCACAGGCTGGCGCATCCCGTTATCGTCGGCAGGAACGGGAGAGGAGTCGCGCTTGGGGATGCTGTCATGACCCGACGGTGAGTGTTCCCGCTGTTTACCCTTGCGGATGGGGTTGTCGAAATCATGTTTCCAAACCACTCCCACGCCCTGGGTAGTGAGCGCGTTGCGCAGGTAGTGCATGTAGTAATAGCTCTGGTCGTTGAAGTGGTTATAGGCCTTGAGCCTGATAGTACCCTTGCTGTTGAGCAAATACTCCAGGTCAAAGTCACCGATGAAGTTGGTGTTGCTCGTGTTGACATTGTAGGTATTATCACGATAGCCAAAGTTGCCGTTGAGCAACAGTCGGTTGTTGAGCAACTGGCTCGACAAAGCCACGTCTACCTCCATGTCGCTGAAGTCGCCCTTGTCGGTACGGAAGTTTGGCGCAATCGACAGGTTATCGGCAATCTTGCCCAAGATGTTGGACAACTGGCCCGAGATAGTAGATGAAGCCACCGATGAGAGGACCTCGTTCTGATTGGTTGCCATGCCCGTATAGTTGGGGGTATAGAACCTGTTGAGGGTCAGCAGATAGATAATCTGGTGGTTCATCATCTCATCGGAACTGATGATGCTCTTGATCTTGTGATCGGCATCGCTGGAGAGTGAGGGGAACTTCAAGTCAAACGAGATGACAGGCTGGGCGATACTGCCCCTCGCATACAACAAGGCGTTGACGGGCACATTGGTGCGGTTCAACTCGGGATCGCTGGCAAACGACTCGTCCAGGTCCTTGAGGTTGGCATTGAGCGTATAGGCGGCCTGGAGGTCAAGTTCGGCGGCATAGGGGTCTCCCTGGAAACTGATGCTGCTGCCGTCCTGGATGTTGAAATCCTTGATGATGAGGTCTTGCAGGGTAAAGTTATAGATACCCTTGTCTAACTTATAGGTGCCATAGGTGCGCAACTCATCATTGTTGTTATAGGTGAGATGCATATTGCCATGACCTGTCGCCTTGATCTGATCACCGCCCACGGGGTCCATGACGACGGTGAGAGCCACGTCGGGCGTGATGTTGCCCTCGAGGTTGATAAAGTAGGCGCTAGGCTCGGTTTGCTCCTCTTGAGGTTGCTGCTTCCCTATCTCGCTGAGGTTGCTGAAGATCCAGCTGGGATCATTCTGGTCCACCTTGACGACAGGCTCGTTCAGCGCATTGCGGTCGCGGAAGGTGATAAAATTATAATTGTCGGCGTGCTCATTGTCGCTCAATACAAACGTGAATCGCGATCGCGGTGCTGAATCCATGTTCACGTTCACATTGACGACACCGGGGCCTCCATCAACAAAGCAACTGCCATTGCCATAGATGGTGCCATACCAGCGTGGATTATCGGCCGGCGTGGTATCATAGCACAGGAAATCGGTGGCGCCAGTGATGGCGAAATTAAACTCGGGCCGGTGGAACGCATCGTGCTTGAGCCATCCGCCCAAGAGCGCCTCGTGGCCCTCACGGTCGTGGATGGGGATGTCGTTGAACACGATCAAGTCGGGCACGATGTGGATCGGGGCATTGGAACTGGTATAATAGCACTTGACATAGTCAATGAGGAACCGCAAGGTATCGGCAACGATATCGCCCTCGAGATTGATGGTGTGGAAGTTGCCAAACAACCTGGCCTTGCCCGACATCTCGCCCCTCACGTCGCTGGTAAACGCTTCCATATAGGGCTTGAGGAAGCCGACGTTGACGTGGTCGGTGACAAACACGATATCCAGCGAGTCGTCGGCCACAAAAATGCCACCGGCAAGCGTGCTGTTGCGGCCATTGGGCTGGTCGATGTTGCCCGAGACAAGGATTCCCTTGCTATCGTTGTCAAATGTCGCTTTGATATCGGCATCGCCCAGGACAGCGCCATTGTAGGAGATGTCATCGATGTACAGGCTGGGCGTGTGGATGCTGGGCGTACCCGAGAACAAGTTGCTGGCATAAAGCTTGCTGGTGGCCTTGCCACCGAAGCTCACGTGGTCGATGGCCAGAGTCTCGAACACGTAATCAAGATTCACGTCATTGAGTTCAATACACAAGGAGTCGCTCGGGTCATGAGAGGCCCTGCCATTGATGCGTATGTATTGCTCGGCATGCTGGCCCGCCAGGTTGTTGACCGTGACGTCGCCGTTGTCTAACAAGATTTTGCCCTTGCCTACGTTCCAGACCGTGTCGTTAAACACCATCTGTGACGGATTGACGTCGATGTTGGCCTTGAGCTTGCCCTGTTGCCCCCTGTCGAGCAGAGCGCTCAAGTTGAGGTTGCCATGGAAGCGGCGCGCATTGACCGTGTCGTTCTCGTCAATCTTGACACACCAGTCCAGTTTACCGTCAACCCTGTTGTTGTGACCACTCAAGCCGATGGCCAGATTCACCTTCTTACCATTCTTGATGGGATAGATCGATCGGGCATTGATGAGCACCTGGTCGGACAGGCTATCGAGCGACGCCTCGAGATGGGTGCCGGTGATGAACTTGTTGCCCTGCTTCATCCAGGGGGCATCGATAGCCACGTCAAAGGTGTTGTTGTTCTCGTTCAACCCGCCCTTGATCGTATAGCGGTAGAAGGGATAGACTGGCAGGTTGAGCATGGCGTTCAACTGGTCATCGGGAGTGATAACGAAGTCAAACTGCACGTTGTTGGGCATTCCCTCATGAGAGAAGTCGGCATAGTTGCCGAAATACTCGGGGAAGACCCTGGAAAGCATGTGCTTGACCGAGGGGACGATTGTCTTGAAATCATATTGGCCGCTGATCGAACCCTTGACGTGGTCGGTGTTGATGTCGATAGCCTTGTCCTGGCCGTCATTGTCGGCACTGAGTTTGAAGCTATCGATGTGCAGGCCCTGTCCTTTGGCGTTGGCAAAGGTGACATTCTCCAGCTCAACGAGCCCCTTGGCATTATCCAAGGTGTTACCCCAGAAGGCTGCAGTGGCATTCACGTCAAGACGGTGGTCGGAATACTGCTTGACCAATCCCAGGTGAGACAGATTCAGTCCCCTGGTGTTAACAGCCAGCTCATAGGTCGAATTCTCGCCCGCCAGAGTCGCCTTGCCGTCGATGTTGACCTTGCCGTTGGGGTCATTCATGGCTATTGTGCCCATATAGTCATTGCCCATCTTATCGACATCGGCTGTGATGTCGTGATAGCGCATGCCCTTGAAGTCGATAAAGGGAATCTGCCCTTGCAGGTGTCCCGACACATCGCCACGATTGATTGTGGCATCGATCTGGGCATCCATTGCCACCTCGCCTAGCAGGTTGCCCTTGTCAAGCAGGGTCCCCAACTTGAGGCTAGGAGTCTTGACGTGCCCGTTGAAGCGCGTCGAGCCGCCCTGCTTGGCCAGAGTGCCGTTCAAGTCGGCAGCGCCAAGCGAGGTACCCAGATTACCATCAAAACTCAAGTGATTGGGTCGGGCATGCAACTCTCCATCGACAGTCACATTGCCACAACGTGCCAGTATATTCCTCGCCTGGGGCGACATGCCAGCCACCAGGCTGGTAATGTTGGTTACATCTGATGCCTTGGCGTCCAAGTCGATATGGTCCAGATCACAAGCAAAATATCCACCCTGGGAAGGCAATGTCACACTGCCTCGAGTGGCCAGCGACAGGCCACCTCCGGCCGCTTGAACCTTCAAGTTAGGCACCTCAAGCCGAGAGCCGTCACGCACCACCGTGGCAGCAATCTGCAATGGGTCATCAAATCGCTTGAGCTGTGGTGCAAACGCGGCGAAGTCGGCTGGCGTGACCACACTGCCTGGCGTACTGACCATCAGGGGCAACTGATTGATTTCATTGCCCAGATTGTTGAGTGCGGTATATTCCAGGTGCATATCATCAAGGCGAATGTCGCTATGAGGGAATTTCAACTTGACATCCTTGATATCCAGAGCATTGTCGGTAATGTGCACATCTGCCGAGAGGCGCTGCAGGTCCAAGCCGCTCTGCTCGGCAAACGACAGGCGCTTGACTCTGATGTAAAAATCTTTATTCTTGAGTTGAGGCAAGGACAAATCGGCACACAAGTTACTCACCGACAAGTGATTGACATCAAACCGAACATACTTGCGCGGCTGATCCAGCACGTCATAGGTCAAGTTGGACTTGCGCATGACCACCGTGTTGACCTGAACATCAAACGGCTTGGGCGGCTGGTCATCCTTGGGCTTGAAAGCGTCGATGATAAACTGCACATTGGTGGGACTATGTTTATCGGGACGCGTCACATGCCCGTCGAGGCCTATGATTTCGGCGTAAGTGACCACGATGCGGTTATCAACCAGCAATTTCTTGAGGCTGATGCCCGCTCCCAGTTTGCCAACAGTCAACAATGAGTCCCCTTGCTGATCCTTGACGAGCACATCATTGAGTTCCAACTGGTTAAATGGTGATACCGACACCGAGCCGATGCTGACCTCGGTATTGAGATAATCGCTCAATGCCTGCTCTCCAGCGTCACTCAACCGTTGCTGAACAGGAGGCAAGAGCAATAACAGATAGGCCAATGCAATCACGGCAACGACAACCACCAGCGTGGTAACCACCACACTGCGCAAGACGTTATATGTTCCTCTAGAGATATTCATTTGTCCCGTTTGAACAACCACATCTGCAAATTCGATGCCACGGTATCCAAATCCTGGGTTAAAAAAACTTACTCGGGTAATTCATCACACTGAGCGAGCCACAACCGCGAGGAGGCATCGCTGGGCATGCGCCAGTCGCCGCGGGGCGATAAGGACACACTACCCACCTTGGGCCCGTCGGGCAAGCAGGAGCGCTTGAACTGCTGGGAGAAGAAGCGCTTGATAAACGTGCGCAGCCATTTCTTGATGGTCGCGTTGTCATACTGCCCATTGAAGGCCTTGCGCGCCAGCAGGTAGAGTTTTGCGGGAGTGAAGCCATAGCGCAGCAGGTTGTACAGGAAGAAGTCATGCAGTTCATAAGGGCCCACAATGTCTTCGGTCACTTGCAGGATCTTGCCATCGGCTCCAGCAGGCGTCAGCTCGGGACTGATGGGGGTGTCAAGCACATCGGTCAAGGTATCGTGTATCGATTTGCCTGCATCTGTTCCATCGTTGAGAGACGCGGCAAACCAGCGCACCAGGTGGCGCACCAGGGTCTTGGGGATGCTCACGTTCACGTTATACATCGACATGTGATCGCCATTATAGGTCGCCCATCCCAGTGCAAGTTCAGACAAGTCGCCCGTGCCCAACACGAGGCCGTTGACCTTGTTAGAGAAGTCCATCAATATCTGGGTGCGCTCGCGCGCCTGGCTGTTCTCATAGGTCACGTCGTGGTTGCCCGCATCATGACCGATGTCCATGAAGTGCTGGGTCACAGCGGCAGCGATGCTGATCTCGTGCAGCGTCACACCTAGCGAGCGCACCATCGCACAGGCGTTGGTGTAGGTACGGTCGGTCGTGCCGAACCCAGGCATCGTGATGGCGTGGATGTCCTTGCGGTCGCGTCCCATGCGGTCAAAGGTGCGCACAGCGACCAGTAGCGCCAGAGTCGAGTCCAGTCCGCCAGATACGCCAACAACGATAGTCGGTATGCCCGTGAAGTCCAGACGGCGCATCAAGCCGCTGGTCTGAATGGCGATAATCTCCTCGCAACGCGCATTCAGGCGTTCATCCTCCTCGGGTACAAAGGGCTTGGAGCGGACGGGGCGCAACAGGTCGTGCGTCTCATAGTCCACAGGCCCGGCCACCGTCATGGCAATGCGCTCAAACGGGGTCCCGAACTGCACCATGCTATCGGCAAAGCTGCCGTTGACGCGCCGCTCATTCTCGAGCGCGGCCACATCAATGTCGGCTAGCGACATTTGAGCCTCGGTAGAAAAGCGTTCCCCTTGGGCTAGCATCTTGCCGTTCTCGGCGATGACGGCGTTACCGCCAAAGACGAGGTCGGTCGTCGATTCGCCGTAGCCGCATGAGGCGTAGACATAGGCCGCGATGCAGTGCGCACTCTGGTGCTTGATCAAGTCCATCAGGTAACCGTGCTTGCCGATGAGTTCATTGCTTGCCGACAAGTTGACGATCACGTTAGCGCCATTGATGGCGGCAATGCTGCTGGGCGGGGCAGGTACCCACAGGTCCTCGCATATCTCCACTGCCACCCGGGCCCTCCCGGCCTCAAATATCATGTGAGTTCCAAATGGCACCTCCTCACCACCCACGGTGATGCAATCCTTGGCCGCGATGGCAGTGATGTTGCTCGTGGTGAACCAGCGCTTCTCGTAGAACTCCTTGTAGTTGGGGATATAGGTCTTGGGGACCACCCACATCTCGCCACCGTTGATGACCACGGCGCAATTAAACAAGTGTCCGCACGAGCGCAAGGGAGCCCCCACGACGGCCATGACCGGCGTGTCCTTGTAGCGGGCACACAAGTTGACCAGTGCCTGCTCGGCGGCATCCAGCAACAGTTCGTTATCAAACAGGTCGGCACAGGTGTAACCCGTCACACACAACTCGGGCATCACAACAACGTGAGCTCCAGCGGCCACAGCCATGTCCAGCCCCTCAACAATGTGAGCCACATTACCGTCGACATCGGCCACATTGACACGCGGCACAACGGCTGCCACTCGCACCATGCCATAATCGGCCACCACTTGGCGATTTTTCTTGTTTGCCATATCCTCTGATATCGTATAATTGGAATAACTTGCAAAATTAAATATTTTAGACGGAAATAGACATAAAATCTCGCTACAATTTCATCACGTCGGCCAAAAACGATTTTCGGGCCACATTATTTCAGCTGAAAATGCCCCCACGCACCGCACCAGACAATCCGCGCCCGGCAATTAATAAATTGCACATCGCCTCTTTGGGTAGCAAAAAAACATAATTTCCATGAAAATTCAAGAGCCATTGTGTTGCAAAATTGGAATCAAGCCATTACCTTTGTGGCAATAATTCAACAACTCAATCAATTACAATGATGAATAGGCAACCTGAAGTATACCGACGGCTCCTGCTTACCCTGGTACTGCTGGTCACACCGCTACTGATATTGACATCGTGTGGCGACGATGACGACGACATGCTAGTGAGCTACTACATGTCGATTGACTCGAGTGTGGGGTACAGCGCATCGAGCGAGGACGAGCAGCAAGGCACAATGAGTGAAAACTCGAGCGGCAACGTCCTGTACACGACCATCACCCGAATGAAACGCGCCCTGCACAACGCCTATCCCATCGCCGACTATCAAGGCAATGACCCGGCCGTGCTCACGGCGTGTGACAACATCTACCGCGAGTATAAGAACATGTATGGTGCCCACGAGAAAAACACGGTGTGTGTGGTGAAAATCCTCCGCACCCACATTGATAACGACGGAATCGTGAGAGACAGCCGCACGCTCACGGTCTATCATTTCGGAGCGCTACCGCCTAGTATCGACTCGCCGGAATAATTTTTGACGGCTCAACATTTGCCAATTCCTATTAAAAGTGCTACTTTTGCAACAGCATATCAATTCATTCAACAATATAGAAAGGGAAACAATCATGAAGAAAATCTTTACATTACTGTTTTGTGTTCTTGCCACCGGCATCGCTGCCAACGCCAGCGAGGTGCCCCTGGTAGACAAGTGCATCAACGTGCTGCTGGGCGTCGAGCAACCCACGACCCTGATGGCCGTCAACCTGGATGCCGACCATGACGGCACCATCACCATCGCCGATGTCACCACGCTCATCGACCAGGCCCTGATGGAGAAGGATGCCAACCAGGCTCCCGCTCGCAAAATCGACGTGGAAGGCCTCGTCAAACAGGTGCTAGCCACCCCCAACAGCGAGCCCACCATCGATGACGTCAACACGGCCATCGAGCACAACCTCAAGAACGACAAGTAACCGTCGATCCACTAAAAATCGGTACACATCCAGTCATGACAAGGTTACTCAAGACTTGGCAGGGGCTGTCGCTCCTGCTGTTACTCATTGCCACAATGGGAACGCTCTCGTCGTGTGGCGACGATGAGCCGTCAACAATGGTTATTGACTATTATCTGGAGATAGAGGAGGAATTTCTCGTTGACGGAGCAGTCGATCACACCGACCGCTATTACAGCCCCATCACATTGATGTGGGAGGTCATTCATGCCACCTATCCCACGCCCACCACGACAGGCAATGACGAGGCCGTCATCCAAGCGTGTGACGAGCTCTACCAGAGATACCAGAGCATGTACACCGGCAAGGGCGAGCACTTGACGTGCCTCTTTCATCTGGTCAAGGCCACCAAGAGGGGCGACATCATCAAGCAGAACGAGTATCTCAAGACCTATGCCTTCGACATCAATCCCGTGAGCGAGGAGGTGGAATGATGGCGTGACACCACAATGTTCAGCCTGCAAATCACTCGAAACGAGATAATTTGCAGGCTGTAATTTTTGGCGTAAAGAGGTTAGCAACAGACTGACTCTGAGGCTTATCGTGAGGCCGTGGAGAGGAGGTCGGTCAGTTTGACAACAAGACGCGGCCTGGCGTAGTTAATCACTTCATCCTCGGCAATCCAGCAATAATCGGGCGGCAGCGCCGGACGCACATCGGGCTCAGCAAGATAGAAATCGGCATACAGCACACGATGGGTCAGCACATGCTTTACCCCACTGGCCACAAGAGTGAGCGGGCAACCCAGGTCGGGCAATGGGGCCGCCTCGACCATCAACGGTTCCCACAGACCTTGCCAAATGTCGCCAGCAGGGCGACGTCGCAGAGCCACCATGCCCCCATGACGGATATAGACATAGGAGAATCGACGTTGCTGCACCTTGACCTTCTTCTCCTTGACGGGCAGTTGTGCGACACGGCCTGTCCGCAAGGCCACACAAGTCTCGGCAACTGGACAATCGATGCACCGCGGCGACCGCGGTGTGCACCATATGGCCCCAAAATCCATCATCGCTTGATTGAAAGCAGACGCCTCGCGCTCGGGCACGAGTTCCTGGGCCATGAGCCAGAAGGTGCGTTTGCCTGCGGTCGTGTTGATGGGCTGATCGATGCCGTAGTGACGAGCGAGTACCCGATAGACATTGCCATCGACGGCGGCAACAGGTACCCCAAATGCCATTGACGCCACCGCCGCTGCGGTATAGTCCCCTACCCCCTTGAGGGCACGCAACCCGTCGAAAGTGCTTGGGAAAGCACCCTGATCGACAATCTGGCGGGCGGCAGCGTGCATGTTGCGGGCACGGCTATAGTAGCCCAGCCCCTGCCACTGTCGCAGCACCTCGTCTTCACTAGCAGCGGCTAGCGCCTCGACCGTCGGAAAACGCTCCATGAAACGGTGCCAATAGTCGCGTCCCTGCTCGATGCGCGTCTGTTGCAGGATGATCTCGCTCACCCAGATGCCGTACGGGTCATCAATGCCGCGCCACGGCAATTCGCGGCCGTGTGTTACAAACCACTTTAATAACGATGCTGTAAAAGTCGATTGTTCAGACATTTCACTCCAGTGAGAGGATGTTTTTGAAGTTCTTCCAGTTCTTGGCGCTACGATAGGCATCGACCGACGACGCGGGAACGTACAACTCAATCTTGTTGTTGCTTTCCTTATCAAGCGTGGGCGGCAAAACGGCGTGGCACTCGATGCGGGTCAATGACTTGCATTTCTCGGTCACCTTCTTGCCCAGGTGAGTGACACTACCAGGCAGAACGAGCGACGTAATTGCAGTCTCGCGTAATGCATTATCGCCCAACGAGGCAACTCCATTACCCAAATCGATGACCGCCAGCGAAGTACACTCGCGAAAGGCTTCTTTGTCAAGCGACGTGCAGGCATCAGGAATCGTTACGCTGGTCAATCCACGGCAATTCTTGAAGGCCCGCTCGCCGATTGACTTGAGTGCCGACGGCAACTCGATGGCCGTCAAGGCCTTGTTACCCTCAAAGGCCTCCTTGCCAATCTCGGTCAAGCCGATGGGGAACTCCACGCTCTCGATAGCCGGACAATTCTTGAAAGCCCGCATCGCGATAGTAGTTACCGACGAGGGCAGGTTGACCGATTTCAAGGCTTTACACTCCTCGAACGCTTCCTGTGGTATCACCTTGATGTCACGGCTGGTGGTGAAAGAGACGAGCTTGGAGCAATACTTAAACGCACACTTGCCCAGGGAAGCTACACCCGGCATGTCAACGCGCTGCAAGTGGGAGCACCGCTCAAAGGCCGATTCACCCACCACTGCAACACTGGGCGGCAGATAGACGTCCTCGACCAGCGAGCCATTGAAGGCTAACGCCCCGATTGCCTCGACGCCATCGGGCACGCGACAGGTGCCAGTGCGTCCAGCAGGATATAGCAGCAGCATGAGCCCCGTGTTATCATATAGCACACCATCCTCATAGGTATAGTAGCGGCTGCCATCCTCGACAGCGAGTTCCTGCATCTTGGACATATAGCCCAGATAGTCGTCGGTGATTTTGGTCGATGCGGGAATGACCAGATCGGTCAGCGGGGTGGAGTCAAATGCACCCGAGCCCAACGATTGTAGCCCTTGTGGCAAGATGACATGCTGCAAGCCGGCCCCCTTGAAGGCCTTGTTCCCAATCTGGGTGACGCTGTAAGGGATATTGATGCCACCCAGTTTCTCGCAGCCATAAAAGCACTCGTCACCAATGCTTTCCAGTCCAGCAGGCAATGAGATGTATTCCAGGTTGTAACAGCCCGAGAAAGCACTACTGCCCAACGAGCGCACGCCCGGCGGCATGATTACCTCCTCGAGGCGGCTGCAGCCATGCAACGCATTGCTGCCGATGCGCTTCAAGCGCTCGGGCAGCACGATAGAGCGCAGGTGACTGCTATAGGCCAAGGCGTTATCGAGCACATCGCGGGACCCGCTGGCTCCCAGCAGGCCTATTGTGCCCGCACTGATGATGCGCACACGTTCCAGTTCCAGGTCGATGTAGTTGTCCACTCCCTTGCCACGGCTGTCCTCACAGCGCGAGCGGTCGCATATCTTCTTGAGGAACTTGAAGTCATGGGCATCCATCGGCCCCTCGATGTGGAGCAAGCGTACGCGGTTCACCGCCTCGGGCGGCATCTTGGATTCCAAGGTGCCGGGCTCGCTGAGCTTCACCTCCACCACGTCGCCATAGGTGCTGACGCGGCTATAGCGGTCACGGTAACGCTTGTCGCCACGGCTGCCATATTGAGCATTTGCCGGCAGCACTGACAGCAGGGCCACCAGTAATAACAGCGCTGCACACCGCAGCAATTGTCTTGAATGATTCATCACAGCAAACAGGTTAGAATGATTAACTGCTGCAAATGTAGTCAATCCCGATGACAGCGACAAGCGGTAATCCACTTTTTCGCTCATCGTGCCTCGATTGCCACTTGGTTTTTCCCGTGAACACCTGGCAATAAGCCCTAATCAGTATTTTTATAACCCTTTAACATTTTTTCAACGCCGCTTATTGGTATTATTACTACATTTGCCCAGCAACTTACTTTTAATCAACATTAATGCGTATGAAAAAAAGTTACAGATTTTCACTTCGCGCCCTCTCGTTAGGGTTAATGGCGCTTGCCTCCACATCGACGTGGGCAAGCACAGGCGACGTGCTGCTCGAGGAGACCTTCGACACGCAGCAAGCCTTTGAATCCTGGACCATCGTGGACCAGAACGGTGGCCGCACCTGGGAATTCCTGAACGGAATGGCAGCCTACATGCTCGACTACCAGACCGGGCTGCCCGGTGATGACTACTACATCTCGCCGGCATTCGAGCTGGATGCCGACAAGGTGTATGAACTCAAGTTCTACATGGGCGTGCTGTCCAAGACCGAGAACCTGCGCGTGCTGCTGGGCACCAGCACCGATCCCGCATCGTTCACCCAGGTTCTGGCCGATTATCCCAGCGTGGTGAGCGCCGACTCGGGCGACAAGACCGTCAAGGTGTATGCACCCGTGAGCGGCACCTACCGCCTGGCCTTCTATGCCTACAGCGAACCCGACCAGCACCGCGTCGAGATTGATAACGTGAAGCTCATCGAGAAGTCGCCCAAGGGCGTTCCCGGCGAGGTGACCAGCGTCAGTCTCACTCCCGCAGCCATGGGTGCCACCCAGGCCACGCTGACCTTCACGGCTCCCACCGTGACCGCTGCCGGCGAGACGCTTGAACAGATCAGCGCCATCGACATCAGTGTGGGCGGCGTGCTGGAGAAGACCATCGACAATCCCGCTCCTGGCGAGCAGGTGACCTATCAGGACACCGAGGTGCAGAACGGCTTCAACACCTACAGCATCGTGGCCCGCAACCAAGCAGGTGAAGGCAGCGCTGTCGAGGTGACCGCCTTTGTCGGTCAAGACATGCCCGTGGCCCCCACCAATGCCATTGCCCGCCTGAACAACGACATGAGCATCACCATCACGTGGGATGCACCCTCGCAGTCGGTCAACGGCGGATATGTGGACTTTGATGCCGTGACCTACCGCGTGGAGCGCAACAGTGCCTCGAGCGGCGTTGTCGCCGACGGCACGAGTGCCACGACCTATACCGACAACATCCCCGTCACCGAGGGGCAGGTGAGCGCCAGCTACACCATCACACCGCTCTACAACGGCCAGCAGGGCGCTGCAGCCAGCACCAACAGCGTGGTCACTGGCAAGCCCCTGCAGCTGCCCTATCAGGCATCGTTTGCCAGGGGCGAGCAGGAGAACTGGACGCTGGATGGCGAGGTCAATGACTTTGACTTCTATGCCACGGGGGACATCTATGACGACTGGACAGGCGAACCCATGATCGAGGCTCCGGACTATGACGGTGGCTTCCTGATAGCCGAGAGCATGTATGCCGACTACGGCCAGCAGAGCCGTCTGGTGTCGCCCATGCTCGACCTGAACAGCGTGAGCGCCCCCACGATGAAGTTTATGTTCCACTACGGCCGCAGCCAGTGGTATGACCCCGAGTGGGACGGCGAAATCGATGACAACATCCAGGTACAAGTCTCCTTTGACGGCGGTGAGTGGCAGGATGTGGAGAACGCCCAGTTCTTCATGAACGAGCAGACCGACGGCTGGGTAGAGTGCGAGGTGATGCTGCCCAAGAATGCCCAGGCCTCGTTTGCCAACATCGGCCTGCTGGCCAGCGCCTTGAGCGACCAGATGGGTGCCCGCCGCGACATGTATGTGGACAACATCCGCATTGCAGAGGCCAGCGTAGCCTGTGACCTGGCAGTGACGGCCTTCACCATCGACCCGAAGCGCGCTGACGTGGGTGAGGACATGACGATGAAGTATGACATCGTGAACCGCGGCTCGCAGGATGCCCAGAGCTACACCGTCAACATCTACCGCGACGGCGAACTCTACCAGAGCATCTCCGACCAAACCCTGGCCGCTGGCTCAACGGCAACCGGTACCGCTACCTACACCGCCACTGCAGCCGATGCCGATGTTGAGGCCATCAACTGGCAGGTTGAGGTCGTGTGGAGCGAAGATATGATGACGGACAACAACACCAGCGGCATCATCGCCACCTCGGTGCGTCCCAACGAACTGCCCGCACCCGAGTACCTGACCGCCACGGCCAGCGATGCCGGCGTAGTGCTCAACTGGGCCGAGTGCCAGTCGGTAGAGCCCGCACAGGGTGAGATGGAGTATGTGACCGACGACTTCGAGAGCTACCGCCCGTTTGCCATCGATGGCGTGGGCGAGTGGACACTCTATGACGGTGATGGTGCCACCACGATGGTGACCCCGCGCATCCCCGTACAGTACGAGAACCAGGGTGCTCCCATGGCCTTCCAGGTGTTCAACACCACTCAGTCGATGACCTGGGTAGAGGAGAACATGGACGGCGCTTTTGCACCCCACAGCGGCGAGCAGTACATGGCTGCCCCCAGCGCCGACTACCCGTTTGAGAACGACGACTGGCTCATCACCCCATGCCTCGACGGCCGTGCACAGACCATCAAGTTCTGGGCCAAGGCTGCCACCTTTGACTCGGAGTGGATCAACGTCTATGTCTCGACCACCGATGCCCATCACGACAGCTTCGTGAAGCTCAATGCCGAGGATCGCATCTACGTGACCGAGGGTTGGCACGAATACACGTTTGACGTGCCTGAGGGCACCCGCTACCTGGCCGTGCGCTGCATCCGCCGCAGCGTGATGCTGATGGTTGACGACTTCACCTATGCCCCGGCCGCCACCAGCGAGGCACCCCGCACGCTCAACGGCTATAACGTCTATTGCGACGGCGAGCTCATCGGCTACGTTCCCGCCCCCGAGACGACCTACACCGCGCCCAATGCCGGCAGCGATGCCGTGTACACGGTTACTGCCGTGTATGCCCAGGGCGAGAGCCTGCCCAGCAACGAGGCCAGCATCGGCGGCACCGCCATCAATGAGGTGGTGGCCACCATGCCTGCCGAGGGCCGCATCTATGACATCCAGGGCCGCCAGTTCAGCGAGCTACAGCCCGGCGTGAACATCGTGCGCTACAGCGACGGTACCACCCGCAAGATCCTCGTGAAATAAGCACTGCCTCACTACCTCTAGCGAGCCTGGCCCCAACTGCCAGGCCCGCTTTTTTATGGACAGTTGCACAAAAAACCTCATCTAGAGATGGATAATCGACAGAAAAGCCTTACCTTTGCCACAACGAGTTTATCAATTGACCTCCAAAAAATATATCAACGACTATGAAGAGAGCGTTCTTAATCATCGTGGGCTGCTTGCTGCTCCTGACAGCGCTGGCCCAGGACGACAGCAATGGCCCTGTTTTCACCAAGCCCAAGTTCAGCGGCTTTGCCATGGCATCCTATCAGGCGACCTTCCAGGACGGCGGTAACAGCAACTCCTTTGACGTGAAACTCGTCAGGGCATCTATCGAGGGCCGCATCCTGGGCGACTTCTACTACAAGATACAAGGCCAGATCAACGGTAACACCGCCACGATGGGCAGCAGCCCCAGGCTGGTGGACTACTTCGTGGAGTGGCAACGGCTGGACTTCCTGCGCGTGAAGTTGGGCCAGTTCAAGCGCCCGTTCACCTACGAGAACCCCATGAACCCCATCGACCAGGGCTTCATGTCCTACTCGCAACCGGTGAGTAGGCTGGCGGGCTTCAGCGACCGCACGGGCATGCACGCGAGCAACGGCCGCGACATCGGTCTGCAACTGCAGGGCGACTTCCTGAAGAACGGCAGCGGGCGCAACCTGCTGCACTACCAGGTGGGCGTGTTCAACGGCCAGGGCATCAATGTCAAGGACGTGGACGAGCGCAAGGACATCATCGGCGGCATGTGGGTCATGCCCGTGACGGGGATGCGCCTGGGTGCCTTCGGCTGGGAGGGCAGCTATGCCCGCAAGAGCGGCAGCGAGACCGTGAGCCTGCGCCAGCACCGCTATGCGCTGAGCGCCGAGTACAAGCGGGGCGACCTGCAGTTGCGCACCGAGTATATCCACTCGACAGGCTACGGCTTTGCCACCACCTATCAGAAGAACGATGACACCAAGGATGTCGCCATCAAGACCTATAGCGACCGGGACGGCAATCCCGTGGCCGGCAACAAGGCCGACGGCGTGTATGCCCTGGCCATCGTCCCCGTGGTGAAGGACAAGCTCATGGCCAAGGCCCGCTACGACCTGTACCGCCCCACGGCCTCGAGCGTTGACGCCAAGAGCAACTATGAGGTGGGACTGAACTACCGCTTCTGCAAGTATCTGGAAGTACAGACCGAGTACTGCTTCACCCACGACCGCGCCCTGGCCGATCCTGACTACAGCACCGTGTTTGTGCAGCTCAGCATCCGCTACTAGAGAATACAGTACACAACTTCTAACTCTTAACTTATAACATAACTAACCATGTCACTACTCATGATTCTTCAGCTCTGCATCGTGCTTGCAGCGCTGTGGCTAGGTTCCCGCTACGGCAGCCTGGCACTGGGAGCCATCTCGGGCATCGGCCTGGCCATACTGGTGTTTGGCTTCGGCATGAAGCCCGGCACGCCTCCCACCGATGTCATCTATATCATCATTGCAGCCGTCACCTGCGCCGGCATCATGCAGGCCTCGGGCGGCATGGACTGGCTCATCCAGCTGGCCGAGAAGATGCTGCGCAAGCATCCTGACCGCATCACGTTCCTGGCCCCGCTGGCCACGTTCGTGCTCACGGTGCTCGTCGGCACGGGCCACGTGGTCTATACGCTGATGCCCATCATCTGCGACATCGCCATCAAGAAGGGCATCCGTCCCGAGCGCCCCTGCGGCATCGCCAGCATCGCGTCACAGATTGGCATCACCTGCTCGCCCATCGCGGCGGCCGTGGTGGCCTTCATCACCATCAGCGGCTCTAACGGATACACCATTTCCATCCCCCAGGTGCTCATGGTCACCTTCCCGGCCTGCCTGCTGGGCATCTTCACGGCATCGCTTGCCAGCTACCGCCGCGGCAAGGACCTGGACAAGGATCCCGAATTCCAGCAGCGCATTGCCGACCCCGCCCAGCGCGAGTACATCTATGGCAGCAACGCCACCACCCTCGACCGCAAGATTGCCCCCGAGAGCAAGCGCGCGGTTTACATCTTTTTTGGCGCCTTGCTGGTGATTGTGTTCTTCGCTATCTTCCAGGAGCTACTTCCCTCCTATAGCACCATCAAGGCTATCGACAGTGACGCGACTGTCGAACTCATCGGTTCGCGTGTGACCATTACCGCCGACCAGTTGGCCAAGCTTGGTATCGCCGTTGATGGAGTGACCAAAATGCACCTCACCCCGCTGAAGATGAACCTTGTCATCCAGATTGTGATGATCACCGCTGCGGCGCTGATGATCATCTTCTGCAAGGCGTCACCCAAGAAGGCCATCGCAGGTCCCGTTTGGCAGAGCGGTATGGTGGCCGTTGTCGCCATCTATGGCATCGCATGGCTTGCTGATACCTATTTTGCCAACTACCTGGGCGAAATCCAGGACATGCTGGCCGGCTTGGTGGAGCGATACCCATGGTCGATTGCATTTGCCTTCTTCTTGGTGTCGGTGCTCGTCAACTCACAGGGTGCCGTGGTCGTTTCGATGCTGCCGCTGGCTTACGGACTCGGCATTGACGGTTGGATCCTTCTGGGCGTGCTCCCCTCGGTATACGGTTACTTCTTCATCCCCAACTATCCGTCGGACATCGCCACGGTCAACTTTGACCGCACGGGCACGACCAAGATTGGGAAATACCTGTTGAACCACTCGTTCATGATGCCCGGCATGGTCCACACCGTGGTCGCCTGCATCGCCGGCTACCTCATCGCCCTGCTGTACCACTCGCTGGGCTGGATCTAAACCCGGCAGCAAGCCTATCACCCCCTACACCACAAGAATGCACGAGCCACCAGTCCCGTGCATTCTTGCTATATCCCCCCAAAAAACTCCTTAAAATCACATCAACAGAGCCGTTCTGTTAATGTATTAGTCCTTTATTTAGGATTGTTGCACCAGTTCACGCAACCGATCGACATCTCGCTTCGGGGAGGTATCCGAAATTCCTCCACCAATTATATAAAGGCTCATTAATGCACCAAATAAAATGATTTGTTCTTTATTTGCTTTAATGATAATCAGTCCAATGACGATCGCAATTAAGAATAGTGCACAAGTAAGAGTTGTCCACTTCTCTCTCTTTCTTACCTTGTCGTAGATGGTTAAGAACTCTTGTGCATCGTTCGCTTTGGCAAGTTTGTGGCACCAAATCATATCGTGCCCCCCTACAACTATGCATATAATACAACCTACAATACAGGGTGGCCAGTCAACATACCCGAGCACTGCACAGAATACACACAATCCAGCAAGCAGGCAAAAAATGACAAAGGTTATCTTGCTTACTATGGCCCGCTTTGAGAACCATCTCATGAGGCTCCCAAATAGCTCATTTTTCTCGACGGTCAATTCTTGAGGTTTCATAATGTCTTGTTTTTGTTGGTTGTCGCTTTCACTCTTTTGACGCAAAGATAGCACAAAAACTGAGCAAATTCACTTTTTATATGAGAAATCTTTTTGTGTTTTGCATTTGACTATGAAATCAAATTTTGCGATGGAATTTTCATCGCGAATGTGGGCTACCCCTCGGCAAAGCTCAAGTGTAGGGGGGGAGTGTTAATCTTTTAACAATATATTTGTTAAATTAACGTGATTTTAAGTCGGGAGTTGATGGGAAAGATATATTTTTGCACGTCGTAAAATAGTCAAAACAGATAACCAAAAAGAAATACAGATATTGTTATGGCAGAAACAGTCAATATCAGGGAATTAAACGACCTGATTGCAAGTAAGAGTAGTTTTGTGAACTTGATTCGTCAAGGCATGGACCAGACCATCGTGGGTCAGAAGCACCTCGTTGACTCGCTGCTAATCGCACTGCTGGCCAACGGGCATGTACTGCTCGAGGGTGTGCCTGGCCTGGCCAAGACCAAGGCTATCAGCACCCTGGCCTCGCTGATCGATGCCCGTTTCTCACGCATCCAGTTCACTCCCGACCTATTGCCCGCCGACGTGGTGGGAACCATGATTTACAGCATCAAGAAAGAGCAGTTCGAGGTCAAGAAGGGCCCGGTATTTGCCAACTTTGTCCTCGCTGACGAGATCAACCGTGCACCTGCCAAGGTGCAGAGCGCCCTGCTCGAAGCCATGCAGGAACGCCAGGTAACCATCGGGGAGCAAACCTTCGGGCTCGATGATCCATTCCTGGTACTCGCCACACAGAATCCTATCGAACAAGAGGGCACCTATCCCCTGCCCGAGGCCCAGGTGGACCGTTTCCTAATGAAGGTCATCATCGGCTATCCCAGCAAGAGCGAGGAGGGCGACATCATCAAGATGAACATTGCTCCCGATCCCGTGCAGGTGCGCCCGATTGTCACTCCGGCCGACATCGTTGACACCCGCAAGGTGGTGCAGCAGATCTACATCGACGAGAAGATACAGAAGTATATTGTTGACATCGTGTTTGCCACCCGTTTCCCTGCCGACTATGGCATGAACGACTTGAAGAGCATGATCTCGTTTGGTGCATCGCCGCGCGCGTCGATCAACATGGCGCTGGCCTCGAGGGCATATGCCTTCCTGCGCAACCGCGGCTATGTCATCCCCGAGGACGTTCGCGCCGTGTGCCACGACGTGATGCGCCATCGCCTGGGGCTCACCTATGAGGCCGAGGCCAACAACATCACTGCCGACGAGATCATCAGCAACATACTGGACAAGATTGCCGTGCCCTGATTAATTTAGGAGTTAGAAGTTTTTAGGAGATTGTAATTGTGCTGAAAACTTGAAACTAAAGACTAAAGACTAGAATGGACACCAATGAATTGCTGCGCAAGGTCCGTAAGATCGAAATCAAGACCAAGGGCCTGTCGCAAAATATATTTGCCGGCGAGTACCACTCGGCCTTCAAGGGCAGGGGTATGACCTTCAGCGAGGTGCGCGAGTACCAGTATGGTGACGACGTGCGCGACATCGACTGGAACGTCACAGCCCGTTACAACCGCCCCTATGTCAAGGTATATGAGGAGGAGCGCGAGCTCACCGTGATGCTGCTCGTTGACGTGAGCGGCAGCAAGGACTTTGGTGCTGTGGGAGTCGCTAAGCGCGAGATGATGGCCGAGATTGGCGCCACGATCGCTTTCTCGGCCATTCAGAACAACGACAAGGTGGGAGTCATCTTCTTCAGCGACAAGGTGGAGAAGTTCATCCCGCCCAAGAAAGGGCGCAAACACATCCTGCTCGTCATCCGCGAGTTGCTCAACTTCCAGCCCACAGGCACAGGCACCGACATCAACATGGTGCTGGAGTACATGACCAGTGCCTTGAAAAAGCGCTGCACGACCTTTCTGGTGAGCGACTTCATCGACGAGCACGATTACAGCAAGTCGCTGTCCATTGCCAACCACAAGCACGACGTCATCGCCGTGCAGGTCTATGACAAGCGCGAGTCCCAACTGCCCGACGTGGGGTTGATGCGCGTTCGCGACGCCGAACGCGGCACGATGAAGTGGGTCAACACCAGCAGCAAGCGTGTGCGCGACACCTACAGCCGCTGGTGGTACAACCAGCAACAGGCCGTTAACGGCACGCTACAGCGCTGCAACGTCGATCTGGCCACTGTGGCGACCGACGAAGACTATGTGACCGCCCTGATGGGCCTGTTCAAGAATAGAGGAGTAAGAAGTTAGTTTTTTATAACAATAATGTCACACAATGTGAGAAATATCGTGACGGCCGCAGTCCTACTCATGGCAACCCTTGCCACAGCCTGGGGCGGCAATGTCACCTTCAAGGCCAAGCTCGACAGTGCCACATTGCTCATGGGCAAGACCACGACACTACACCTCGAGATCACTCAGGACAAGAGCGCACGCGGCTTTTTTCCCAACGAGCAGGCCGACACGTTGAACGCGATGGTAGAGATTGCCGAGCGCCCTGCCGCCGACACCACCGACCTGGACAACAACCGCATCCAGATCAACCGCGACCTCATCATCCAGAGTTTTGACTCGGGCATGTGGATCATCAAGCCTATCCCCTATGTGGTGAATGGCGATACCGCATATAGCAACCAGTTAACTCTCAAGGTATTGCCAGTTGACGTAAGCCAGATGCAAGACATCCACGACATCAAGCCCGTTGAGGACGTACCGTTTAACTTGCTGGACTGGCTGCCCGACTACTGGTGGGCATGGCTACTGGCGTTGCTGCTCATCGCGGGAGGCATCTGGGCCTACCACAAATATTACAAGAAGGGCATCAACCCGTTGAAGCCCAGCAAGAAGCGGTTGCCGCCCTATGACGAGGCCATGATTAATCTGCAAAACCTCAAGGCCGCCCAGTTGTGGCAACGAGGGCAGGAAAAGGAATACTTCACGGGCCTGACCGACATCCTGCGCGTGTACATCGACCGCCGCTTTGACATCAATGCCGTGGAGATGACCTCGTCACAGATTATCGAGACGCTCAAGCGCAACGATGAGACCAAGGCCGTGAACGAGCAACTGGAGATGATCCTTGAGGTGGCCGACATTGTGAAGTTTGCCAACGCCCGCCCGTTGGCCGACGACAACGAGGTGGCCTACCAGCGCGCCGTCAACTTCGTTGAGGCGACACGCCCTGTCGAGCAACCCGGTAACGATAAAAAACAGGAGGTAAAGAAATGATGAACCTTGCTCATCCAGGATGGCTGTGGCTGCTGCCCGTGCTGCTGATACCGCTCATCGCATGGTATATCTACAGCCAGGACAAGAACGAGCCCGAGATGAACGTGTCGTCAACGCGAGCGTTCGACGGACTGGGCACGAGTTGGAAAGTGTGGGCCAAGCATTTGTCCTTTGCCCTGAAGCTAGCCGCTCTGGCCTGCCTCATCGTGATATTGTGCCGCCCGCAGACCAGGGACAGCTGGTCAACGAGCGACGTGGAGGGCACCGACATTGTCATCGCCATGGACGTGTCCACCAGCATGCTGGCCAAGGACTTCAAGCCCAACCGCTTTGAGAGCGCCAAGCGCGTTGCCACACAATTTGTGAGCGGGCGCGACCACGACAACATCGGCCTGGTGCTGTTTGCCGGCGAGAGTTTCACCCAGGTCCCCATGACCATGGACAATGCCACGCTGGTCAACGCCATCGGCCAGACCGAGATGTTTGCCCTTGAAGACGGCACCGCCATCGGTGACGGCATTGCCACGGCCATCAACCGCATTCGTGACGGCAAGGCCAAGAGCAAGAGCATCATCCTGCTCACCGACGGCTCTAACAACACCGGCGTGGTGGCACCCAATACCGCTGCCGACATTGCCCGCAAGTATGGCATCAAGATCTACACCATCGGTGTGGGCAGCAACGGCACGGCCGACTATCCCGTCGCTATCGACTATGCCGGCAACATCCAGTACCAGCGCATGCCCGTTGTCATCGATGAGACGACGCTAAAAAACATCGCGTCCACAACAGGCGGCAAATATTTCCGCGCCACGTCGGGCAACGTGCTGAGCAACATCTTTAAGGAGATTGACCAGCTGGAAAAGACCCACATGGACGTGCAGCACTTCACCCACACCGAGGATCACTACGAGCCATGGGCATTGCTGCTGATGGGCCTGCTGTTGCTCAGCCTGCTGATGGATTACACCATCTTGAGGCACATCCCATAAAGTAACCAGGACTTGAAATTTAAAACCAGGTACTAAAAACTAGAAACAATGATCAATTTTGCACACCCGCAATATTTCTATCTGTTGCTGCTCCTGCCTGCACTGGTGCTGCTGTTCTTGTGGAACCGCCGCGACCGCCGTCGGCGGCTGCAACGCTATGGAAAACGCGCTTCCATCGAGCCGCTGATGCCCGAAGTATCGCGCTACAAGCCCTGGATACGCCTCACCCTCGAGCTCCTGTTGCTCACGACGGTCATCGTGGTGCTAGCCCGCCCGCGAGCCGGTTCCAACAAGACGACCACCAACGTGCATGGCATCGAGGTGATGGTCGCCGTGGACGTGTCCAACTCGATGAACGCATCGAGCACCGACAATCCACAAGACGTGAGCCGCCTGCAACGCTCCAAGATGATCCTCCAGAAACTCATCGACCGCCTTGAAAACAACAAGGTGGGACTTATCGTGTTTGCCGGCAATGCCTACATGCAGATGCCCATGACTAGCGATGCCACGTCGGCCAAGCTGTTCCTCAATGCCATCAACACCAACATGGCCCCGACACAGGGCACCGCCATCGGCGCAGCCATCAACTTGGCGCTCAACGGATTCTCCCAGAGCAAGAAGTCGCAAAAGGCGATTATCATCATCACCGATGGCGAGAATTTTGAGGATGATGCCGTCGAGGCCGCCAAAACGGCCGCCAAGATGGGAGTGCACGTCTATGTCATCGGAGTGGGCTCCACCACTGGAGCGCCCATTCCCATGGACGGCGGCTACCTGACCGACGACAGCGGCAACCCCGTGACCACCTATCTCAACGAGAAGATGGCCCAAGAGATTGCCAATGCCGGAGACGGCGTCTATATCTCGGGAACGGCAGCCGATGCAGTATCGACCTTGCAGGAGACACTTGACAAGCTGGCCAAGAGCGACCTGGCAACCGTCACCTACACGCAGCACGACGAGCAATTCCCCGTGTTTGCCGTCATCGCCATGCTGCTGCTAGTGGGTCTGCTATTATTGCTTGAGCGCAAGAACCCGTGGCTCAAAAAGTATAATTTCTTCACTAAGGACAAGAAAGAGAACACCAATAGCAATGAAACTGACAAGCAACAAGATAAAAAGGGCCAGCAGTAACCTGCTCAAGGCGGTGCTGATTGTAATGATCGCACTGGCAGGGACCAATGTGGCCCAAGCTGCCGATAAAAAGCCCAAAATGACCAAACGGGAGCGCGTGTGCCTGCGCAACGGCAACAAGCTCTATGAGAAAAAACGCTATGCTGAGGCCGAGGTCGAGTATCGCAAGGCGCTGCAGGCCAACCCCGCCAGCGAGAAGGCGCAGTTCAACCTAGCCACAGCCCTCATGCGGCAAGGCAACGCCACAGCGCAGCAAAATGACGAGAAAAACCCCATGAATCAGGCCGAGGGCATCTTGACCAACCTGGCCAAGGGGGCACAGGACAAGCAGTTGCGCGGCAAGGCATGTTATGACCTGGGTAACATCTCCTACAGCCGGCAGGACTATGGCAAGGCGGTAGAGTACTACAAGCATGCCCTGCGCTGCGACCCTAATGATGAGCAAGCGCGCCACAACCTGCGCCTGGCCCAGCTCAAGAAGCAGCAACAAGATCAAAACAAGGATAAAAACCAAGACAAGAACCAGGATCAAAACAAAGACCAGAATAAGGACCAGAATAAGGACCAGAATAAAGATCAAAACAAGGACCAAAACAAAGATAAGCAAGACCAGAACAAGGATCAACAGAACCAGAACAAGGATCAACAGAACCAGAACAACAAGGACCGGCAACAGCAGCAGCAACAGGGCGGCATGAGCCAGCAAAATGCCGAGCAGGTGCTCAAGGCCATGCAGGACCGCGAGCGTGCCACCCAGCAGCGCATCAATGCCCAGCAGGCACAACAACAACGCCACGAGCGACAGCGCACGGGCAATAAGTGGTAGGTTAGGCATCAGGCTTTTCAAGAGATATTTCAATGAAACGCATCATCAACATAGTCATTCTGCTCTTGACCGCAATGGTCGTCCAGGCGGCATCGTTTACCGTCGAGGCTCCACGCCAGGTCATCGAGGGCAACAAGTTCAACGTTACGTTTGTCCTCAGCAACGGTGAGGGCAGCAGTTTTTCCCCTCCCCAGGTAACCGGAGCCCAACTGATCTACGGCCCCAGCGTGTCACACAGTTACAGTTCGTCGTGGGTCAATGGCAAGTCGAGCAGCAGTTCAAGCGAGGAGTACACAATGATATACAAGGCCACATCGACAGGCAAGTGCCACATCGGAGCTGCTTCAATTGTCGTTGGCGGCAAGCGCATGTCAACCAAGGCCTTCACCATCGATGTGGTTGCATCGGGAAGCCAGTCCCATCACCCATCACACCAGCAGACCACACCTGGTGCCCCCACACCCTACAGCGACCCGATGACGCAGAGCGCCGATAAGGCCGTGAGCGGCAAGGACCTGTTTGTACGCATCGAGATGTCCAAGCCGCGCGTGTATGAGCAGCAGGCCGTGGTGTGCACCATCAAGCTGTACACCAAGTACCAGATATCGCAATTCATCCCTACCCTGCAGCCCTCGTTTGACGGCTTCCTGATTGAGGAAATTCCCGTTCAACCGAGCCTCAACAAGGTGGAAACGCTCAACGGTGAGCGCTACATGACAGCGATCCTCAAGCAATGCATCCTCTACCCGCAACAGAGCGGCAAGTTGACCATTTCATCGGGTAACTATGACGTGAGCGTGGTGCAGTTCGATACCTTCCGCAGCATTTTTGGAACCATCTCCAAGCCCGTCGAGAAGGACCTTAAGGTCACCAGCAACAAGGCGACCATCAACATCCTGCCCCTGCCCGAGCCCAAGCCAGCGTCGTTCACGGGCGCCGTGGGCCGCTTTAACGTCACCACCGACCTCAAGCCAGCCACGGGGCTGAAGACCTACAGCGCAGCCACCTACCGTTACATCATCAGCGGCACGGGCAACATCAAGTACATCAAGGCTCCCGAGGTTCAATTCCCCGACCAGTTTGACGTGTATGACCCCAAAACCGACGCCCAAGTCAATGACGGCAGTGGGGACATGAGCGGCAAGGTCGTGATGGACTACACGTTCATTCCGCAATATGCGGGCGAGTTTGACATCCCTGCTAGCGAGTTTTCCTACTTTGACCCCGAGACGGGCAAGTATGAGACCATCACGGTACCAGCCCGCCACCTGAGCGTTGCCAAGGGCGAGGGTCAACCCAGTAACCACTACCGCATGAAGAACATGGACATACGCCCCATCAAGAGTGGCGACTTGGGGCTGAAGAAGTCTCATGGCTACATCGTCGACCACTGGACCTACTGGCTGTGGTTCCTGCTGCCGCTAGTAGCCCTGGTTGCCCTGCTGCTTTACTACCGCAAGCAGCTCAAGGAACGGGCCGACGTGCGCCGCATGCGTTCCAAGCGCGCCAGCAAGGTAGCCCAGCGGCGCTTGAAGGCCGCCCGCGGCTTTGCCTCGCGCAACGACCGCAGCGGCTTCTATGCCGAGATGCTTAACGCCCTGTGGGGTTACATGAGCGACAAGCTGTCGATACCCGTGAGCGAGCTGAGCAAGGACAACATCAACGCCGAGCTCGAGCAATATGGTATCGACCAGCCCACGCGCGACCAAGCGATGGCGCTAATCGACAAGTGCGAGTTCGCGCAATATGCCCCCGAGCTGGCCTCCGACGACATGAGCTCAGTGCTCGACGAGGCCGCTGGTGTTATCGACCGTCTGGAGAGTGTTAAACGCAAGAAATCCATCGAGCAGTCATGAAACAAGTCATCATCACCCTATTATTAGCCATAGTGGCATTGCCCCTAGCAAGTGCCAACGCCAATATCGACCGCGCCAACCAGGCCTACAAGCAAGAGCTCTATAACGAGGCCCTCAAGCTCTACTTGCAGGAGGCCGAGCACACCGGCGTCTCATCGGCACTGTACTGCAACATCGGCGACACTTATTACCGCCTCAAGGACAACGTGCATGCCGTGTTGTACTATGAACGTGCCTTGCTGCTTGACCCGTCGAACAAGGATGCCCGGTTTAACCTGGAGTTTGTTCGCAGCAAGATGCAGTTACCCGACGATGCAGGCGACTCCTGGTTCAGCAACTGGGTGGATCAGACGGTGAGCCGCTTGTCGAGCGACACTTGGGCCATCATTGCCATCGTCACCTTCTTGCTGCTGCTGGCGGGCGTCGCTGCCTATCTGTTCATGGACAATGTGCTGATGCGCAAGATTGGCTTCTTTGGCGGTGCGGTAATGCTTGTCGCCAGCATTCTGGCCAATTTGGCGGCATTCCACGTCTACCACAAGGCCACAGCCGGCCATGGGGCCATCATCATGCCCGAGAGCGTCACCTTGAGCACATCGCCGCGCGCACCACGCGACAAGCAGGAAGAAGCCTTTGACCTGCGGCAGGGAACACGGGTAGAAATCATCGACTCTATTGCCGACAAGGCCAGCGGCAAGTGGCTGCAAGTCTCCACCGCCGGCGGTCACAAGGCATGGCTAAATGCCAAGGATGTGGAAGTAATCTAGTGTTGATTATGCTGGAATACCTCACCGATATTGACACTACCGCCCTGCTGGCTGTGAACGGCTTTCACGGCATGTTCCAGGACGCCCTGTGGTGGCTGGTGTCGGCCAAGTGGTCATCGCTACTGATTTTACTGGCCTTGATATGGGTATTGCTGCACCAGAACAGGCGCCATGCCCTGCTGGTGGTCGCGATGCTGGTGCTTGCCTTTGTCATGGCCGACCAGATTTCATCAGGGCTCATCAAGGGCTTAGTGGAACGGCTACGCCCCACCCATGACCCATCGCTCGAGTCATCGGTTCACGTCGTTAACGGTTATCGCGGCGGCATGTACGGCTTTGTGTCAAGCCATGCAGCCAACGCGTTTGCTGCATCGACCCTCATCTCGCTCATCGTCAGGCGCCGGCTGGTGGTCATCTCATTGTTCATCTGGTCGTTGCTGCAATGCTACAGCCGGGTGTATCTGGGCGTGCACTATCCTGGAGACATCTTGGGCGGCATGATTGTGGGCTTGCTATCAGGCTGGCTGGTGTGGCAGCTGATGCGCGCGATACAACGCCGCTGGCGGTTCCCAGCCGGCTACTATACCCGCAGCGACGAGACGGCACTGGGCAGTGCTGTCGCCCTGACCATTGTCGTCCTGTTGACAACAGCCCTGTGCCAAACGATGCTCTAGAGGAGATTGATTATTTCGTTAATTTTGAATAATTTATTTTGTGATTTGGCCAAAAAGCCGTATCTTTGGAAAAAATTAGGAAATACATTACAACAAAATACCCACATTGCTATGTCGAGAACTATCACATTCAACGAGCTGCGCCGCATCAAGAATCGTTTGCCCGAAGGCTCCATACATGTCATCGCCGATAAACTCAATCTGCCGGTACAGTCGGTAAGGAACTACTTCGGCGGTTCCAATTACGAGTTCGGGACCAATATGGGATTTCATCTCGAGCCAGGCCCCGATGGCGGACTGGTCGTTCTTGACGATGGCCAGATTCTGGACATGGCTCTTGAAATACTAGAGCAGCATTCCTGAATTCATCCCACTTAATCCTCTGGCACCACTATGGACTGCAACAAGACCCACAACGATCCCAACCGCCTGATCACTGTCGCCATCCACACGTTTGACCGCGCAGTCGAGCTCAAGAACACCCTCGAGGAAGAAGGCATCGAGGTGGTGCTGCACAACGTCAACCTCGATGAGAAGGTGCTTGCCTCGGGCGTGAGGGTACGCATCCGCGAGCGGGACCTGCCACTGGCCTTGCAGATTATCGAGTCACCCGAGAGCACGACCAGCAGGCAACGCTGCGTGCTATTGCCAGTGGACTTCGGGAAATACTCGCTCAAGTCGGTGAAAATCGGCATGGAATATGCCCGTCGCAGCCGTGGCCGCGTGGTATTGCTGCACAGCTACATCAATGAGCGCCACACGATGTCACTCCCCTTTGGCAGCGACCGGTATGACAGCCCCGAGGATGACGTGAAGGGCATCAAGAAGGATGCGCGCGACCGCATGGAGGAGTTCAAGCAGATGATTGTAGACAAAATCGCCGCCGGCGAGTTACCCAAGGTGAAAATCGAGACCAAGGTAACCGAGGGCATCCCCGAGGAACAGATTCTGCACTATGCCCAGAAGTATGACGTATCGCTCATCGTCATGGGCACCAGTGGCACCAACCACCGTCGCCAGAACTTGATAGGCAGCGTGGCCGGCGAGGTCATGGACGCCTGCAAGTTTCCCATCTTCACGGTTCCCATCGGCATGCCTGACATAGGGCTTGCCGACATCACGCGGGTGGCGTTTTTCTCCAACCTCATCCAGCAGGATCTGTTGTCGTTTGACCGGTTCGCACGGTTGTTCAACATGCGCGGCGTTGACGTGACCTTTATCCCCGTGGTGGATAAAAAGGAGCGCAAACTCGTTGACCAGTCCTTACAGCAACTGGTGCAATACTGCCGTGAACATTATCCCGAGTGTACCTTCAAGACCAAGCGCATCGCGGCCAAGACGTTTGTCGAGAGCTTCAGTCAGTACGCCCAGGACGAGGGCATCCAGCTCATCGCCGTTCCCAACAAGAAATCAAGCATCTTCTCGCGCCTGTTCAATCCCAGCATCGCCCACCGCGTCCTGTTCCAGACCGACACCCCAATGCTCGTGGTCCCCGTGTGACCGGTTTACTTCATGAAGGCGAGCAGGAAAAACCAGCACAGGGACAACAAGGCAAACAGCGACGAGAGCATATAGAGCTGACGGCGAATGTATCGGCGCTCGGGGCGCACAAAACTGCCTCGCACAAACGTGTAGGCTGCCATAAAGATAAAGCAGTCGTCCACATAGCCCACAATACCCTTGTTGTCAAAGTCGCCGCGCCACACCAGGTAGCCAATAGCGGCAATTACCAGTATGATGCCAATGACCCGGCACGCCATTAAGGTGGTGCTCACTTCTACAGGTTGTTTATCTTTCTTCTCCATTATTCTATCGTTGTTTAGTTTATATATCTATTTGATTATCA
>CAMJJG010000017.1 GCA_946406035.1 uncultured Prevotellaceae bacterium
AGGCGGTTGATTTGCAAAGAGGGTGAGCCATAACTGAATTATGACACACCCCTTTGTTACTTCTTTTCCAGACTCGCTGTCTGTTTGACATGTGGATATCGTGTATTTGTTAAATGAATATAAAAATCTCGGTTGCCAATTTTGGTGCACAAGAAAAAGCCAAACAACTCATAATGAATTGTTTGGCTTTCCTTTTGGTGACCCCGGTGGGACTCGAACCCACGACCCATTGATTAAGAGTCAATTGCTCTACCAACTGAGCTACGGAGTCATCGCTCATTCAATTGCGGTGCAAAGGTACTGCTTTTTTTGGAACCACCAACAATTATGAGGGATTTTTTTAAAAAAAAGTGATTTTTTTTGTTTTTACTATTTGTGGAAAATAATATATTTTGCTCATTATCAACTTTTTAATTAGTTTGGTCGTTTTGGGCATCTTTGGTGGTTTGGGACATAAATGCTACCTTTGTGAGGTCAACACCTTAAATATATAATAGTAGATTATGAATAAGAAATATGATTTTGACCAGTTGATCGACCGCCAGGGCAGCGGTAGCGTGATGTATGACATGCGACAGGCAATGTTCGGACGCGATGACGTGCTACCCTTGTGGGTCGCCGACATGGGATTTGCCGCTTGTCCCGAAATCACTCAGTCTCTCGCCGAACGCGTCACGGGGCACCCCATCTATGGCTACAGCGTGCCGCTCGAGGACTACTGGCAGTCGATCATCGACTGGCAGCGCGAGCGCAACGGGCTAGAGTTCACCATCGACGAGGCTTGTTTCATCGGCGGCATTGTCCACGGCTTTGCGCTGGCCATCAACCACTTCACGCGCCCGGGCGACAAAGTGGTGATCCAGGAACCAGTCTATCACCCATTCAGGAACGTCATCACGGGCAATAACCGTCTGGTGGTTAACAATGCGCTCAAGCGCACTGGGGACGGCTTCTATGAGATGGATCTCGAGGACCTGGAGCGCATCTTTGAAACCCAGCGTCCCCGCATGATGGTGCTGTGCAACCCTCACAATCCCATCGGCATCGCGTGGCCCGCCGACGTTCAGCGCCAGGTTGCCGCGCTGGCTCGCCGTTATGGTGTAATCGTCTTCAGCGACGAGATCCACGGCGACCTCGTTCTCAAGGGACACCGCCACACCTCATTTCTGACTGTGAGCGACGACGCACGTGAGGTTGGCGTGATCATGGGCGCCCCCAGCAAGACGTTCAACATCGCCGGTATCGTCAGCTCGTGGTGCGTGATCAAGAATCCCGACCTGCGCCGACCATTCTTTAACTGGCTGGTTATCAATGACGAGTGCTCGCCCAATTTTCTTGCTATGACTGCTACTCGCGCGGCCTATCGTCACGGCGCCGAGTGGCTTGGCCAGTGCCTGGAGTACATCGAGGGCAACATCGACATGGTGGCGGACTACTGCCGCGAGCACATCCCGGGCATCAGGGCCATCAAGCCACAGGCATCGTTCCTCGTGTGGCTCGATTGCTCAGCGCTTGGGCTTGAACACGACGCATTGATCGACCTGTTTGTCAACAAGGCGCGCATCGGACTGAACGACGGCGCCATGTTCGGCAAGGCCGGCAACGGCTTCATGCGCCTGAACGTCGCCGTGCCTCGCGCCACCCTGCGCCAGGCCATGCAGCAACTGGCCGATGCCGTCTTGACGCTGTCCAACCCTTAATGCGGCAGGCAAGCGAGGTAAGAGGGCACTGCTTTTTAGGTTTTAAATTTGGCACATTGCCTAACTTGCACTAACTTTGTCGGCTGGAAACAATACTTCAATATCATTAATATCAACAAACAAAGAAAACGACATTATGCCTAAGATTTCACAACGCAGCGTTGACATGCCCGCTTCGCCCATTAGGAAGCTGGCTCCCTATGCAGCCGACGCCAAGAAACGCGGTATTAAAGTGTATCACCTCAACATCGGCCAGCCCGACCTGCCCACCCCCGAGGAAGGCTTGGAGGCCCTCAAGCATGTTGACCGCAAGGTGCTCGAGTACAGCCCCTCGCAGGGTTATCCCCAGTATCTGGAGAAACTCGTAGGGTATTACAAGCGCTACGACATCGACCTGAGCGTTGACGACATCATCGTGACCTGCGGCGGCAGTGAGGCCGTGCAGATGGCATTTATGGTATGCCTCAACCCTGGTGACGAGATCATCATCCCCGAGCCTGCCTATGCCAATTATATGGGCTTTGCCTGCGAGACCGGTGCTGTGGTGCGCACCATCACCACCCACATCGAGGACGGTTTTGCATTGCCTCCCGTCGAGGAGTTTGAGAAGGTGATCAACGAGCGCACGCGCGCCATCATGATCTGTAACCCCAACAACCCCACTGGCACGCTCTACAGCCGCGAGGAGCTCATGCGCCTGCGCGACCTGGTCAAGAAATATGACCTGTTCCTGTTTGCCGACGAGGTGTACCGCGAGTTCATCTACAGCGACGCTCCCTACACCAGCGCCATGCATCTGGAGGGCATCGAGGACAACGTCATCATGATTGATAGCGTGTCCAAGCGCTATAGCGAGTGCGGCATCCGCATCGGCGCCTTCATCACCCGCAACAAGGAAGTGCGCACCGCCGCTATGAAACTCGCCCAGGCTCGCCTGAGTCCTCCCCTGCTGGGCCAGATTGTCGCCGAGGCCTCGCTCGATGCCCCGCAAGCCTACCACAAGGCCGTGTATGACGAGTACATTGCCCGCCGCAACTGCCTGGTCGAGGGTCTGAACAAGATTCCCGGCGTCTATAGCCCGATGCCCATGGGTGCCTTCTACACCGTCGCCAAGTTGCCGGTGAAGGACATCGACGACTTCTGCCGCTGGTGTCTTGAGGAGTTCAACTATGAGGGCGAGACCGTGATGATGGCACCTGCCAGCGGTTTCTATGCCACCAAGGGCCTGGGTAAGGACGAAGTGCGCATGGCCTATGTGCTCAAGATCGACGACTTGAAGCGCGCCCTCGTGGTGCTCGAGAAAGCCCTCGAGGCCTACAACGCCCGCTAAGTCACGTCATCCCCTTTACAAGACCTAATCATCTACCGCTGGTTCCCAATCACACACGGGAACCAGCGGTATTATACAGTGTGTGCTTGGTGGATCCAGGTTTTTATGGTAATTTTGCTGATGGAATTGAATGGAGAACGTTAACAGACATATTGATGACGAAGGGCGGCGGCTGGTGACGGTTGTCATTCCGCTTTATACCTTGAAACTAAGCGACATCGAATTGCTATCGTTGCGACAGTGCTTCAAGGTGCTGGAACGCCACGCCATCTACCTGATGCGCCGCGGCCTGGGCAAGTTCTCGATAGAATCCCACCCCAGCATGGCCATGCAACTCACTGGCGGTGAACAGCCGATGGCAACCCACACGTTTGCCCGCCACCGCAACCGTTCCTACTGGAAACAATACATTACTGAACTGTAATTCCCTGACGACTCATGATGAAACAATTACATACCACTCACCGAGGGCAAATGCTCCTGTATGTCATCCTGCTAGCCATTGTAGTGGCCTGCATGGTGGCCCTAAGCCTGTGTGACCGTCCCAAGGAAACCGCCGGGATGCTTCCCAGCGGCGGCGACACGCTCGACATTGCCATCGAGTACTCACCGGTGACCTATTACACCTATGACGACACGCTGGGGGGCTACAATTATGACCTGTTGAGGCTCATGTCCCGCAATGCCGGCTGCCCCATGAAGTTTCACCCAGTGGTCACCCTCGAGAAATCCCTTGCCGGACTGGATGATGGCCGATATGACGTCGTAGTGGCCCAGTTCCCCATGACTGCCGGCGACACGGCGCGATATGCCTTCACTCAGCCCATCTACATCGACCAGCAGGTGCTCGTGCAGCGCCGGGACAGCCGCGCGATCCACTCCCAGCTGGACCTTGCGCGCGACACCGTGTGGGTCGTCAAGGGCTCACCCATGATACAGCGCATCGCCAGCTTGAGCCGCGAGATTGGCGACACCATCTATGTCCACGTCGATGAGGTGTATGGTCCGGAGCAACTGATGATGATGGTATCGGCAGGCGAGATACGCTATGCCGTCGTCAACCGTTCCATCGCCCGCGCCATGGCATCACGCCTTCCCAACCTGGACCGCTCGGTAGCCATCAGCCTCTCGCAGTTCCAGTCGTGGATCGTGGCCAAGGGGCGCCAGAGCCTGTGTGACAGCCTCAACCGCTGGCACATGCAGGCTAAGCGCGACACGGCGGCCTATCTGGGGCTGCAACGGCGCTACTTTGGCGGCACATTTCCCACGTTGGCACGATAATTGCAGTGTTTAGATACATTTTTACCCATTCAACACATCTATCACTACTATGCTCATCAGGAAGAAAATCTCAATAACAGCCGACTTTGAAAAATTCCTCAAGCAATACAACTGCAAACACGACATCGAGCATGAGGACAGTGCCACTATCTATAACTTTGAGTTTCAGGCAGCACACTTTGTCGCAGCCATACGCAAGCAAGACGACTGCGTCGAGGTGACCTACCCCACTATGGCCTCGGCACCCATCAGCCAGCTGGAACTGGTGCGCAGCAAGTGCAATGAGCGCAATAACGGCAACATCCTGTTCAAGTACAGCTACTCCATTGACCATGAAGACAATGAGATAAGGATTCACCTGTCGTTCTACAATAATCAGGTAACGCCAGAGGGCATGGCCCACCAGCTGAGCGCGGCATTCCACTTCCAGCGCGAGTGGTATCGCGACTATGACGAGGCCGTGGCCATCGCCAAGGACAATGACACCTACGACCTGGAGAGTGAGCTCTACAAGCATCAACGGGAGATGTTCCTGTTGCGACGGGTGGAACTCAAGCACCAGCTCGACAGCTGTGCCGCCAGCATTGCTACCGGAACCCAGCCGCTGACCCTGTGGCAGATGCTGGAGACCGTAGCTCCCCTGCCCGAGTGTCAGCTACTGTTCATGACTGTCAATACCGTCAGCGGGCAGCAACGCATCGACGATGAGCAAGAAATGCGAGACTACGACCTGCGCCGAGCCCTTGTCGAGGGCGAGGGTAAGCAGGCACGGCTCACCCGGGACTATGCCGTGCTTGACCTGCACTACAAGCAGGGCCACGACGAGCAACCGCGCATGACCACCATCACCCTCACTGCCGAGGGCGAGGACGACCAAAGCATCTACACGCGCGTGACCGTCACCCATGTGCCCCGCAATGCCAGCCGCATGAACTCGCTGAGCAACGAAGGCCGCCAGCCCCACAGCGTGAGCCTGCTCATCGCCCTTGACCGTAGCGATGATAAGAAGCGTCAGCAGGAGTTTGACTACATGTGGAGCGACGCCCAGCTCAAGGCGCGCAACGGCGAGAAAGACAGCCTTACCGAAGACCAGCTGCTGCTGGGCCAAGTCAGGGTCGCCGATGTGGCCTACAACATGTACTGGGGTGTGCAGGCGTTCAACAGCAGTCGCTACTATGAGGCGATACTGTATCTGGAGAATGTGTTCAACAGCTACCGCTGCGACTTCTTTGAGATGGGTTCCGAGGGCAAGCGCATGTTCATGGAAACGGCCTACAAACTGGGCTTCTGCTACAATGAGTTGGGGTTGCACAAGCAGGCTTTCTACTATCTTGACCTCATGGCCAGTGACGGCAACATCCGCCACACGATGGAACTGGTCAATGCCATGGCCAACAGTAAGGACCTGCGCCTGTTCAGTTACACCGAGGAAGTGATGGACGAGGTGAAACGCAATTTCAACGAGGATGACGAACTGCCCGACAACATCAAGGATTTCATCAACTTCTTGAGACGCAGGCGCGGATATGCCTACATCGACTTCAACCAACTGGACAAGGCCGAGAAAATCTTCACCCAGATGCTCGACGAGGAAGACAATGCCGACTATGCCATCAACGAACTGGCCTACATCAAGAGACTGCGCCAGGAGCGCGGGGAGGAACCCACCGACCAAGGCAACGACCTGCCTCAAGACGGCCCCACCAACGACCACCCATTCTAATCCACACGCCAATAAGGAAGACAATAAGTACAATAAACACAAATTACTGATTCTCAATAGATTGTGTTTATTGTACTTATTGTTTTCCTTTTATTAGTCACCAGGCGGAATTGTTGTTAGGACGTGTGGTGGAGGACGGTGCCAAAGTAGCGCGGGATGGGAGTCTCGAAGTAGAGCGGCTCGCCAGTCACCGGATGATGGAATGCCAGGCGGAAGGCGTGCAGGCACATGCGGCTGCCAGGGTCGTCCTGACGGCCATACTTGCCATCACCCACCACAGGGTGCCCCACGTCGGCCATGTGGACACGTATCTGGTTCTTGCGACCCGTCAGCAGGTGCAGGTAGAGCAACGCGCGTTCGGGTGCCTGCTCGGCGACTTCCCACTCGGTAGCGGCCCACTTGCCACCATCGTCAACGGGACTGCTGACGACCACCATGCGGTCGGTATCGTGCAGCCAACTCTCCACCCTGCCCTGCGGCTCTTCCATGACACCCTCGACCACGGCGACATAGCGGCGGTCGATGATCGTCTCATGCCAGTCGGCAGTCATCTGCTGCTGGATGTCCACACTCTTGGCATACACCATGAGGCCCGAGGTGCGGCAATCCAGGCGGTGCACCACATGGGCCGTGCAACGCTGGTGAGTCTCGGCAAAATGACGGTCCAGCAGGGATTTCATGTTCAGGCTGCCAGCGCCCACGGGCATCGACAATACCCCCTGTTGCTTGTCCACAACCACAATCCACCGGTCCTCATAGACGATGCTGTAGTGGGGATTGTTGGCCGATGAGGGTCGGGCATGGCGCCTGATCTGCACCACGCATCCCGGGACGAGCGGGTAATCGACATGGGACTGCACCTGGCCATCGACGGTGACACCGCCATGGGCCAGAATGGACTTGGCCTTGTTGCGGCTGATGCCGTCAAGGGCCCGCATAACAAAGTCGAGCAGCGTGCTGGACTCTTTCACCTCGCGAGTGACGGCCTTGTCGCTACTGCGCGGCACTCGATGGTCATGACGTCGGTTGGACATGCTGTTGAAGTGTTGCTTTATCGGTTATATTCTTGTTCTAATCAAAGATGTGACGCAGGCGCGAGAAGATGCGGTTCTTGTCGCCATCGCTGGGCTTGACGTGCTCGCCGCTGTTCTGCAGCATCATGATGGCCTCTTTCTCCTTGTCGTTGAGTTTCTCGGGCATATAGACCATGACATTGATGAGCAGGTCGCCAGTGCCATATCGCTCGGGAGAGGGCAAGCCTTTTCCGCGCAGGCGCAGGATGCTGCCAGGCTGGGTACCCGGTTTGATGGTGACTCGGGCCTTGCCGTCAACAGTGGGCACATCGACCTTGCCGCCGAGCACAGCCGTGGGAATGTCGAGCATCAGGTTGTAGATGAGGTCGTTGCCATCGCGGGTCAGCTGGGCGTCACGCACCTCCTCGATCACCACAAGCAGGTCTCCAGGCACGCCACCACCAGGAGCATCGTTGCCCTGGCGACCCATCCTCAGGGTCATGCCGTCGGCTACACCAGCGGGAATGCTGATGCTCACCACTTCTTCCTTGCGCACGAGGCCCTTACCGCCACAGTGGGGGCAGGTCTCCTTGATGCGCTTGCCGCTGCCGCCACAGGTGTGGCACACGCTTTGGGACTGCATGGTGCCAAACATCGTTCGCTGCATGCGCACTTCCACGCCGCTGCCCTTGCAGGTGGGGCAGGTCTCCAGGGCGGTGCCGTCCTTGGCGCCCGTGCCATGGCAATGATCACACGACTTCATGCGCGGGATGCGCAATTTCTTCTCGGCTCCCTTGGAAATCTCGTTGAGCGTCATCTTGACGCGAACGCGCAAGTCGGTGCCGCGATTCACACGCTGGGACTGACCGCCGCCTCCACCAAAGAAATCACCAAAACCGCCAAAGCCGCCAAAGCCGCCGCCAAACAGGTCTCCGAACTGCCGCAGGATGTCCTCCATCGACATTCCGCCGCTATAACCGCCGCCACCCATCTGCTCGCCAGCAAAGCCAAACTGGTCATAACGGGCGCGCTTGTCAGGGTCGCTGAGGACGTTATAGGCCTCGGCCGCCTCCTTGAATTTCTCCTCAGCAGCCTTTTTCTCGGCATCGCTCTTGCCCTGCTGCTTGTCGGGATGGTACTGGATAGCCAGCTTGCGGTAGGCCTTCTTCAGGTCATCGGCAGTGGCGTTCTTCTCGACACCCAATACCTCATAGTAATCTCTTTTCTGAGCCATTGTATTCTAGTCCTTTTTGTCGTTTGTGATCCTTTGTTGTTGTTTGTGGTCCTCGGTTAGCTGCCCACGACCACCTTGGCATGACGCAGCACCTTGTCGTTGATCATGTAGCCCTTGATGGTCGTGTCGATGACCTTACCCTTCATCGAGGGGTCAGGGGCGGGGAACATGGTCACCGCCTCGTGCACGTCTGTATCAAAGTCCTTGCCCGTCGAGTCGATGGCAGTGACATGCTGGCTCGCAAGGTACTTCACAAATTTATTGTAGATCAAGTCAACGCCCTGCTTGAGGCTCTCCAGGTCACCACCCTTGTTGATGGCATCCAACGCGCGCTCCAGGTCATCGACAACGGGCAACAGGTCGCGCATCGCGCTCTCGGCACCGTTCTTGATCAGGTCGGCCTTCTCCTTTTGCGTGCGACGCCTGAAGTTCTCAAAGTCGGCCATCAAGAAGAGGTATTCCTTCTTTTCATGCTCGATGGCGGCCTCGAGATCGGCTATCTGCTGGGAGGGGTCCGGGGTCTCGTTCTCTTGCTCTTGCTCTTGAGGCTGCTGCTCAACGGTTTTCTCGTTGATGGCCTCGTCTTTTACGGGCTTGGTCTCTTCGTTTTGATTCTTTTTGTTCTTTTTAGACATATCGCGTAGTTGTGTTAAAATCAGTTTTACCTGTTGAGATGTTGCAAAAACCAGTCCAAGGCCATGCCTCGGTCAACAAATGCAGACAAACATCACATTTCTGGGCCCCTGTCAACGATTATGCGCTACAGTCGCAGCACAAATGTGGCATAATCGGCAAATGTGTCAGCAGCGGCCTCTGCCAGTTTGTCACTATCAAAAATGCCGAAAACCGTGGAACCCGAGCCCGACATGGCGGCATACAACGCTCCAGCGTCCATCAACTGGGCCTTGATGACCCACAGTTGCGGCAAGGCGGCAAACACGCTGGGCTCAAAGTCGTTGACCAGCAGGCCGTCCCACGCCATGACGGGCAGCTTGATGATTTCGGGCAAGGGAGTGACCGATGGCCTTGGCGTCACCCGGCTGTAGGCTGTACGGGTATCAACACCCTCGCGCGGCTTGACCAGCAGCAGGGTCTTGCCGTTGAGGTCCACCTCGATGGCCGACAACTCGTCTCCAATTCCTGTCGCCATCATGGGGCGATTATATACAAAGAAGGCACAATCGGCTCCCAGCGTTGCCGCCATCGACGCCAACTCGTCGTCGGCAACATGCAGGTCAAACATCTTGTTGAGCATCACCATCGCGTGGGCGGCGTCACTCGAGCCCCCACCCAATCCGGCTCCGTCGGGTATGTGCTTGTACAGGTGCATCTCGACGGAGGGCAACCCATAGCGGTCGCCCATGAGCCTGTAAGCCTTCATCACTAGGTTTTTATCGGCTGGACAGTCAACGGGGTTGCCATGACAGGTCAATGTCGTCTCGCCAGCAACGGCAGGAACGATTTCAAGCACGTCGGTGAGCGGGACGGGATAGAAGATGGTCTCGATATTGTGGTAGCCGTCTGGACGGCGCTCCACGATATTCAAGCCCAGGTTGATTTTAGCGTTAGGAAATGTGATCATAATTACAATATGGGACTGATCAGGCGCACGACCGACTCCATAGCCTTCTCAAGGAGCGGGCGCTGTTTCCACTTGCCCATGCTCAACCGGGTGCACCGATTCAAGTCTTGGTTGAAAATCTCCTTCATCTGCTGGTTGAACGGCTTGCTGTAGATCAATGCGTTACACTCAAAGTTATGCTCAAAGCTGCGGAAGTCAAAATTGGTCGAACCGGCTGTGACAAACTCGTCATCGATGATGACCACCTTGGCGTGCATGACCGTCGGCTCATAGAAATAGATCTTGATGCCGGCCTGCAGGCACTCCTTGATGTAGGAGCCGGTTGCCAGCCGCAGCATCAGCGAGTCGGGTTTGCGTGGAATCATCAGGCGCACGTCAATGCCAGCCAGTGCCGCGCTCTGCAACGCCTTGAGCAGCGCGTCACTCGGCAAGAAGTAGGGCGACTGGATATAGACACTGCGCTTGGCCAGAGAGATGGCCTTCAAGAAGACAAACGAGACGTTGTTCCACCGGTCGGTGGGGCCGCTGGTCATCATCTGCATGACATAGCTGTTGCCCGTATCGCTAGGTGGCGTGGCGCGTTCCTCAAACTTGGTCTCATCGATGAGCAGTGTGCGGGTCGTGAAGTTCCAGTCGATGGCAAACGAGTATTGCAGCGCTGCCACGGCATCGCCGGTGATGCGCAGGTGGGTATCGCGCCACGGCGACCACTTCTTGTCGCCTGTCACATAGCGGTCGGCTATATTCATGCCGCCCATATAGCCCACGTTGCCGTCGATGACAACAATCTTGCGGTGATTGCGCCAGTTGACCCTGAATGCAAACTGGGTAAACGTCAACTCCAGGAACGGGTGCACCACGATTCCGGCAGCACGCATCATCTTGAGCACACTGGGCTTGAAATAGAACGAGCCCACGTAGTCATAGAGCACCCTCACCTTCACGCCCTGTCGCGCCTTCTCCATCAGTAATTGGATCAGCTCAGAGCCCGTCAAGTCGTTCTCAATAATGAAGTATTGCACATGGATGTAGCTGGTGGCGGCCTCGATATCGCGCTTTAACGATTCAAACTTATCCAGCCCCGTGGTGAACACCTCGACACCGTTATTGAAAAACAGGTGTGGCGCGGTGAGCTTGTTGACAAGAGAGATGAGCTGGCGGGAATCGTCGCTCAGGTCACACTTCTTGTCGGGATGATCTTGGAAATGATTCAAGTGATGCAATTCTCGCAGATCTGATCGCGAGATCAGCCGCATTCCTTTCAGACTGCGACCGAATATCAAATAAACTATCAGCCCCACCACCGGCAGCAACACGAGCACAAGCACCCACGCCATCGACTTCACGGGATTGCGGTTCTCGCTCAGGACCACCACTACCAGCGTCAGCACGGTGATCACATACAGCACCATGAGGATGTTGTAAACGACATTGGCATATGGAAACAACTCGGCCAGTATCATCAGGTGGGGGTTAGTTAATTTTTACTCAACATTCTTGTTTCCGCCTTTGAGCGGTAGGTTTTCTCATGTCATGAGGTCTACTTTTAAGCAATAACGGACGTGACAGTGTCACGCCCATCCAACTCAATCATTTAAATACAGCAAGACGGCTGGTGCCCTGACATCAACGCACCACCACCTTGCGCGACCACTGGTTACTGCACTTGACGATGTAGAACCCCTTGGGGAAATCCACCGATGCGCGCTGATCGGCTGCCACTCGCACAACCTTGACCAGCTGACCAGTGATGGAATAAACATTGAACGTAGCGTCGGTGCTACCTGCAATAAAGACGATACGGCCCTCGGCGCCCTGTGCGGCAGGCCCCGTCACAACGCTCTCGACGCGTTGCGGCAAGAAGCTGTCGGGCACGGGAACGGCGTTCATTCCTGCCATTGCCAGCAAGCAGATCAATATGTGTATAGACCGCTTCATCTCGTCTTCTCTCTATTTCAATCTGCAAAATTACTGCAATATTCACAAACATTCAAGCATTTTGCCCATTTTTTTATCTTTTAGACCTCGGCACAGGCCCAAGGTTACATCACAACTGCCACTTTTAACAAGATTTAATAGCATCACGCACTGCCTTAATCGTCCGGCCAAACGTCCATCAACATCTCACGCCCCAGGTCGCTAACATTCTAATTCCAGGCATGTGATGACAGCCATGCCCACCTATATCGACACTCAAAAAAAAGCCGGCCCGCATAAGGCGAACCGGCTTCCTTTATCAGGCCTTTTCTTAATGGTCGATGAGCAATCACATGGTGCCCTTCAACAAGTAGTCGATGAGTGTCACAACATCATCAATCGTGATTCTGCCATTACCATCAAGGTCGGCACAATCATAATTGATGGTTCCTTCACCCTTCAACAAGTAGTCGATCAATGCTACAACGTCGTCGATGCTAACCTTGCCGTCACCATCCACATCGCCCATGATGGTAGCACCCTGCTTGAGGACGACCTCCCTGGTGTTACTCCAGGCGCTCTCGGTGTTGTTGACATAGAGCGACTTCACGCGATACAGGTAAGGCTCGCCCTGGAGCAGGCCGGTAACCGTGTAGAACCTGTCGGGGGTAATACCCTCGATCAAGCGGTACTCGGCATCGCCACTCTCGCTGGCACCCCTGATGGCATAGGGCCCTGGATTCTCGATCTCGCCACCATAGACCATAATCTTCTGAATCTCGGGATAATAACCGGTAGTGATCTTGACTTCGGGGTGTGCGCCCAGATCCAGCACTACCATGCAGGTATCCACTTCCCTGTAGAGCGTGATAGTCTGGGTATCGACATCGGTCGATACTTCGACAGTGCTCGACGTGCTGCGGCTGTAAGCCTTGCCCACGATGATCACGCTGACCTTGTTGTAGCCCACAGGGTCACAATGGGTATCAAACACACAATTACGGTTGGCCGACACAAAGCCGCCGTCCAGATAGAAATAATTACCCGTGAAGGTCCAGCCCTCGGGCAGGTAGTTGGCTACGTCACCAGCATGGTTGACGGGATCGCTGGGGACATCGCTCCAGTCGGCATGGGTAAGCAGAGTTATTTCGGGTTTAAGTCTCACCTCAAGCGTGTAGCTGCTCACGTTCTCGGCAGGGGTGTTGTCGTTCCAGTCGGCGCGGAACGATGTGGCCTGCACATAATCCTCATTGGCGGGCTGCATCACAGGGCGATACAGCTCATAGTCGGACTGGCCATGCAACGTGATCACAAAGTCCTCAACACCAGGAGCGCTCACGGTAATGGTTGCCGTGTATTCGCCCTCGGCCTTGGGGGCATAGGTCACATTGATCGTCTGAGCTACCCGGCCTTCGGCATCGGGAGCCACAGTGTTATTATCGATGCTGAACACGCCGTTCTCGTCGTTAAGGGTGAGCTGGGCAGCACCCTCCAGGTTGCGGCCCGTGAGGGTGAACTGGGCTGTAGCGGTCTGGTTCTTGTAGCAAGTCATCGACAACTCGCTCTTGTCGGTCTTGAGGCGAGGGGTGGTAAGAGGCGGCTGGATGCCAATCACCATCTGCTGGTAGATGTTGAATACCGAGCCACCGCCGTTAAAGGCATTCAAGGCATAGTAGTTGTTGCTTTCTCCACTCCAGCCGAAGTTGAGGTGATACTTGTTAGTCGTGGCATCATATCCGTCAATGTTAAACGCATGGCCACCACCAAAGAAGCCACCAGCAACTGCACAGAAGACGATGGGACGCTCCTCGGCAAGCTCTGTCTGGATGAGCTCGGCCCACTCGGCGTCGGTATAGAGCGTCGTTCCACCGCTATAGGCGCTGGTCTTCTTCACAACGCGAACAGTCTCCTCGTCATAGCCAAAGAACTTGAACGCATCGGCAATCAAGGAGACGCTATCAACGTTGACACCGCTTCCTCCAGCGGCGCTCGTTCCATACTCCATGTGCTCGGCCTGTCCCACATAGCGCATCAGCGTAGCTACCGCGTTGGCCTGGGCTGCACTGTAACCACTGGTGTACTTGTCAAGCATGTTATCCCAGTCAAAGGTCACTGGAGGCAGGGCGGCAACATTGACATAATTACCACTGGAATAACCCGTTGCCAGGTAGCACTTGTAAGCGGGAACCTCGGGGGTCTCAAAGTCGGGATATTTCCAGTAGTGGAACACCATCGCAGCCGACGTCGCGGGGCAACCTGTCAAGCACTGGTAACCATTGATCTTACACTGGTTCCAGTAGGGGGACTCCTGGTCCCACAGGGCGGTCAACAGTGGCTCGACACTGGCCATGCGCAGCGAGGGGGCCATCATCGATGGCGTCTCGACAACGAGCTCTTCATGGGCCTGCAAGTACTCAATCTGAGCCTTGTAAGTTGCCAGCCATGCCTTCATGTTGCACGGGATGGTGTTGATGTCGAGCTGGGTGTCGCCATAACCCAGGATTTGCTCGGCACGATCGTCACCCGACACAATCACATAGCCATTGCTCGCATTGAAGATGTAGTAAACAGCACGATCAAGCATCTTGGAGTTCATCTCGGCATGAACCAGCTGCAGTTTTCCTGACAGCGGAGCCATAAGACGACCCGAATAGCTTTTCTCAGACACAAACCGCTGTGCTGTAGCGACAGCGGTATTGACATCGACAGGAGCTGCCGACAACTGAATAGCCGCCATCATCAAAGCGGCAAAAAATAGGATTCTTCTCATAAATAACTGGTTATTACGTTAATGATTCTTCTGCTTCAGTTTAAAAATGTTGATTAAAAAATAGCCCTAACGGGCTCTCGCCCGCTTAATGATTTTGCAAAATTACACCATATTCTGCAAAAAAACAACATACTGCTAAAAAAGCAGCCAAAAAACTATCACCATGCCTGCATTATATTGAATATCCGTAACAATAAACAAAAAGGCGCCAGACTGCCGTAAAACTATCATTTTCAGTCATTTTCTCTATCAGTCGCTAATAAATTGCAAGCCTTATTGTATATTTTGGGTCATATTTTTGGCATTTCCCCCAAAAAGTATTTACCTTTGCAGGGTGAAAAGAAATGAGAATCAGTGATACTACTTTCAACTTAAAGGTCTCTTACAACCAGTGATACTACTCTTTTAAGATGACTTTCCACATGAGGTCAAAGTCATGGTATATTTAGATGGAAATAATGTGCGCTCATCATGCCTTTTCACGTGCAATTGGATATTATTTTAAGTATTATTAATGTTATATTTCTTATAAACTTTACTATGAGGAAGTTTTTATTAGCAGTATCAATGCTTGCGCTCTTCACGCAAGGTGTTGACTCAAAAAGTGTTACCGTAGAGCAGGCCAAGGCTGTTGCTCAGCAGTACACATCATCCCATCGGATGCTCATGAACGGCAGCAATGCCGATATGAAGTTAACCCATGTTGGAAGAAACTTGAAGGGTATGAACGACTACTACGTGTTCAACCGTGAAGGCAACCAGGGCTTTGTCATCGTTGCCGGTGATGATCTGTCGACCCCCATTCTGGGTTATAGCACCTCGGGGTCGTTTGACATGAACAACGCGCCCGAGACCTTGAAACTCATTCTCGAGGAATATCAGCGCGCTCTGGACTGGAAGAGACTTCACCCCCAGGCAAACCAGGCAGCCCAGGCACCCCGCCTGACCTACGACCTGCAGCCCTATGGCGTGCTGCCCATCTGTGGTGATGTGCACTGGCACCAGTTTCCCCCCTACAACAACAACTGCCCGGCGTCGACCCATGCTTTGACCTCCAACGGACGTTGCTATGCCGGTTGTGTTCCCGTCGCTTTCTCGACGATCATGAAGGGTCTCAGGTACCCATCGCGCGGTGCTGGTGAGAACAGCTACAGCTTCATGCTCGACGGCAATGAGGTAACGGTTTCGGCCAATTTTGGCGACTGGCCCTACAACTACTCTCAAATGAAGAACGGTTATGGCGAAACTGCCTATAACGCCCAAGCCGTTTCCGAGTTGGTTTATGAGGTCGGTGTTGCTTTCCACACCATCTATTCCGGTGAGAGCAGTGATGCCCTTCTCAGGAATGTGTTCCGTGGAATAATCGCCTTCTTTAACTATAACGCCAACATCCAGTACGTCCAGAAGTCCAGCTACGCTTACAACGAGCAGGCTTGGTATGACATGATGTACAACGAGATCGACAATGGTCGTCCCATCTACTACATGGGCTACAGGACCATCGACAACAATGGTAATGATTGCAATGTAGGCCACGCCTTCGTCATGGACGGTTATGACAGCAACGGTAAGGTACACATCAACTGGGGTTTCCAGCCCGAGGAGTACAATACCTATTTTGACTGGGAACTGTTGTCACCGAGGAACAACTACGACTACGACCCCTACAAGTCGGGCTTTAACGCCAACCAGGCAGCCATCATCGGCCTGTGCCCCGACACTACCGGCATTGGCGGCGTTGTCGTTAAGAACGTCAATCTCGTGGCCGACACCATGCCCGCCAGCGACGTGCGCGCCAGCATCGACATTCAGTCACTGAGTGGCACTTGGAACGGCACCTTGAGGTATGGTATCGTTTCCAAGAGCGTTTCGGGCACAACCGTTACCTACAACCCTGTATATTCCAACACTACCACCGTCGACATTACCGAGGACGGCGGCATTGCCAACATCGACCTGTCGGGCGCTTATCCCAGCCTGCGCGAGGGCCAGACCTATTACATCGTTGTGTGGACGCCTTACTTCAACTACAGCTATGACTGGATGTGGTTCCTGGATGATCCCGTGCCCTTCACCGTCGGTGACTGGGTAACTCCTCCCGATCCCCAGTTCCTCCTGGGCGACGTGAACAATGATGGCTTTGTCAACATCGCCGACGTGACCGCCCTGATCGACGCCCTGCTTGATGGCAGCGACTTCATCATTGCAGCCGACATGGATAGCGATGGCGCGATGAACATCAAGGACGTGACCATGCTCATCGATTACCTGCTGACCAGCGAGCCGGCTCAGTAATCCAGCATCACAAAGACGTCTCTCAACGTCTATTAAAACGGCTGTGCCGAGGGTGGTAGCACCCTCGGCACAGTTGCGTTATAGAGATGTGTCATCAGTTACCCGAGAGCAACTTGTCGATAAGACTCGTCACATCGGCAATGTTGACAGCACCGTCGCTATTCACGTCGGCACAGATGCTGCATCCCTCAGCGCCGCCACTCAGCAACATGTCGATCAGGGCGGTCACGTCGGCGATGTTCACCCCAGCGTCGTGGTTCACATCTCCCACCTGATAGCCATGGCCACCGTTGTCGGCGAGCGTTACAAGCTGGCTCTCGCTCCAATCACTCTCGGTGCCATCGATATAGAGCGCCTTGACCTGATAGAAGAACGAGCCGCCGGCAGCCAGATTATTGACGGTATAGGACTTGCCGGTGATGCCGGTAATCAAGCGGTAATTCTCGTCACCACTCTCGCTCGAGCGGAACGATGCGCCAGTGGCATCGCCTGCATAGATCTGGATCTTCTGGATCATGGGATAATATCCGGCCTTGAAGGTAATCTGGTCACCCTCGGCACAATCCAGCACGACCGATGTCGTGGCATAGCTGAACGGCAACTCGATAGTCTGGCTAGCCAGGCTGGTCGAGATGGTGATTTCTGACGGGTCACCCCAGTAACCGTAGCTGCGGGCTGTCACGACCACAGTCACCTTGTCATAACCCTTGAGATTCAGGGCATCGGTGGTGATGACGCTATTGCGACGGGGCACTACACAGCCTCCCTCGAGGTTAAACTCGCTTCCCGTGAAGCCCCAGCCCTCGGGCAGATAGTCGGTGGCATGAGAAGACTGGTTGGTCGGCGACATGGCAGGCAGCGAGCTGAAGTCGGCCTCCTCAAGCAAGAGATAATCGGGCTTGGCGCTCACCTCGAGCGTATAGCTGGCGACATTGGCCGCGGGCGTCTCGTCGGTCCAGTCGGCACCAAACGAGGTCAACGTGATCCTTGACTCGTCGGCCGGCAACATCACCGGGCAATAAATCTCGAGCGGAGTCACGCCATTGAGCAGGATTGTCAAGTCATCGGCCCCCTGTGAGCGGCACACGATAGTGGCGGTATGGTTTCCCACAGCATTGGGAGTATAGGTAACGGTAATGTCTTGTCCACCCTCGGCGAGAGTTTGGCCAACAGTCGCAGCGTCGATAGCAAACACGCCATCAGGGTCATTCAACGTCAATGTCACATCGCCAGTCAGATTGGTGCCCTTGAGGCTGAAGGTAGCGGTAGCTGGTTTGCCCAAATAGGCCTGCATGTCAATCACGCTGGGATAGGCCTGCAAGCGAGGATTCTGGTAGCCCTCGGGCGGCTGGATGCCAATGACCATCTGTTGGCCGGTCCCAAAGGTCATATCATTATAGCTGAATGCGTTCAAGGCAAAATTGCCGTTTCCGCGACCATTCCAGCCCCAGTTGACGTGGTAAGTGCCATCGGTCGCGTCATAGCCATCGACATTGAAGGCGTGGCCCGATCCCGTGTAATTGTCATAAGCGCAATAGACGATGGGACGGCCAGCCACGAGCTCGTCCTGAATCATGCTGCCCCACTGCTCATCGCTGAAATTGGCAGATCCCAGGTCATCGGTCTTGAACAGGAGCTGGGCATTCTGGTCATACTCAAAGTACTGGACTGCCCTGAGGACATCCTTCCCATAGGCGCCACTACCGCTGATGGTGTAGTCCATCTCCTCGACCTGACCGATATAGCGCATCAGGTGGGCAACAGCGGCTGCTTGGGTTTCATTATAGCCATGGGTGTAGTCATCGAGCATATTAGCCCAGTCAAAAGTCGTGGGCGGCAGTTCAGGGAGCACCGTGCCATAGGTCGGCATCATGTAGGACGGTGCCGCGGGCGTCTGCTGCTGGGGATACTTCCAGTAGTGGAACACCATCGACAACGAGGTGGCGGGGCAGCCCGTGTAGCACGTGTCGGTGCCAAAGACGGGACACTCGTTCCAGTAGGGGGCTGCCTGGCTCCAGTTGGCCGTGAGCAGCGGAGCAACCGATGTGCCGGCGCGCAATGGTGTGCTCACCTTGATGCCTGGATTGAATTGCAGGTACTCGATCTGCCGCTTGTAATGGGACAGCCAGAATAACATGTTATCGGGCAGGGCACTCATGTCTAGGGCCTGGTCGCCATAGGCCAGAATCTCCTGGGCCCGGTCCTCTCCAGCCACCACTACAAAGGCATCGCCACAATTATAGATGTAAAAAACAGGAAGCGACTTCACCGTCGAGTTCATCTCGACATGAGTCAACTTGAGGCCACCTTGCACGGGGACCATCAAGCGGCCTGCCGTTGCCTGGCCATGTAAGAACCGTTGAGCCTTGGCCTGGGCGGCTGCCTCATCGACGTTGGCAGCCTCGACATGTGTTAGCGCCAGCATCAATGCCGCAATACAAAACAAAAATTTTCTCATCTAGTCTGTTTCTTTTAAAAGTGTTATTGGGTTACAATTAATCATATTAAGCGGGTGCAAAGGTAATACATTCCCTCGCGTTTTACAGCCTGTAGCGCCGCCAAAATGCCAAAATAGTGGCAAGGCGCGTTGCACCTTGCCACTATGGTCGTGCATGATTGGAGTACCTGTATCAGTTTCCTCCCAGCAGTAGATCGATGAGGGCTGTCACATCAGCAATATTGACCGTACCGTCAACCTTGACGTCGGCACAGGTCTGGCAAACGCCCTCGCCGCCGCTCAACAGGTTATCAATCAAGTCGGTCACGTCCTTGATGTTGACACTACCGTCATGGTTCACGTCACCCAGGTCAAAACCGTGGGGTGCGGGGCCGTTATCAAACAATGTCACTTCCTCGATGTTGCTCCAGGCGCTCTCGGTGCCGTTCACATAGTGGGCCTTTACCTTGAAGTTAAAGGTTCCGCCTGCCGTCAGGCCTTGAACGGTGTAGAACTTGTCGGTAATATCGGTAATGACACGCGAGGTGCTATCGCCCGTCTCTACAGGGATTGAGAACACCCTGGGCCCGGCATCAATAGTCGAGCTGTAGATATCCACTTGGGTAATGATCACCCGCTTGCCGCTCTCGGTAGTCGAGAAGGTAACCTTCTGATTCTCATCGGCTACACACTCCAGGACAACAGTCTGCATGCCATCGGCACCAACGGTGACATCCACCATGCTGGCGCCACATGAGATCCTCACGGGCACATTGGTATCGCTGCTGTAAGGCTTCATGGTTGCCACCACAGTCATCTTGCCGCCGCTCTGGGTCATGTTCAGGGCAGGAGTGGTGATTGATCCGTTACGGGAAGAGGAGCCCAAGCGCAAGCCATGATTGGCTTCATACACATAGGAGCCCGTCCAGCCCTTGTTGGCACAATAGTTATCCAACATGGAGATAGCAGTGCTGCCGCTGCTGGTGCAATTGGGGAACGACTCACTGAACACCTTCTCATACACCCCGGGGTCGCTAGCTGCACCAGCGTTGACCTCGAGGGTATAATGGCTCACATTCTGGGCTGGGGTCTCGTCGGTCCAGTCGGCACGGAACGAGGTGAGCGTGATGTAGTCGCTGTCGGCAGGCTGCATCACGGGGTCATAGGCCTCGACAGGAGCGGGAGGCTCAATGCCCATAATCATCAGCTGGTTCAGATTATAGGTGTAACCCTGGTTGGCAAACGCATTTAGGGCAAAATATCCGTTTCCAGTACCACTCCAGCCCCAGTTGATCGAGAACAATCCCGTCGTCGCGTCATAGCCATCGACATTGAAGGCATGACCATAATAGTCATCATAGGCCGAACTGTAGCTCACGGCGCAATACACCACTGGGCGCCCAGCATAGAGTTCACCCTTGATCATCTCGGTCCACTCAGCGTCATCAATATAGACACTATCGACATCGTTGGCATACAGGATTGACTTATAGGCAATATGGGCATTCACATAGCCAAAAGTCTTACAGGCCCTGAGTATGTCTTCCTCATTGGCCTCACCCCACTCGTTGGTGTAATCCATCTGCTCGGCCTGACCGATGTAACGCATCAATTGGGCAACGGCATTCTTATTGGTGTCGTTATAGTAGCCAAAGTTATAGGTGGGCAACATATTATCCCAGTCAAATCTTACCGAGGGTAATGCCTCGAGAGTAATGCCCCACGTGTCGGTGGTGTATCCGGGAATGACGGGAGTCGGTTGGGCAGGATACTTCCACTTATAGAACACCTGGGCCAGCGAGGTGGCGGCACAGCCGGTCTGGGCACGCACGTCGCCGGTCATCGGGCACTGCGCATAATAGGGAGAGCCCTGGTTCCACATGGCCTCGAGCATGGGCGCGACGCTCTGGTCGCGGCTTCCCTTCAATACGGTTTTCTCGACAACCATGCCAGGGCGGGATTGCAGCAGTTCAATCTGTGTCTTGTAATAGTCCAGCCAGAACCGCATGTTCTGGGGCAGGGACTGCATGTTCTCAAGGGGGCGGTCGCCATAGGCCAAAATATCGCGGGCACGGTCATCGCCGGCAACAACAACAAAGCCGTTGTCGGTATTGATGACATAATAGGCCGCCTGGCTGGCACTAGAGGAGTTCTTCTCCTGATGTACCCACTTGACACTGGGCGACGAAGCATTCAAGCGACCAGTAGCCGCACGATTCAGCAAGAAGCCACACGCCTTGTCACGAGCTGCAGCCACATCGACCGGAGCAGCCCAGGCATGAAGGGCCACCGTCAACAGGGTGGCAAGAGTAAGCATTTTCTTCATGTTGTCAGGTTTTAAAAAGTGTTATTAGTTTACAGTTATGTCTTCAACCACTAGGTAATCTGTTTTTTTAAAAAAGCGTGACAAGAAAATGGTGCTCTTGCCACGCTTTTTTTTAGGGGGGAGTTTGTTTATAGATCAATTGCCGCCCAGCAGCACATCGATCAATGCCGTCACGTCGGCAATATTGACCGCGCCGTCAACCCTGACATCGGCACAGGTCTGGCATATGCCATCGCCGCCGCTCAGCAGGTAATCGATCAAGTCGGTCACGTCTTTGATGTTGACGCTACCGTCATGGTTCACATCACCCAGGTCAAAACCGTGGCCATTGGCAAACAGGGTTACCTGCTGCGTGTTGCTCCAGGCGCTCTCGGTACCGTCGGCATACAGGGCCTTTACCTTGTACAGGTAGGTACCCTCGGCAGTAAGGTCGTTAACAGTATAGAACTTGTCGGTGATGCCGGTAATCAGGCGATAGGCGGCGTCGCCGGTCTCCTGGGCGCGCAGCTGCGGAGCCGTTAACTCGCCAGCATAGACCTTGACGCTCTGGAGCACAGGATAGTAGGACTCGGAATAGATCTCAATCCTCTCGCTGTCACCGCAATTCAGGACAAAGGTATAGTCGGCAAAGTCGGTGGCAAACTCCTGATACTTGCTGTCAACGCTGGTCTTGACGGTAACGGCCGATGCGGTCCAGCTATACTGGTTTCTGGCCCTTATCACAACGGTCACCTTGTCAAAGCCCGTGAGATCAAGCGTGTTAGTAAAGAGGCTATAGGTGCTCGAGATCTCGATGCATCCTCCCGCGAGGTAAACACCACCGTCATAGGTCCAGCCCTCAGGCATATAGTTGGCGGCATCGCCCGACGAGGGCACCTCGCTCCAGTCGGCCTCGGCAATGAGTCCACTGGTGGGTTTCTCTTTTACCTCGAGGGTGTAGCTGGTCACATTCTCGAGCACGGTCTGATCGGTCCAGTCGGCGCGGAACGAGGTCAAGTTGATTGCGCTGCTATCAGCGGGCTGCATCACGGGATCATAGACCACCAGGGGTGCGGCGGTTGCAGTACCCTTGAGGGTTACAACCTTGTCGGCAGCACCTGCACTGGTAAGGGTGATGGTGGCGGTGTGAGTGCCCACGGCCTGGGGAGCATAGGTCACCACAATCGAGGCGTTGCCCACCTGGTCAAGCGCAATCGAGGTAACATCGATGGCAAACGCTCCGTTCTCGTCGTTGAGTGCCACGGCAATGCCCTCGGTCAGGTACTGACCCTTAACGGTGAGGGTATCGGTAACGGTCTCACCGGTGTAGCATGACATCGACAGCTCCTGAACATCGGTCAGGATGCGGGGATCGGTCGACAGGCCGGGAGGCTGTACCCCGGCAAAGAAGATGGGCCAGAAGTCATAAATGGTGATGAAATCGATCTGGAAGGCGTTGAGGGCATAGTAGGCGTTCAAATCAGAGCGCATACCGAAGTTCACATGATACAGGTCATTCTCGGCATCATAACCGTCGACATTGAAGGCATGGCCACCCAGGCCGGTCGAGTCGCTCGACATGTCATAGGCGCAATACACCAGCGGACGGCCGGCAAGCAGCTCGGCCTGGATGAGTTCACCCCACTGCTCGTCGGTGTAGAACTCGTGACCGTCGTGATTCTCGTAGTCGCCGTCGTAGTCGGGCGAGTCATACTTCTTGGCGATGTACACGCCCTCGTCGTAGCCGAAGGTGCGGATGGCGTTCAGAATCTGGTAGTTCTGAGTGCCGCTCTTGTCGGTGTTGTAGTCAATCGTCTCGGCTTGACCCACATAGCGCATGAGCCATGCCACGGCATCCTTGTTCACATCAGGCAACTGGTCGGTGTTGTTGCTGTAGGCCTCATAGGTGTCCCACATGTTGTCCCAGTCAAAGGTGTACTCGGGCAGCGCCGGCACGTTGATCTTGGAGTCGGGGCACTGGTAAGCGGGCAGCGCGGGAGCTACCTCGGGGTACTCCCAGAACTTCATCACCTGGGCCAGCGAGGTGGCGGTGCAGCCCACCATGCAGTAATCACGACCCACCCGCGGGCACTGCATGTTGTAGGGCTTGCCCTGAGCCCAAGCGGTCTTGAGCAGCGGCTCTACCGAGACACCTCCGCGGTTAACATGCTTGTTGACCACCAGTCCGGGATGTGCCTGCAGGTACTCCATCTCGGCCTTGTACAGCCTCAGGAAGAACTGCACGCCATCGGGCAGGTCATTGAGATCGGCTAGAGGCTGGTCGCCATACACGAGCACGTCACGGGCACGGTCGTCACCGGCGACGATGGCATAGCCACGGTCGGTGTTGACGATGTAATAAGCCGTCTGGGCTACATTGCTTGAGTTTTTCACCTCATGAGTCCACTTGACGGTGGGCTTCGAGGCCATCAGTCGGCCTTGAGGAGTCTTTTTAAGCAAGAAATCTGCAGCCTTGGTCTGGGCTGCCGCCAAATCGACATTTCCAGCCACCGCCTGCGTTGCCGCAAGCAAGAGTGCGGCAAGAAACAGCATTTTTTTCATAAATAGCTTGTTAATGGTTAATAATGATTATTTAAAGTGTTGTAGTATCCTTTTGCTTTTCAGGGCGCTAAATTACTATTAAAATATGGTATTATGAACTTTTTTATTAACAAAATGCAGAAAAAAACAACAAATCACACAATAGCTGGCATCAAAAAAAGGCCCAGGCCCTAAATCACAGAGCCCGAGCCTCTACTCAATCGGCTATTCATCAATTGCCGCCCGTGAGCAACAGGTCAATAAGCCATGTCACATCAGCAATATTAACCAGGCCATCGGGCTTGACGTCGGCGCAGATGGGACAAATCTCAACATCGCTAAGCAGGGAGTCTATCAACAAGGTAATATCCTTAATGTTGACAACGCCATCGTGGTTGACATCGCCCAGATCATAACCATGACCGTTCTCATAGAGCGTAATCGACTGTGTGTTGCTCCAGGCGCTCTCGGTGCCATCGATATATACAGCCTTCACCTTGTAATAGAATGTGCCAGCGGCTTCCAGGTCCTTAACCAGATAGGACTTGCCGGTGATGCCGGTAATGAGGCGCTGGGTTGCGTCACCCTCCTCAACAATATCCCTAATCGTAACCGCATCGAGTTCACCGGCATAAATCATGATCTTCTGGATCATGGGATAGTAGCCGGCAGTAAAGACGATACTCTCGTTCTCGCCACAGTCGAGCACCGCAGTGTAATCGGTAAACGAGGCGGTTCCGGTAAATGTCTCGCTGGCCTTGCTGGTAGCGATAGTCAAGTCGGCTGTCATGCTCGAGCTCCAACTCTTGAAGGTTACCACGACAGTTACCTTGTCATAGCCGCTCAAGTCAAACGCAGGTGTGGTGAGCGTACTGCCACTGGAGGGTTCAATGCTGGCACCATCCAACCACAGGCCTGACCCATTAAAGGTCCACCCCTCGGGAATCAACTCACTCGCCCGACCAGCCTGATTGCCGTTCTGGGTGGGATAGTCGCTGAAGTCTGACGCCGAAATGAGCCGAGTGGCGGGCTTGGTGTTGACCATCAACGTATAGCTCGACACATACTTGCTATCGGTCTGGTCGGTCCAATCGGCCTGGAACTGCGTCAGGTTCACCGATGCGCTGTCGGCGGGCAACATCTCGGGCTCGGTGGCATCGATGCTGGCCACGCCGTTGATGGTGATGACCTTGTCCTGGGCATCGGGATTGCTCAGCTTAATGGTCGCAGTGTGGTGGCCACTGGCCTGGGGTGCATAGGTCACGGTAATGACCTTGCCGCCGTCGAGATCATCGACAGCCACATTGCCGGCATCTATCGAGAAGTAGCCACTGTCATCGTCGAGGGTGAGCGTCACGCCGCTGCTAAGTTCCTGTCCCTTAACAGTAAAGGTGGCCGTCGCCGTCTGGTCAACGTGGGCTTCCATATCCAGCCTGGAGGTTGACACCCTGATTGTGGGACCGTCAACGGGTGGTTGGATACCGATTATCATCTGTTGCTCGATATTAAACGTGTAGCCACTAGACGAGAACGCATTGAGGGCAAAATCGCCGTTACCGTCACCGCTCCAGCCCCAGTTCACGTGATAGGTATTGTTTGCAGCATCATAGCCGTCAACGTTAAAGGCGTGACCACTCCAGCCGTACCAGTCGGAGTAGTCATAACCGCAATATACCACGGGACGCCCTTCGGCAAGTTCGTTCTGGAGCAAGGCAGCCCACTCGTCATCGCTGTAATACACTGCCGTGTCGTTTCCGTCATCATCGGTTCTGGTCTTATATAGTAACTGAGCGCTCTCCTGGTCATACCCGAAGAATGTCACGGCGCGCAGGATGTCTTCGCCCATCGCACCACTACCGCTAGGAGCATAATCCATGTGCTCTTCCTGCCCCACATAGCGCATCAACCATGCCACGGCATCGGCCTGGGCGGTATTGTAGTTGCCACTCGTGTAGGTGTCGAGCATATTGTCCCAGTCAAAGGTGATTGAGGGCAATGCGGGCACATCAAAGCCGTAGCTCTCATTAACATATCCCTCGACAGCGGGTGTCGGGGCGGTGGGGTACTTCCAGTAGTAGAACACCATCGAGAGCGACGTAGCCGGACAGCCAGTCAAGCAACGCGAGCCATTGTAGGTGGGGCATTGATTATAGTATGGAGCACCCTGGTCCCACAGGGCCGTCAGCAGCGGGGCCACGGTCGCCGCACGCGACGACCGGCTCATGCGGGCGGTTTTATTCTCGACCTGCAATCCTGGATGGTCCTGGAGATACTCGATCTGCTTCTTGTAGGTGCCCAGCCAGAACCTCATGTTGTCGGGCATACGCTTCAAGTCCAGGGGCTTGTCGCCATAGGCTAGAATCTCTTGAGCGCGATCGTCACCGGCAACAATCACAAAGCTCCGGTCAGTATTAAAGATGTAATAAACCACTTGGTCGGCACGCCTGGAATTGGCCTCGGCACTGACTAGCTTCAAGCCAGTAGTGGAATTGCCGTTAAAACGCTGGTAGCCATTGTTGCCCAACAGGAAACGCTGGGCCGAAGCCTGGGCTTGAGCAAAATCGACATCGGCTGCCGAGACCTGTACCTGTAGTGCTGCAAGCAGCAGGGCTGTAAAAAGAAATAATAATTTTTTCATCACTAATTGATCTAAAAGTTTTTCCAATGATTATAAATAGCCGGAATGGAATATGCAAAATAACACAATCTTTAGTTAACTTGCAACTATTTTTTACAATTTATTACTTTTTTATTTCTTGGGACAATAACCAACAAGAAAACCGCCCTTGAAGGCGGTTTCACATTGCACTATTGTTGCTAAATGGTTTGTTCTATATGTGAATCTGAATCTTATAACCTGAAGTTGACAGGCAAAACCACCCTCACTGGCACGGCATGCTTGCCAACCTTGCCCACACTCCACTTGGGCATCTTCTCAATCACGCGTATTGCCTCACGATTCAGGCTATCGTCGCCAGCACCGCGCAGGACGCGCACGTCGCTCACCCTGCCATTGGTGCCCACGATGAAACTGCACAGGACTCGGCCCTGAATACCTTTCTTGTAAGCATGATAGGGGTACTCGCGTGTCTTATTGATATAATTGATGAGCCCTCGCTCGCCACCGGGAAACTGGGGCTGGATATCCACGTAGTCAAACTCATAAACCTCCATGTAGGACTGCTTGGACTGAGGGTTGACCGTCGTGACGTGACGCACCTGTGCTGCCATCGGCAACACGAAACCCAACGTCATCAATGTCAATAATCCTAAGCGTAAAAGTTTGAACATAGGCATCTTGTTTCTTAATCGGTAATAGTATAATCGATAGTTTTTACCTACCTTTTATGGCGCAAATATAGAGTTACAATTGCAAACCACAAAATGATTTAATTTAATTTTGCAAACAATTAGCATTGTTTCAGTCTTTTTGGCTAAAACACGCACATTTCAAAAAAAATGTAAATTCTTTTCATTCCACCAGCGCTAGGGGGGCTCTCACGGCTGGATTGAATGACTAGAACGGAAGGGGGCTGTCAAGTTCCAGTGACTGTCCTGTCACCGGATGGGTAAAAGCAATAGCGCGGGCATGGAGCATCAGGCGGGTGGCAGCGATGCCATAGAGGCGATCGCCCACGATGGGGCAGTTGAGCCCCTGGGGATGGGAGCAGTGGACGCGCAACTGGTGGGTGCGTCCAGTCATCGGCTCCAGGGCAATTCGGGTCTTGCCGCCCTTGCGTTCAAGCACACGGTAGCGGGTCACAGCTGCCTTGCCGTGCTTACAATCCACCCGCTGTCGCGGGCGGTCATCCACATCAGGGCGCAAGGGCAAGTCGATGATGCCCTCATCACACGTCACACTGCCGTCTAGCAGGGCAATGTATTGTTTCTTTACACGATGTGACTCAAACTGCTGTTGCAGAGCCTTGTGAGTAGCCTTGTCCTTGGCAAAGATGACCAGGCCCGACGTTTCCTGATCCAAGCGATGCACCACGATGGGGCCGACTGCCTCGGGGTGGGATTGACGATAGCGGGTATAGAGCGAGTCCTCGAGTGCTTTTCCCGGCACCGTGAGCAGTCCTGAAGGCTTATTCAATACCGTGAGCCACTGGTCGTCATACATCACTTCCAACTCATCGGCGCCTATCACCGGTCTCTCTAACGGGTTATCCTCGACATCAAGGCCTTGTAACATGAAATCGAGAATGGGCTTGCACTTGCTGCGACAGGCGGGATAGAAATGGCCGTGATGACGCACCTCGCCAACAGGCGACACGCCCCACCAGAACTCGGCCATGCACACGGGCCGCAAGCCGTTATTGTAGGCATGGTTGAGAAGGCGTGGCGCACAGCACTCTCCGGCTCCAGCAGGAGGCAAGGTGCCCAACGGACGGAACACCTCGACAAGGTCGCGGCGCTCACCACGGGCATTGCTCACGACAAACAGTCGGAAGATGCGCGCTTGCAGCGCCTCGCTCATCATCTTGCGGCGCGCCTTCATCTCATCGATGCGCTGGCCGAAAACCGCGATTTCATCGGCGATTTCCCGCATGATGGCCTCATGACGCAGGCGGATGCGGCGCAACTCGGCTTTTTCATAACGGCTCTCGTTCAAGAGTGCCTCTTGCTGCTCGGCAGTCAGATTTCCAGCCGCCCTGCGCTCATCCCGCTCACGCTTGTGGCGGGCCATGAGCGCCTTGAAAGTGGCAATTTCATCGACTTTTTTCTGGTTTTCGGCAGCTTCACGTGCCATCAGGTCGGCCAGTTCGGGCGATTGTTCCAAGCGCTCTACCTCATGGTTGATGGCCGTGATCTGAGCCTCGCCTTGCTTGAACTCACCGAGCGGATTGAGCAAGTCATAGACTGGGGGCACAAAGTAGTCATGATGCACGCTTCCAGCCAGATTGCCCGAGAAAGCGGCCAAATAGCCCAAACATCCATCCTGGCTGCGCACCACGAGTACCCCCAGCATCTTTCCGGCCGCCATTTCATCGGCCCAGTCGGTCCTCGAGGCGACATAGCGTTGCACCTGCTTGACCGCCTTGAGTGCCAGCGGGTGAGGCTCATAGCAGAATGGGCATGTGAAACGCTGCGGCAGCTCCATGGCCGCCGCCTCTAGATTCATGGGATGGAATTTGTCGATCATCACCACAAAATTACAGTTTTTTATTTTCAAGATTGCACTTTTAGTATTAAATTTGCAGGTTAATGAAATCATGTGGAGTGAAATCTATCATCAATGCACTCATTATGGAGACTCCACCATCAACCAATTCGTTTTACAACATCACACCTATCATCATGAAGTTTATCTCGTGGAACGTGAACGGCTTGAGGGCCGTGGTGGGTAAGGGATTCGGCGACATCTTCAGGGAATTGGATGCCGACTTCTTCTGCCTGCAGGAGACCAAGATGCAAGAGGGGCAACTCGACCTGGAATTTGAGGGTTACCACTCCTACTGGAACTATGCCGAGAAGAAAGGCTACTCGGGCACAGCGATTTACAGCCGCCATGAGCCATTGAGCGTGAGATACGGCATGGGCATTGAGGAGCATGACCACGAGGGACGCGTGATTACCCTGGAGATGCCTGAGTTCTACCTCGTGACCTGTTACACCCCCAACAGCCAGGACGGATTGCGACGCCTGGACTACCGCATGACATGGGAAGACGCCTTCAGGGCCTATCTGCTGGAGCTGGACAAGAAGAAACCTGTCGTTGTCTGCGGTGACCTGAATGTCGCCCATCAGGAGATTGACCTGAAGAATCCCAAGACCAACCGCAAGAATGCCGGCTTTACCGACGAGGAGCGCGAGAAAATGACCACATTGCTCGACGCCGGCTTCACCGACACATGGCGATTCTTTAACCCTGATGTGACCGACGTGTACTCGTGGTGGAGCTACCGCTTCAAGGCCCGAGAGAAGAATGCGGGCTGGCGCATCGACTACTTCATCGTGAGCAACCGCTTGCAGGAGCGCCTCACCGACGCTAAAATCCACACATCAATCCAGGGCAGCGACCACTGTCCTGTCGAGGTTGACATTAACTTTTAATCTTTTTTCCCGAACAACCAGTTATGTCTCAAGCAACATCCAAGAAATATGACTTTGACCGAGTGGTCAGAATGGTGCTGACCCTCATTAGCGTGGTGGTGGGCGTGTGGCTCGTCAACTACCTGAGCCCGGTGCTCATGCCGTTTGTCGTGGGCTTTATCCTGGCCTACCTCATCGAGCCGCTTGTCGAGTGGCTGCAACACAAGGTTCACATCAAGGCACGAGGTGTAGCTGTGATCGTGGCACTGCTCATCGTCATCGCTGTCATTACAGGGCTGTGCTGGCTCGTCATCCCTTATCTGGTTGAAGAGTTTGGCGTGATGTCCAAGCAACTGGCCGCCTATGCCAAATCATCGCTCAACATTCCCTATATTCCTGCCGAAATCAATGAGTTTATACAGCGCTACATCGACTTGAACAAGATCAACGAGCTATTCAGCAAGCAGCAGTGGATGGAGCTCATCAACAAGGCGGCTTCAGGTGCGTGGTCGGTAGTGGGCGGTACCATGAGCGTGATATTCAGCATCCTGTCGTGGTTCATCGTGCTGCTATACATGTTCTTTATCCTGCTCGACTTCCACAAGCTGTCGCGCGCCTTCAAGGCCGCGATTCCGGCCAAGTATCGCCGCATGTCGTTACGCGTCTTTAACGACGTGGCCGACACGATGAGCCGTTACTTCCGCGGTCAAGCGGCTGTCTCATTCTTTGTGGGAGTGATTTTTGCCATCGAGTTCTATATCATTGGGTTGCCCCTAGCCATCGCCTTCGGCATGTTTGTGGGGCTGCTCAACATGGTACCCTACCTGCAACTCATATCCATACCCATTGCGGCATTCCTGTGCTTGGTTGCCACGGCGGCGACAGGTGGTAGTTTTTGGGTGATGTTTGCCTGGGTAATTGTTGCCTATATCATCTGCCAGATCATTCAAGACATGGTGCTTATACCCATTATCATGAAGTCACAGATGGGCCTCAACCCCGCCATCATTTTCCTGTCGTTGTCGCTGTGGGTCTATGTGATGGGCTTTATCGGCTTAATCATCGGGTTGCCGCTGACGACACTGATTATCTCATACTATTGCGAATTTGTGTTGCATCAGCCCAACCCTCTGCACAAGGGCCAGAAAAAGGAAGTCAAGGATAGCAAAACACCTCTCACGCTCAGTTCGTCACTCCTATCCAGTTACCGCAACAGCGAGAAAAAGCGGTAACCACCTGCCACAGTTGCCCAGATGAGCAAGACGTTGATTGTCATAACGGGTCCCACAGGTGTCGGCAAGACGGCCACAGCCATAGAGCTGGCTCAACGGCTCGACTGTGACATCATTAATGCCGACTCGCGCCAGATCTACCGCGGCATACCCATCTGCACCGCTGCACCGACGCCCCAGGAGCTGGCAGCAGCACGCCACCATTTTGTCGCCATCAAGGACCTGGAGGAAAGCTACAGTGCCGCCCAATTCGAGACCGATGTGATGGCTTTATTGCCCTCATTGTGGCAGCAAGGGGACTATGCTGTCATGTGCGGAGGCTCGATGCTGTATGTCGATGCCGTGTGTCGCGGCATCGACCAGTTACCCGACATCACACCCGCCGTCCGCTCGGCTGTCAAGGAAAAACTGGCCCTCGAGGGTCTGGAAAGTCTTGTCAAGGAGCTGGAGAGCCTCGATCCAGAGTATGCCGCTACTATCGACCAGCGCAACACGAGCCGAGTGTGCCACGCTGTTGAAATCTGCCGCCAAGCGGGTGTCCCCTACTCCACATTGCGCACTGGCACGGCCAAGCGACGCGACTTCAACATCATCAAACTCGCACTCAATATCGAGCGCGAGCAGTTGTTCGACCGCATCAACAGGCGCGTGGACCTCATGATTGAGTCGGGACTGGAACAAGAAGCCCGCGCGGTCTACCACCTGCGGCACCTCAACTCATTAAACACTGTGGGAATGAAAGAAATGTTCGCCATGTTTGACGGCACAATGGACCGCCACACCGCTATCGAGCGAATGAAAAAGAACACTCGCGTCTATGCCAAGAAACAACTCACCTGGTATCGCCGCGACCAGGCCATCACTTGGGTCACCCCCGATCAGGCAGTCTCCACCGCCCTGCTCCTGGCATCAGCCCAATAACTGGGATATGGTGGCCGCGACCCGCCGGGCTGTAGTGTAGTCGAGCGATGCCTCGTTAGCACCAGGACGGCCCATATACAGGTTGGGATTGACATATCGCATTCCGCTCTGGCAGGACTCGCGGGCCGAGAAGTGGAATTCCCTCAAACCTGTTTTCTCATGAATTTCGCGGATATTCTTCTCGGTCACCCCACTGCCGGCCATCAGGATGATGCGGCCCGCCGCTTGACGATGGAGACGGGCTAGCAGGTCAATGCCTTGAACGGCCTTAGGTTGCTGCCCCGAGGTGAGAATGCGGTCAAAACCCAACGCGATGACATCCTCGAGCGCCTGCTCGGGATGGAGTGCCCGGTCAAACGCACGATGCAGGGTCACACTCATTCCACGGGCCTGCTCCAGCAGGTAGCGATTACGGTCCATGTCGATAGTGCCGTCGGCATTCAGGCAACCAAACACCACGCCATCCACACCCAATTCACGACACACTGCAATGTCGGCCGCCATGCGCTCCACCTCCAGGTCTGAGTAAAGGAAATCGCCACCCCTGGGCCTGACGATCACATGCAGCCGTGTAGTGGTCAACACGCGCCGCGCCACCTTGATTTCTCCATAACTGGGAGTCGTCCCCCCCTCAGGTATGGCCGCACACAGCTCCACACGGTCGGCACCACCCTCTTGAGCGGCCAAACAGGACTCCACCCCGTTAGCACACACCTCGAACATCAACTCTTCTCGTTTCATCATCGGCATCGGTTCAGGGCAGGGTGAGTTCGCCGCAGAGGTCGCTCACCATGTATTTCTTGACCATGCTGGGAGAGTAGCGCATGCCAAAGAGGAACATCATCTTGGTAATCGCGGCCTCGCTGGTCATGTCGGCACCACCGATGACGCCGGCGTCGAGTAAAGTCTTGCCCGTCTCGTAGAGGGAGCAGTTCACGCCACCATTGACACACTGGGTCACATTGACGATAACCACGCCGCGTTCCACGGCTTCGCGAATGCGCTCGATAAACCAAGGATGGCTAGGGGTGTTACCAGCGCCATAGGTCTTGAGCACGATGCCCTTGATGCCTGGGGTGTGCAACAGGTAGTCGAGTGTCTGCTCGGTCATGCCGGGGTTCAGCTCCAGGAACATCACCCCCTGGTCCATATCGGTGCACACGCGCAGCGGACGGGGCGGCATTTTCCTCAAGCTGGCCTCGTTATACTCGATATCCAGCCCAATCTCGGCCAGCTCGGGATAGTTGAAGCTCTTGAAGGCGTTGAAGTTGTCGGCGCTCATCTTGGTCGCGCGGTTTCCGCGCCACAGGTAGTTCTCAAACAGGATGGCCACTTCCTGCACGCGTGGGCGCCCCTTCTCATCGATGGCGGCAGCCACTTGCAGTGCAGTGATGAGGTTCTCCTCGCCGTCGGTGCGCACCTCGCCGATGGGCAGTTGCGAGCCCGTGATGATGACGGGTTTGCTCAGGTTCTCGAGCATGAAGCTCAGCGCCGATGCCGTAAAGGCCATCGTGTCGGTGCCGTGCAGCACGACAAAGCCGTCGTAGCGGTCATAGTGCTCCTCGATAGACAGCGCGATGTCGCGCCAGTGGGTAGGATCCATGTTCGAGCTGTCGATGGGCGGATCGAACTGTATATTATCTATATCATACTGTAATTTCTTGACCTTCGGCACATTATCCATCAAGTGGGAAAAGTCAAACGGCTGCAAGGCACGAGTCTCGGGGTTCTCTATCATGCCGATGGTGCCGCCAGTATAGATAATCAATATCTTGGGTCGGGTTTTCATAGCAGTTAATGGTTGTGTGGTTGATAGTTATTGTTTCATGAGCTCGGCTCCACGGTCAAATGCCTTGGAAAAGAAGACCATGTGATAGTCCAGTGAATTCACCCAGTAGTCCCAACTGTGACGTCCGGGGCGAACAGTAAATTCGTGCTCGATGCCTTTCTCGACCAGTTGTTCATGCAGGGCGATATTGTTCTTGATAAAGATGTCGTTCAAGCCATCGTCGATGATAATGTTCTGGGCTGGCTGGAGCGGACAGGCCTTTAACTGGTCAACAAGGTTGCACACAGCATGGTCGTGCCAGCGCTGCTGGTTGCTCTCGTAGTCGCCCAGACGGGCCCTGATGTGCCACCTGTCGGTAAACTGCGTGATGTCCATATTGCCGCTCATGCTACCGCAGGACCAGAAGACGTCGGGGTGACGCCAAGCCAGGAACAGGGCACCATGACCACCCATGCTCAGGCCTGTGATAGCGCGCATATAACGGTTGGCAAACGTGCGGTAGTGGATGTCGATGTACTGTACCAGCTCCTTGCTCACATAGGTCTCGAACTGCATCGTCGGATCTATCGGGGAGTCGAAATACCAGCTGTCCTGACCGTCGGGACACACAATGATGACACCATACTCAGTGGCCAGAGCTTCCAGATCGGCCTTGCGCGACCAGTCGCTGTAGCAACCCGAAGCGCCATGCAGCAAGTACACCACGGGATAGTGCATCAGCAGGAATCGCACGTTACCATAGCTCTCGGGCATAACGACCACATTCTTGATCGTTCGGCCCATTGCCATACTCATCACAGAAACCGTATCCACCTGGCTGAAAGTCTTAACCCTAGGCGGGAATTGCGTTGCCTGGGGGGCCGGATGAGCACATGCACCAAATGCCATCAACAACACAGTGATGACCAAAAATAGCGGTTTCAAGAGCGTTCTATTCATTTTTCCTTGATTTTAAGAGGTCTTTTTTTCTTAAAAAAATCTGTCATTAGCCGGCTGCACTCGTCGGCGAGTATTCCACCTGTAACCACGGTTTTGGGATGGAACGGGGACACGCACTGGGTGTGGTAGCCCCGCTTGTCGTCGCTCGCGCCATACACGATGCGCGAGATTTGGCTCCAGGCCAAGGCTCCAGCACACATCAGGCAAGGCTCAACAGTCACATACAGCGTGCAGTCGGTCAAGTACTTGCCTCCCAGCGTAGCGGCTGCGGCGGTAATGGCCTGCATCTCGGCATGGGCCGTAACGTCGGTCAAGGCCTCGGTCAAGTTGTGACCTCGCCCAATGACACGCCCCTTGCAGACGATGACCGCCCCAATGGGCACCTCGTCGCGCTCGAGCGCCTTGTGGGCCTCGTCCAGGGCCATGCCCATATACTTGATGTCGATTTCCTCGTTTTTCAGCATCAGTTCAAGAATATTTTGCGGACCGTGTTGCCCACCTTGACAATATATACCCGTTGTCCAGGCAAACTGATCCAGTTATTCACGGCTGGCCGCTCATACCACAGGTTGCCGTACACGTCATAGATGAACGTCCACAGCCCGTGGGTGTCTCCACCAATATATATGGTGCCGTCAAGTCCCACGATGGTCAACTGCGGCTCATTATCGGCAGGTATTTCCTCGATTGCCGTCGGCTGGACGGTAGCCACCAATTGCAGGGCCTCCTCGTCATACATCAACGTGGTGGGCACAACCAGATACTCGGCGCTCATAGCTCCGGCGGGCAAGAAATAACGGTCGGCTGCCGTAACAGCCTGCAGATAGCCATCGGGGCCATAAATCTTGTAGGCAAAGCCTTTACCCAACGACAATACCGTCCAGTTTCCGCCCTGGCTTTCCTGTTGCATCTCGGGCATCACGGCGAGGCCCTCATCAATCCATAGCGAGAACATATCCTCATCGCCCCAAAACGGGTCGTCCTGGTAACGACGGGTCACACTGTTGCTGTTCAGCATCACACTGATGCCCGTAATCCCTTCAAAGGCATCATCACCCATCAACAAGGGTGGATGAGTGGCATCGCTATAAATTTCCTTTAGGCTCACGCAGTAGCCGAAGGCTCTGTCGCCGATGCGCCTTAACGAGGCTGGCAGGAAAACCGTCTGCAAGTAGGCGCAATCCTCAAACGCGCCCTTGCCGATATCAGTAACGCCCTCGGGCAGCACCACGCTAGTGACAGCGGTGCCGGCAAGCATATATCGGGTCACTGCCGTCAGCCCCAAGGGCAAGGTAATACTGGTCAAGTGCTCGGCGTCGGCAAATGCAGCCTCGCCTATCATGGTGATGCTGTTAGGTATCTGCACCTCGGTCACTGCCGACCGCCAAAAAGCACGGGGCGCGATTGCTGTGACCTCATAGTTCACGCCATCGCAGTACACCCTCTCGGGCAAAATGATGCACCCCTGGTAATGGTTCACTCCGTCACGATAGGCCGACGACACCTCCACCTGGTGGTCACCGATGATGTGATAGAAAATGCCATTGGCCTCGATGTCCTGTGCATGGGCATTCAAGGCAACGATCAGCATGACGGCCAGGGTCAATATTTGATTAATGGGTCTTCTCATTGAATCCTATTCACGATAATATACTCGCTTGACACGCGGTGACACGCTAGTGAGGATTTCATAGGGGATGGTTCCGCGAGCTTCACTCAACTGCTCCACGGGCACATGTTCACCAAAAATCTCCACCGTGTCGCCCACCTTGCAAGGCACATCGGTGACATCGATCATCACGGCATCCATGCACACGTTGCCAACGGTGGGACACAGTTTGCCACTCACCCACAGACTGACACGGCCATTGCCAAAGTGACGGTCAAAGCCGTCGGCATAGCCGATGTTTACCGTCGCGATGCGGCTATCGCGCTCCAACAAGCCCTGCCTGCCGTAACCGATAGTTGTTCCGGCCGGCCATTCCTTAATACTGATGATGATTGAACGCAGTGCCGACACGGGCTTCAATGCATCTTCACTGCCATCAAACAGGGTGCGGATACCATACAGGCCAATGCCGATGCGCACCATGTCGTACTGCCGCTCGGGGAAACGCACGATACCGCTGGTATTGAGCACATGCCGCATGATGGGATAGTCAAAAGATTGCTCCATCAACTCGCTGCAAGCATCAAAGTAATCAAACTGCGCTTGGGTATAAGCGTCCTGGTCCGGCTCATCGGCAACACTCAGATGAGTGAACACCGACGCGGGCTTGATGATATCCTGGCCCTTGAACAATTCAATGAGCGACGGTAATTGTTCGCGGGTAAATCCCAGTCGGTGCATGCCGCTGTCAATCTTGACATGTACGGGAAATCCCTTGACATCATACCGCCGGCCCTCCTTGATGAGGTCATGTGCCATTTCCAGGCTATACAACTCGGGCTCGAGACGATACTGGAACATCGCCTTGTAGTTCACGCCATTGGGGTTGAGCACAATGATGGGCATGGTGATGCTTGCCTTGCGCAGGTCAACACCCTCGTCGTGCACCGCCACTGCAAGGTAGTCACAGCCACAATCCTGCAGGGTCTTGGCGATCTCATAGCTGCCGGCGCCATAGCCGCTCGCCTTGACCATGCCGATGGTCTTGGTGCCGGGCCTGATCAACGACTTGAAGAACTTGAAGTTATGGGCCAGCGCATTGAGGTCGACTTCCATGACCGTAATGTGCTGTTTGGCCTCGAGCAAATCGATGATTTGGCTGAATCCAAAACTCGGATCGCCCTTGATGAGCACCGTCTCGTCATCAAAGTCGCCCTTAGCGACATCGTTGATGAAATCCTGCGTGTCATCATAGAACCGCCCATGGGGCAGGTCATCAAAGTAGTGGCGGTAACGGCACATGTCCTTGCCGATGCCGATAAGCCTATCGACCCGCTTGGTCTTGAGCAACTCGCTGACGCGGATGTAAAGCTCATCACCACTGTAACTCTCGGTGGCCAGGTCGCTCAAGATGACCGTGCAGGGCCGGTTGCCGGCTCGGCGTGTCATGAAGTTGAGAGCCGGCGTGAGGGAATTGTAATCGCTGGTGTAACTGTCGACGATGACCGTGCAGTCGTTCACACCCTCTATCACATTGAGGCGCGTTCCCACAGGGGTGAGCGCCGCCATGCGCTGGGCAATCGTGTCACGCTCCACGCCCAGGTGCAGCAGCACGGACAGGCAGGTGATGGCATTGTCAAGGTCACGGTCGGCAGTAAACGGTATCGTGATGGTTGACGATATATCATCAAACGTGTAACGCAGGGTCGTCACGCTCTCGGTGCGGTCAGCTCCATCGACCTGCAAGGGGGCTTCACAGTGGTTGCGCGACCATGACATGCCCAGCGCCACATCGCTCTCGACGAGGGGGGCGATAGTGTGGGTCACCAGGGGATCGTCGGCACAATAGACGATGCACTCACAGTTGAAGAGGATTTTGGCTTTTTCCTGAGCCTTCTGCTCCATTGACGAGAAACCGTCGTTGTGCTCGCTACCCAGATTGGTAATGATACCTATCGTGGGGCGAATCATCGCCTGCAGGTTGTCCATCTCGCCCGTGGTCGAGATACCTGCCTCGATAATCGCCAGATCGGTGTTATTATCAATATCCCACAACGACAGGGGTACACCTATCTGGGAATTATAGCTGCGTGGTGAGCGCACGATGCGATAATCATCCTTGAGCAACTGGTAGAGCCATTCCTTGACGGTGGTCTTGCCTCTACTGCCTGTTATACCGATAACCGGCAACTCGCGGAAACGTCGACGATGGAACGTGGCCAGCGCCTGCAGGGCATCGAGCGGCGACTCGACTGCGATATAATTGGCCCCAGAGCACTCGGGCAACGGGTAATAGTCACTGGCTACCACAAAATTGCGCACACCCTTGTCATAGAGGTCGGGAATATAATTGTGGCCATCACCACCATCGGTGCGGAGGGCAAAAAAGATGGTCTCCTCGGGCACGGTGAGCGAGCGGGAGTCGGTGAGCAGTTGGCTCACGATAGCTTCCTCATCGACAATCCTGCCGCCGGTGATTTCCAGCACATTGCATATTTCTGTTATAGAGTAATTCATTGTCAACCAAGTACTTTTTGAAGTTCGGGATGGTGTGTTAGATACGGGTATTCCTTCATCAGGTTGCGCACTACAATGGCAGTGTCGGCATTGAAGCGGTCAACCGTCTCGCGGTTGCTACTCATGGGACGGTGCTGCAGGCGCCGGTAAACACGTTCACAACGGGCAACCGCTAGCGCGCTGCGGTCATCGAGATAGGTAGCCTGGAAGGCCTGCCAGATGTACTCTATCGCCACATCGCTGGGGTGGACCATGTCGCTGGCATAGAACCGGTAGTCGCGCAGGTCGTCCATCATGATCTCAAACGCCGGGAAATAGTCACAATAATCGCTATGGCCGGCTATTGCCTCACTAACGGCAATGCGCAATGCGGCCTTGCTCAACGAGTTGGTGCCCAAGCCATCGGCTATGTGGCGAATGGGGCTTACCGTGAAGATAATCTGCATTGCGGGATTGAACTGGTGCAATCGTGAGAGCATGTCATCGAGCTCCTGGACCATCTCGGGGACAGTGGCCATTTTACGCTCAAACTCGTGCTGCGGCACCTTGTGGCAATTGGCTACAACCTGCCCTGTGGCCTTCAAGCGATATACCATTGCCGTTCCCAGCGTGATGGTGAGCATCTGGGCCCCTTGCAACGCCTCATGCCCCATGACAATGCGCTGGTTCATGCGGTCGATTGCCGCTTGTTTATCGGGCATCGAGTAGCGGGAATGGAACTCATAGCTGTTCCACACGCCTCCTTGCATAAACAAGTCCTGCCCAGCGATGGGAGAGCAGTCGATGAGGCGCTTGACCGCACGAGCGATGCTCATGGGGTTGTATAGCGTCCCCATGGGGTTGACTGTGGCATTAATGAGCGCTCCGTTCATCTTGGCGCCTATATTGTCGCTGAAGCACGACCCCAGCAGCAACACCTTGTCGCTGTGGTGCAGCCAACCGCGATTCTCGCCCGTCTTGACTATCGTCCTAAACTCCATCGATATCTCAATAAAAATGATTTAACTAGCAAAGTTAATCGTTTTTTTGTTAATCAGCCCCTTCTCGCTCACATAATTTATAATTTCAATCATTTTGGCCACTTTTACCGGCAACTGGTCAATGTAAACGCTTTTTCACTGCCGAGAACAACTTATCGCGTTGTGATCGGGTCAATAATAGCATTGAAATGAGATAGGTCGCAGCAAGCGACGTGGTGCCGCCAATGAAAATGAGTTTCGGCCAGGTATCGGTGACAAACAATTGATTAACAATCATACAGATAATCACACACATCGCCAGGCAGCCATAGGACTTGAACATCTCGGGCCATAATGCCGTGTAACCCTTGCGGGCACATATTGCACCCAGGGGGCCGTTAAAGAAGATGTTGCGCACCAAGCCCATCACCGCGCTCACTCCCACAATGGCAAACATGCCTAGGGTGGTCGTCTTGAGTAGCACAAAGACAAGGAGGACATTTAACAGTCCGGCGGCAATCAGTACCAGGGCCTGCCATTTAACCTTGTCGGCTACAGTATACAGATAATTGGTTGAACTGATGGTGCCTCCCGAAACCAGTGGCAAGAGCACAAGCAAGGAGAGGTAATAAACCGACTTGACATCGGTCGTGGGTATCCACAATTGATAGAATGACAGCCCGAAAGCGATAAAAAATCCCACGGGAATGCTTGTGATGACAGTGAGGAACTTGATGCTGTTCTTGAGGTCACTGAACAGGGCGTCAAACTGATTGAGGGAGTATAAGTTCAAGAAGCGTGGAGTGAACACATTGGCCAGAGAAAATATCGTGGTGGAAATCACTCCAGGGATAATTCCGGCAACCGATATCAGTCCCATCGCCGCCGCACTGACAAAGAGATTGGCAATCAGCAAGTCCAAGCCATGCAGCAAAACGATGCTCAACTGGTTAAGGGAATTCCATATTCCCGACGAAACAATGGTCTTGACTGACTTGAACGAGGAATACCCATAGCGCAGCTTTAATTCCGGGGTGATTCTCCTGGTGAAATAGACGTTAGAGACAGCGATAAATATCGTGGCACACAGTGTGGCCGTACCCAGATAAACGATTGATGCCGAGAAGTTCCAATACAATATCACCAGCAGAACGGCCTTCATGATGCTGGAGATAATCCCCAGGGTAGAAGAGATGTCCAGCCTGTTCTTGATAATGAACGTGCATCCAAACACGGCAAAAATGATATTGCAGCACATGTTGGCAAACACGATATAGAACAACGTCTTGACCTCAGCCAGAATATCGGGCGGAACCGTAACAAGCCTATCGATATAGAAGATCGCAATGCAACTGGGCAACAGGATGATCAGCGCAAATAACAGGTCGGCTACAAAGACCGAGGAATAATATCCACTTGCCTGGCGCATGTTACCCCGATGGTAATCAATGCCGATGTACCGGGCAGCCATCGAGTTGAGCGCTGTTGTGATAATCAGAGCGTAATTAACAATGCTGTTTGCCAATCCCCAAAAGCCAAAGGTAGTAGATCCCACCGTCCTGACAAGATAAGAAGTGAGAAAAAAATTAATACCAAACTGAATCACAAGATTCAATGCGGTGGCAATTGTATTGACAGCAAATTGATGTTTGTTTTGCATCTCAGCAATAATTAACTATGGCATGATCATAAAACAACGTGGCAAAAGTAAATAAAAAGTATCAATTATCACGTGTTGGGGCAAAAAGAAACTCCCACAGGGGTTAAAAAAGATGGTGCGCCAAAAAGTCATTCTTTTTTGACACACCATCTTGGGGGTTGCGGAGTGACCGAGATTCGAACTCGGGATACGCTTTTGACGTATACACGCTTTCCAGGCGTGCCTCTTCAGCCACTCGAGCATCACTCCTGTCGCTAAATGCGGGGCAAAGGTAATACAATTTGCTGGATATTTCCAATAAATCCCTATTTTTTTCATATTTTTGTCGCCATGAATGATCACAACCGACTGCAAAATTTCAACCACACTGGCGTTACCCATCGCGAGGACCCGCGCGTGAAGCAACTGGCCATGGATGTACTGGCATGGTTGCCTTATGACCCGAACGAAGACCAGATGATGGTCATTGTTGCGCTGGCCCATTTCCTGTTGTATGCGCCTGAGCGGTCGGTGTTCATCTTGGGCGGTTATGCGGGCACGGGCAAGACGTCGCTCACCGGCGCCATCGTCAAGGCTTTGCACCAGCAGGGGATCAAGTCGGTACTGATGGCTCCCACGGGCCGCGCGGCACACATCTTTGCCGATTACTCCGGCCATCCGGCTTACACCATCCACCGCAGGATCTACCGCCAGCAGGGTTACGGCATCGATAGTTTCGGCCTCGCCGAGAACAAGCAGTCGGGAACCGTCTTTTTTGTCGACGAGGCTTCGATGATCAGCAATGCGAGCGACGGGTCCATGTTCGGTAGCGGGCGGTTGCTCGAGGACCTCATCGGGTATGTCTATAACGGACTGGGCTGCAAACTGGTGCTCATGGGAGACAACGCGCAGCTGCCGCCCGTCGGACAACTGGTCAGCCCCGCTCTTGACGATGAAATACTGCGCTCGCTGGGGCTCACGACCTATGGCATATTCCTGCGGCAGATCGCACGCCAGGCCGAGGAGAGTGGCATCTTGCACAACGCCACGCTGTTGCGACAGGCCATGGAGAACGGCGTGCTGGGTCGACCCCGATTTGAACTCGACGGCATGGAGGATATCGCCGCCGTGTCGAGCGAGTACCTGCTCGAGACGATAGGCGACTGTTATGACCGCGACGGCATGGCCGAGACCATCATCGTGACCCGCAGCAACAAGCGCGCAACATTATTTAATATGGGTGTGCGCAATAGCATCCTGTATCGCGAGGACCTGCTCGTGGGCGATGACATGCTGCTGGTTGCCAAGAACAACTACTACTGGGCGCGCGACTATGAGCACCTGGATTTCATCGCCAACGGCGACGTGTGCCGTGTCAAACGAGTGTGGGGCGATATCGAGCACCGGTACGGGTTGCGGTTTGCCGACGTCACGGTCGAGTTTCCCGACCACGACGGCATCGAGATGGACTGCAAGATTGTGATCGACTGCCTGTTGAGCGACACCCCTGCGCTCGACCGCGAGCACAGCGAGCGCCTGTTCAACGAGGTGTATAACGAACTAACTGGCGATAAGCGAGAGCGCTATAAGGCACTGAAAGAGCATCCCTATTTCAACGCCCTGCAGGTCAAGTTTGCCTATGCCGTGACATGCCACAAGGCTCAGGGCGGCCAATGGCGCAACGTGTTCATCGACATGGGAGGCATCATGCCCGAGGCCATGCTCTCGATGGACTTCTACCGCTGGCTATATACCGCGATGACCCGTGCCCGCGACCGCGTTTATCTCATCAACTGGATCAATGACCCGGAAAACCATGATTGACAGGCAAAAAACAGAATCCCATAATCGGTAAATAAAATCTTTTTACTAATTTTGCCGACCAATAACCATCCATATTTTTTTCAAGCAATGATGTCAAACAGATTATATCGACTTGTCATCGCCCTAGTGACCATGGGCGCATGGCTGGTCGCCGGAGCTTCTATACCCCCTGGTTATTACAGTTCTCTCGACGGCAAGAGCGGCGAGGCATTAAAGAACGCCGTCCACGAGCTGACGCTGCGCCACACCGTGCTGAGCTACTACAGCCTGTGGAACTATTTTCCCGAGACCGACTGCTATCCCGACAACACGAGCAAGGTGTGGGACATGTACAGTGACCACAACTACTACTTTGGCAACACTTGGGGCATGAACAGGGAGCACTCCCTGCCCAAGAGCTGGTGGGCACCCAGTGGAGAGAACGAGAACACCACGCTATATCCCAGCTACACCGACCTGATGCACCTCTACCCCGCCGACGCCGAGGCTAACGCGGCCAAGTACTACTGGCCCCTGGGCGAGGTATCATCGACAACCTATAACAACGGAGTGACCAAGGTGGGCACACCCTTGACCGGCCAGGGAGGCGGCTGCAGCCAGGTGTTTGAGCCTGACAACCGATACAAGGGCGACTTTGCCCGCACCTATTTCTACATGGCGTGCACCTACCAGCACTACACCTGGCGCCACACCTACATGCTCACCAACAACAACTGGAAGACCCTCAACGAGTGGTCTATCGAGCTGCTGTGCCGATGGGCGCGCAACGACGCCGTGAGCGACAAGGAGGTGGCACGCAACGACGCCGTGCAGAAGTGCCAGAACAACCGCAACCCCTTTATCGACATCCCCGAGCTGTTTGAATACATCTGGGGTGACCGACAGGGCCAGGTATTCAACTTGAGCGAGGCCGGCATGAGCAACGACACCACCAGCTATAGCGGCGATCCCGAGCTCATCGCTCCCATCCAGGACACAGTACTCGACTTCGGCGAGGTGGCCCTGGGCAAGTCGCTCGACTACACGCTTTACATCAAGGGGAGCGCCTTGAACAACCCCTTGTCCGTCCAGATCTATCGCTATGACTACGAGATGTTCAGCATTCCCGTCAGCTCGGTGAGCCGCACGATCGCCAATAGCCCCGAGGGCTATCCACTGAAGATCACCTACACCCCCACCACCACTGGCGAGCACACGGCTCGACTGCTCATCTCGGACGGTGGCCTGGTGGGCAGCGTGGGAGTGGAATTACGAGCCCGCTGCCTGCCTGTTCCCTCGCTCACAACGCTCGAGGCCCTGCCCGCAACGGGCATCACCGGCAACAGCTATACCGCCAACTGGCGCTCCAGCAACCAGGATGTTGACTATTACGTCATCACACGCACCATCTATAACAACGAAACCGGTGAGACCCGCACCGAGACCACCGACACCGACAACGCCAACACCACGAGTTACACCTTCAACGACCGCTTGCCCGGCGAGACCCACACCTACTGCGTGCAAGCCTACCGCCTGGGCTACATGAGCGCCCCGTCTAACGTCGTGACCATCGATGCCAGCGGCATTACAGGCATCATGGCCAGCAAGCCGTTGCAGCTCCTCACGATGGAAGGCGCCATCGTCATCAAGTGCAGCGAGAGCATGGGCTCAGCCACCATCTACAACATGGCCGGCCAGGTCGTGCGCCACATCAGCGACCTGCACAACGACATGATCATCGAACTGCCCCGCGGCATCTATCTGCTGACGACATCCTCCAGCCGCGAGGCATGGAAAGTGGCTGTGCGCTGATGGCATCAAGCAGGGCACGGCCCTCGTTATTCGCCCCACTGGCTCTGTAGCCAAGCTACCTTCTTGCCAAGGCAAGGTTTATAGAAACCGTTGATGCGGGCCGTGAAATTGTCGCTGGGATTTTGCGGCCAGCGCTTGTGGTCATAGTTACCAGCTGTCTCCACCCTAGCGACAAACTTATCGATATAGGCATCTATCATGGGATAGACGTCCCGCACAAAACGTTGCCAGTGGTGCCTCACACGTTGCTGGAAGTGCGGGTACTTGGCAATCTCGCCTATCCACCTCGCCATGAAGCGAGCGTCATAGCGATGTGGGTTATCGCACCCCGTGACCGCAGCCACGAGCAGCGCCATGAGAAATCCTATGACCAGGGGAAGCCACTTCGTGATTGCAAAGTTAGCATTTTTCCCAAAGAACTGTTTTCGCCCTGGCCCTAAAAGACTCTTCAATGCTTATTTTTACCATAAAGTATGAGCCCGCCCGATGTAGATTCCTGTTTTCCGCGGTCTTTGATTTTTGAAAAAATGGGGACTGATAATCAGCGAC
>CAMJJG010000018.1 GCA_946406035.1 uncultured Prevotellaceae bacterium
ACATAGCCCGTGGAGCTCTCGGTGATGTTCTGGCTGTTGTCGGTAATGGCGCGATAGCTTCCCAGCAACGTCTCGCTTACCTCGTTTAACGCGGTAGTGGTGGCTTGCAGCTTCTGCATCTGCTCACTGATGCCTGCCATCTGGCTCAGGTACTGCTGCGTGGCATCAGTCAACTCGGCCATGCGCGAGAGCTGGTCGCTGGCAGCGGCCATCTTGGCGATGCTCTCGCTCAGCGACAGGGTATCCTCCTCGCTCAGGTTCACACCCTGGGGCAGTCCCACGGCATTCTTGGCCTCGCTCACGTTCACATTGATATCACCGTCATAGCCTCCCTCGCCACTGCCACCGGCACCGCCGATGATAATGCCACCGCCACCGTTGAAGTCGGGACGGTCTTCGGGGTCATTGCTGGCCAGGACTGGGAACACCTCTTCCCAGTGGTACTCCTTCTCGGGCTTGTCAAAGGCTGTGAGCACAAACATCAACACCTCGGTGCCCATGCCGACACTCAGCAGCAGGTTACCCAGGGGCATGTGCAAAATTTTGAACAAGGCACCCAAGATAACGATAGCGGCACCGATACTGTAGGCAAAGTTGAAAAACCGCTGGCCGCTGTCACTCTTGAGGAATCGGCCGGCTTTATTCTTATATCTCTTGATTTTACCCATTTTTGCTTGAACTATGAAAGATTGAGTGTGACAATTAGGTTTCTACTTCTGTTATTTATATTAATAATGTGAGGATTAGTCCTTGCAACAATTCTTGCGACGGCCCTTGACGAGTCCCACCTTGGAACGGACGCAGCGGAAACCGATGTAACTCCTCTGCTCGTTCTGGTACTCCCACATGCGCAGGTCGGCGCGGATGTTGTGCACCACGTCTTTCCACGAGCCGCCGCGCACGATCTTGCGAGACATCTTGTAGGGATCCTCCTGAGCCACATAGTAGCGATACTCGGGGTTGATGTCATCGGTCATGCGGTCAATACTCTCGGTATAGGCCGTCGAGGTCCACTCGCTCACGTTACCGGCCATGTCATACAGGCCATAGTCGTTGGGCTCATAGGTGCCGACCGGCGCCGAGATGATATAACCATCCTTGACGTAGTTGCCCTCATCGGGCTTGAAGTTGGCATAGAAACAGCCCTCCTCAACAGTCAGGGGAAGGTCGCCGTCCCACGGATACTTGTTTTTGTTCTTGCCGGCACGGGCAGCAAACTCCCATTCGGCCTCGGTGGGCAGACGGAAGGGCTCTACATATATCGCTTGGTCGCCCATCGACTTCTTCAAGAAGTCGGTGCGCCAGTGGCAGAAGGCGTTAGCCTGCTCCCAGCTCACACCCACCACGGGGTAGTTGTTGTAATTGCCGTTGGCAAAGTACATGCGCACATAGGGCTCCTGGTAGGCGTTCTCAAAGTCGTTTACCCAGCACGTCGTGTCGGGGTATATATTAACAATGTAGGTGTTCACAAAGTCATAGTCGCTCTGCAGGGCGCGGGTAATGGTCTGGCGCACGATGCGGCCATCGTCGTCGATAAAGGCGGTGTCCTTGCTGATGGTGGGCGCGGTGTAATCCACCTCGTGGTCGGTATTGTAGTCACGGCGCGTCGCGTCAAAGCGGTGACGGCGCTTGGCGGCCTCGGTGAGGTTATAGACCTCGTAACGGTAGTTCATCTTGGAGGCATCGAGTTCCTTCACGCCAGTGATGGGATTGATGCGATACACATAGTTGATGGCATTCTCCTCATCCTCGCTCGGGTTCTTCCAGGGGATGGGCTTGCTCCAGTCGAGATGCGGTGTCACGGGGTTACCCTCCTTGTCCTCCTCGATCTTGAACTCCTCATTGCCGCCATAGGCGGGATCGGCAAGGCGCTCGCGGATGATGGAGTCACGCACCCAATACACAAACTGCTTGTACTTGGAGTTGCTCACCTCCATCTCATCCATCCAGAAGGCGTCAACCGAGATGCCGTGGGCTGTCGAGTCAATACCCCACACCGAATCGCGCTCACTGGGGCCCTCACGCATCGAGCCCACGTCAACCAGCACCATGCCATAGGGGGTGGTCTCGTTAAACACGGTAGCGCCCACGCCGGTCACTTCCCCTCCCGAGGTTCCGCCCTTGCGCATCGAGCCGCACGACACGGTCGCCACAGCGACCAACAGTATCAAAAATAGTTTCTTCATATTTCTACATTAAGCGTACGCTTTTTTGTTTGTTCTTGTTCTTCTCGCGATTATTCAGTTTCACGTTATAGGTCACAAACACCTCATGGCTACCCATGGTCACCTTGCTGATGGCCGACACGGGGTAGTCATAGGCATAGCCGATGTAGGCATCCTTGAGGTTTACCCCGATGTAGGCAGTCACGGCATCTTTCCAGCGGTAGCCCACACCCACGTTGAGCATGCGGTTATAACGCAACATGGTCGCCACCTGGGCGGTCCAAGCCTTTTTATAGGCCGCAAGCATCACCGAAGGTTGTATTTCAAATAACGTATTATTAATCGGAATATTGCCGCCACCCGCGAAATAATAGCCGCGGCTCACTTGATACTCCCAGACTTTCCCTTCCGACTCGCGTGAAATTTTCAGTTCAAAGGAGGGCGCACTGACATGTGTCACGGCAAAGCCGGCCCAGAACTTGGGATGAGAGAAAAAGACACCCACATTGGCGTCAAACGTCGTTCCCGACACGTCCTGTTCGGGAATGGCATCGTCGGGTTCTTTAGTGGGCGTGTTCGCCTCTTTGGCACGGAATGTCTCGGAGAACACTCCCGGCTGGACTCCAATGCTCAAGGTACTCTTTCCTATCTTGCGCTTGTAGGCCAACTGCACTCCAATGCGTGTGCCAGTGAATAGGCCCATGCGCTCATACTCTGCCTTCACGCCCAGTCCAATGCGCTGTTCAAGCAACTTGTAGGGCATATCGGCTGTGAGATAGAACGTCATTGGCGCGTTCTTGAAATCCACCCACTGCATGCGGCTGCCCAGATTCAGGTGGATGGCATTGAGATTGCCGGCAGCAGCAGGATTATAGTAAGACGGGCTGAGCCAGAAGTGCGACAACGCGGCATCAGCCTGGGCCATAGCGGCAATTGCCACGATGGCACTCATCGTCATCGTGGTCAACAGGCGCTTTATGTCATGCGGTTTAATTCTCATTTAATGTCTATTCAAAGTAGAACGTTACCACAACCATATTGCTCTTGATCTTGTTCACGCCCTGGGTAAAACGCATCATCTCGGGATTATTCTCCAGGTCGGGACGATTACGCTCCAACAGATTTTTCAGTCCAAAGCAGAACTTGATTTCGGGACACAACTTAAAGAAGGACATATAAAAGTCGCAACCCATGCCCACAGTCATCATCACGTCGCTATTCTTGAGCTGGAGGTGCTCGCTACGGTCCTTAGCAAGGTCACCTGTATACATGGCACCAACTGTAAAATAGGGGCGCATGTTGTGATAACGCTTGGCGCTCATTTTCAAGTCAACAGGAACGACAATATAGGTCGACTTGATGTTCTGGCTCTGCTTGTAGTGGGTCTGGTCGGGCATCTCGGGGTCGCCACGGTGATTCAGAAAACGCACCACCTTGTTGCCGAAATAAAGTCCCGGAGACAACCTGAGGTTGAAGTGCTCGGCGATGCGGTAATCGGCCAGCACATTCACACTGAAGCCGGGCGAATGGGCGTTTACGTCGGCATACCACTCCTCGCCATCCTCGGTGACAAAGCCGTTGTTAGTAATGGCCAGATTCTGAAAATTCATGCCCACCGAGAAGCCGAAATGCAAGGGCTTGCTATCGGCATAGGGGCGATTCAGAATCATGTCATTATCCTGGGCATACGCACCAATGGCGCACGCCATCACCGTCAGCACTATCAACGCTATATGTCGCAGCTTAGTCAGGTCCATTTAACCTTAATAACGCAATATCATCCCCATTATTGCTCAAAGTGCAAAAAAGTCGCCTCACATCGCCCGATTAGACGCTTCATGACAGATGGCACATTGTCAAAATGAATGGCTGCTGTATTACTGAATATTTCTTATTCTAATATTGCTTAACATTCCATCCGTCAAGGCGATCCATTTCCTATCGAAACAAATATAACACAGCCTCATTATTGCTCCCACACCAGGTGTTGACTCAACTGGCCAATAGTCGCCTCAGGGGGCGGGAGAACAGGCGGTTGACCGTCCAAGCCAGCACAAGGTCGATGGGCAAGATGAACACATATAATAGATAAATGTCATGGCCACACAGGTCATTGCTCACCATGTTGGCCAACTCGATAATGCCAAAATGCCACAATACCGGCTCCACAAGGTAGTTATAAATGATTGGCCCAATGGCTTGCAGGATAAATAGCTCAAAACTGATACTCCCCAGCCACTGCAGCGGTCTGGAACTCAATATCTTACCAATAAACCCCTCACGCCGGTCATACAAACAGCACGTGAGCAGGATCGTTATCACGGGCAACCACCAGATGATGGCATCGCTCCACGGGGCGATAATGGGATAGGTGCGATAGGTCATTACCGTAACCGATAGCAAGGCAATGGCAATCAGCTCCAGGTCGGTGCCATTCTTGCTCTTGCCGAGCACCGGCAACGCCTTGATGCACTCCAGGGAGTCGGCAAGCGTCATGCCTATCATGAAGTCAATGAGGCGCACTAACGGAAAGACATACAGCGCCGTCTTGCCATAATCGTCGGTCAGCGCCAGAGCCACCATGTCGATTATGATCACGATGGCCAAAACGACACCCTTGAAACGCAGGCCCATAGGCGAGAACCACCTGGCCAGCAATGGATAACACAGGTAGCAGAACATCAATGTGCTCAGGAACCATGCAAAAGAGTTATAAGAGAAATAAACCTTCAAGTGCATCGACCAACTCTGCAGCAACGCCACGTCAAGCGCCAGCACACCCGGATTGATGACCAGAGTCCCCACCAGAGCCATAGCCAGCAGCAACAGGGCCAATGCAAGCCAGTGCAACGGGTACAGCTTGAGGGCATGGCGCCACACAAACCGGCCGTAAAGCTTGCTATCGAGGTCGTTAAAGGGATACTTGAGTCTGAGCAGGAAACCGCTAGCCATGAGGAAAAACGTCACTCCGGCCCAGGTCATCTCTTCCAAGCCCGACAATCCAACATGGAAAAGCACTATTACCAGCGCAAAAATTCCGCGCCATCCATTCATCGTCTTTATCATTGGGGGATTCTTCATTTTTTTATTTGATTGATTTGAGCCGCGATCGGACGGGTAAAAAAGCGATTCACCAGCCATGCCAGGGGCAGCAATACAAGCCATACACACCAGTTCTTATGGTCATAGATGAGCCATCCGAAGTGGCCTGCGACAGGCGAAATCAGATAATTAAACACCAGGAATGCCACAAACTGCAGCATGAACACCTCAAAGCTGATGTCACCCAGCCACTGCAGCGGTCGCCATAGCAACAACCGTCCCAGCAACCCCTCCTGGCCGTCGAGCCATGCCATTGCCAGCAGGATGCCGCCCTGAGGCAGCAACCACAGCAACACGTCCTCCCAGGGCTTGAACCATGTTGTCAACACACTGGCGGCGACAGCAGCGGCGAGCGACACGACCATGGAGGCCTCGACTAGCGTCGCGGTGGCAAATCCCACTCGTGGCCAACGGCCTCTCAACACTTGATAGAGGTGCAGTAGTGTTATTCCCAGCACAAAATCCACGATGTGGGCCGCCGGATTGACAAACACGGCCTCACGCCCCTCGGGGCTCAACGGCACCAGAATCACAGCCAGGGCTACCATCAAGGCAATCGAGAGCAACGCCTTGTGCCGCAAGCGCCAGCGACCTATCCATGAGCACAATAACGGGAACACCAGGTAACAGAACAGCAACACGCTCATGAACCACGCCACGGGATTGATACCATAGTGCATGTCATGAACAGGAGACCACGACTGCAAGAGCAATGCGGTGAGCGACACGTTAGTCCAGTCAACCACCGCTGTGTGAAGCGACAGGGCCAAGCACAGCAACAAGGCCAGAGCCAGCCAGTTAAGAGGATACAGTCGCAGGGCATGGCTCACGACAAAATCCTTGTATTCGCTCGCCGTGAAACGGGCAAACGGATGCCGCATCGCCAGCAGGAAAGCACTCGACATGAAGAAGAACTCCACACCCGAGTAGGTCAAGTTCCACAAACAACTCACGCCGCTGTGAAATGTCACCACCACAACAGCCATGAGTCCACGCCATGCATTGATTGTTTTAATCTTCATTTCAACGCCCGCTTACAGGGCCTCCATTGCCTTATAAACTGCGAAATTACAAACATTTGACGAAAGAAAGCCTAGCCAGAGACTACTTTTTTATCAATGAGGCATAAAAAATATGTGTTTTTTTTGTACTTTTGCAGCCGCTTTGAGTGACATTAATAATACAGTGGGCAGCCGAGTCTCAAAATTCATCAAGGACATCGGCATTTACGCCATTGGCAACATCGGCTCCAAAATCATCACTTTCATGATGGTGCCGATGTATACTCATTATGTCGAAAAGTCAGATTTTGGTTATTACGACTTGTGCTTCACCTGGTGCCTACTGCTCATGCCCTTTGTGACCCTGCAGCTGCGCGATGGTGCCTTTAGGTTCCTGCTCGACTGCGATAACGACACTCGGCGACAACGCATCGTCACCTTTGTGTCACGCACCATGATCTCGACAAGTGTCCTCTCATGCATTATCACGGTTGCACTGGCCATGTTCACCGATATCCAATATTTGGGCTATGCCTTGAGCATGTTGCTGGCCATGTCATTCCAGGAGGTCTATTCCCAGGTCTTCAGGGGATTGGGCAATAACCGCGCGTTCGTCACGGTGGGCATCCTGTCGGCACTCGGCATCGGCCTGTTCAGCATCTTCTTTGTCGTGGGATTGGGCTGGGGCATCAAGGGCATTTTCTTGGCCAACATCCTGGCACGCGTGCTGGCGTTGATGCTTGTCGAGGCCCGTGTGAAACTGATTACCCGCAACACCAGCTGGAGCATCAGTTCGCGGGAAGTGGCACGCGATATCCTGCGTTACACGTTGCCCCTGTTGCCGGGTTCATTGTGCTGGTGGCTCACGGGAAGCAGCGATCGCCTATTCATCTCCCATTTCCTGGGGCTGGACGTCAATGGTGTGTACGCTGTGGCGACACGCTTCACGGGCATTATCTACACGCTGGCCATCATTTTCTATCAAGCCTGGCAAGAGACGGCCATCCTGCAATACAATAGTCCCGATCGCAACCGCTTTTTCTCGAGAATGTTCAATAGCTACATTTTGGTGCTAGGATTCATCCTTGTTGCGTATGCGTTCCTTCTCAAGGTCAACTACGGCTGGCTTGTCGCTCTCGAGTATCAGCAAAGTCTCAATTATATCTATCCATTGGGGCTGTCGGCGGTCGTTTTTGCAATCGCGGCTTTCTTTGACATGGGTTACCAGTGTGCCAAGGACACCAAGCGCACCTTACCGGCCATCGTGCTCGCGGCGATTGTCAACTTGACATTCAATTTCCTGCTCATCAAGCCACTAGGTGTTTATGGCGTCATCTCTACCCAATTGATTACCTATCTGGTGCTGGTTACCTACCGATGGTTTGACATGCGTCGCTACTTCGTGCTCAAGTTTGAGTTACGCACCCTGGTGCCTATCGCCTTGATGGTGATTTGTGCCATCCCGTTCTACTATAACCGCTCGATTGCAATCGACATCGCATGCATGGCCGCCGCCATCGCATGCATGGCATGGCCATATCGCGAGGAGATTCTCTCCAAGTTGATGAGAAGGCTAAAAACATGAACCGGCAAAATAATTACCCGTGATCCACGTTAATATAAAAATGAATATAATTAACATCACAACCAAATGAAATCAAGACTACTGATAATGATGATTGCAGCCGCATCGCTGCTGTCATGCACATCGCACAAGGATAACACCCTTGCCTACTTCAAGGATCTGGAGCTCAATACTAACGGGAACCTACCTAACCCTCAGGGCAATTACCCCATCCGCATCCAGCCCGATGACGAGTTGGTGATTACCATTACCTCATCGGTGCCCGAAGCCACGGCTGCCTATAATCTGCCCATGGACAATCCCGCCATCCGCGGCAACTTGCGACAAGCGACGCAGCCCCGCACCCAGACCTATGTGGTCGATGATGCAGGCTACATCATGATGCCAGTATTGGGCCGTGTCCTGGTCAACGGCAAGACCACTGCCGAGATTTCCAACGAGATTCTGGCAATGGTGTCCCAGAATGTCAAGGATCCACACGTCCGGGTAGATATCGTGAACTTCTCGGTCGACGTGATGGGCGAGGTCAAGGCGCCCCAGCGCGTCTATTCCGGTCATCAGCACTTTACCGTGCTCGATGCTCTCGTGCAGTGTGGAGACCTCACCGAGTTTGGTAAGCGCGATCGCGTTTATGTCATCCGCACCGAGAACAACCAGCGGGCCTATCATCGCCTGGACCTCACCAGCAGTGATGTGTTTAACTCACCTTACTTCTACCTGAAGCAGAACGACGTTATCTATGTTGAGCCCAACGAGATACGCATCGATAATTCCAAGTACAACCAGAACAACGCCTTTAAACTATCGGTTGTTTCCACCATCGTGAGCGGAGTGTCGGTTATCGCATCGCTCATCATCGCACTCACCCGTTAACATTCTAGACAAATCACCAATATGGCAAAATTAAATACACCTCCCACAGCCCAACAAGAGGAGCAGATTATCGATTTCAGTGCTTTTGTACGCAAGTATAAACGTTACTGGTGGCTTTTCCTGTTGTCACTCATCGCTTGCTTCGCGCTGGCGTTTGCCTACCTGAAACTGGCCAAGAGGGTCTATCAAGTCAAGTCGGTCGTGCTGGTGGCTCAGGACGACAATGGAGCCGGAGCGGGTGCCAGCCTGCTCAAGAGCATGAAACTCATGGGTCAAGGCAGCAAGGTCGATGACGAGATGATCGTGTTCTCCTCTCACGAGTTGTGCACCCAGGTGGCCAAGGACTTGGGCCTGAACCGCAGCTATATCGAGGACCGAGGATGGTTCAAGCCTGAGAAAGACCACTACAACAGCACCCCCATCGAGGTCATCGCCCCCGAGGAGATGTTTGACACATTGTCAACCATCAAGTTCAAGATTGATCTGGATAAAACGGGCCGTGCCAACATCAAGGCGACCAGCGGCAACGATAAACTTGCTAACGTCAAGGGGGTCACACTGCCCACCACGCTGAAGACGACCTACGGCACGTTTGCCATCAAGACGACCGACGAGTATAAAAAGGGTAAGCCCTGCCACATCACGGCACGGCTCATGGGCAACCAGTTGCTGGGAGAGCGCCTGAACAAACGCATCAAGGTCAAACTGGCTACCAAGAAGTCTAATGGTATCAACCTCTCGATTGCCGAGAACAGCAAGACCCGTGGCAAGGACATCCTCAACAAGCTCATGCAACTCTACAACGAGCGTGGACAGCACGAGAAAGACGAGCAGGCCATCAACACCGCCAAGTTCATCGATGAGCGCCTGGCGCTCATCTACAAGGGACTGACCAGCAGCGAGGCCGATATCGAGTCCTACAAGCGCGCCAACAAGATTGTTGACCCCGAGCTGCAAGTCAAGTCGGCTGTCGCCAAGCAGGAAATATCAGAGCGTGCCATCGTCAAGCTCGAGACCAACAAGCAACTGCTGGGCATGGTCAAGGACTTTGTGAGCAATCCTGCCAACAAGCACAGCTACATCCCCTTTGAGGTGGATTCCAGCGCTGCATCGGGCTCCATTAGGGCCTATAACAACCTGCTGGCCAAGCGCCAGGAGCTGCAACAGTCGGCCAAGGGCGACAACATTGCCCTCAAGCAGATCGAGGAACAGATCGAGACCATGCACGCCAACGTGCTGAAAGGTATCAACAGCTCCATCAAGGGCTTGGACGTGCAGCTCAACAAAGCGCGCAGCCAGGCCAACGCCACGGCTGGCGACCTGGGCCAGGTGCCCACTCAGGAGCGTGAAGCCCGCGAGTTGTTGCGCCAGCAGGGCATCCAGAATGCCCTTTACACCTTCCTGCTCGAGAAACGCGAGGAAAATGCGCTCGTGCTGGCGGCAACCACCCCCAAGGGCAAGATTGTTGACCACGCCTATGCCGAGATCACTCCCATCAGCCCCAACAAGATGGTCGTTCTGGCCTTGGCATTGCTGACAAGTATCTTCCTGCCACTCTTCCTGCTCTACCTGAAGGATATGTTCACCACCAAATTCGCCAACCAGGATGAACTCGAGGAGATCTCTCAAGTGCCCTTCATCGGCCATATCCACCACAATCGCCACAACACCCAGCTTGTGGTCAAGGACGGCAAGACGTCATCGATTGTCGAGTTGTTCCGCTATGTGCGCAACAACCTGCAGTTCATCCTCAATAAGGACGATGACAAGGTCATCCTGGTCACCAGCAGCGTCAGCGGCGAGGGCAAGTCGTTCATCAGCACCAACATAGCATCGTCGTTCGCCCTGCTGGGCAAGCGCGTGGCACTGGTGGGCATGGACATCCGCTCGCCCAAGCTGGCACAGATGCTCGACCTCAACGAGGTGCCGGGCGTGACCTCCTATCTGTCGCGCAGCGATGTCACCCTTGAGCAGATTGCACAACAGTGCAAGGAGGTAAACGGCATGGATGTGTTCGTCGGCGGCGCTATCCCCCCCAACCCGTCCGAGCTGTTGCTGGGTGACCGCGTGAAGGACCTGTTCAGGGACCTGCGCGAGCAGTATGACGTCATTATCGTCGACTCGGCTCCCGTGGCCATGGTGAGCGACAGCTTTGCCCTGGACAAGTACAGCAATGCCACAGTCTATGTGACACGCGCCAACTATACCCGCCGCAACCACATCAAGTTCATGAACCGCATCGCTGCCAACAAGCAGTTGAAGAACATGTGTGTTGTGCTTAACGACACCAAGCCGTCGGGCGACAACACCTATGGTTATGGTTACGGCAAGACCAAGGACGAGGATTAATCAACACTGATCTCCTGCAGGGATGGACAGAGCGCTCATATTAGTGACCGTAGCCCTCGTGCTGTTGTTCTTCATCGCACGCAATGGCACCCGCCTGACCCGGGAGCGCATGTATGAGATCATCATCGCCATCTACACCTTCTCGTGCTGCTTCTCACGCCTGTTCCTGCCGTTGTTCAACCTCGGTGAGGAATCTGGCGGCTCCTTTGGCCCCAGTTTAGCTATCTGGCCGTTCTACGCATTATCGCTCTTGCTGATATGGATTGTGGCTCGCGACAAGCAGTGGCGCATCAAGAGGCCCAACCTCTGGGTATTGCTCATCCTGCTTGCCTATGCTGGTTACACGTTGGTCAATCCCTTCAACGCCTACCGCATGTACACAATCATCGAGGTCTTCTATATCCTGTCGTTTGCCGTGTTCATGTACCTGTTTTCCAATAGCTTCTCCATCAACAGCATTGTTCGGGGCATCTACATGGGTCTGGCGGTCACCGTTATCCTCAATTTCATGCTGGCCATCTGCTATCCAGTGCTCAACATGGAGGGGATGATCAAGGTCTATGACAGCGAGGCAGCGACACGCAGCGACGAGCGTGTGGGAGCTGTAGCCACTATGGGTCACCCCAATGTGCTTGGCACCTATGCTTCCTATTATTTTACTTTCTTTGTCGGTTGCTTCATCACAGCCTACAAACGCCAGAAGAGCCTTATCTTCACGGGACTGTCATTTCTTGTCATCGTTATGACAGCGAGCCGCAGCGCCCTGATGTCTGCTATTGCCGCATTGCTAGCCATTGTGGTCTTCTATGTGTTTCGTCGTTATCGCCTCATCAGCTTCCAGAGCATTCTCAAAGGCATCATTCCGCTGGGCATCCTCATTGCGTTGCTGCTCACGGGGCCATTGAGCTTCCTGTTCAGCGATGTGGAGGACCTAGACGAGATGACGACGTCGCGACTGATGCATTACTACTGCGGCTATGAGATATTTGACGATCATCCGTTGATAGGAGTTGGACTGAACGCCCATCTGAATTATCTGGCCGAGAACGGTTCGGCGATGATGTTTGAGCAGTTCTTTGACATGACCGACATCTACCAGCCCGAGGAGTTCATGTTCTCCAACCCAATTCACAACATCTGGATCATCCTTATCGATGAGCTGGGGCTTATCGGCTTTTTGCCCATCTTGGGTTTCATCATCTGGTATATAGCCACGTTTAAACGACGGACAAGGCTCTCGCGCAACCGGTATTATAATATCATCAACATATCGGGACTGGGAGTGGTCTGCTGCTGGCTCGTCCAGGGAAACAGTGACTGGGCACCACTCACGCCACAGGTCCTCAACCTGTCGCTCATGTTTGTCGCCCTTTCCCTCTACTACCGGTTTGCCAAGGAGGAGCATCCAGACTTTGAAACGGTTGAGGAATCCAAGCGGCGGTTGCGCCTAGGCCATGAACCGGATGTTGAGGAAGAAAATCAGCCCATCCAACCCTTACCCGCATGAGAGACCCCTCGCAGCACATATTGTTCGTTGCCACCGAGTTTGACGCACCAGGGATGCGCCCCTATGCCAGGCAAATCATCAATGCCCTGTGGCAATCGGGCGACAAAGTGCTGATTGTGAGCCGTTATGGATCCGACGAGCACTTCTTTCCCGATATTCCAGCCGATGGCATCACCTGGATTGACTACCCCACCTCGCTGACTGGCAAAGCGATCTTCCGTTTCTATCCCAAACGGGTGTTAAAAGCCATTGACGAGATTATTGAGACTCACAGCATCAGTCTTATCTTCTCGCTCACCGAAGAGCTCATCCTGTCGCGGCACATCAACCTGCTGCAACAGCGCGTCCAGGTGCTCTATACCGTCCATGACGCCACTTTTCATGACTACAAGAGCCGTTCACCCATCAGGTGGCTCAAGAATCGCTTGATCATCGCTCGCCCCCAGCGTCTCATGCTCGAGCGCACCCTCACTCAGGTCACCAACAGCCACCAACAGATCAACCTGATCAAGGAACGCTTTCCCTACCATAAAGTTCATTATTTCCCGTTTCCCTCGCTCGTCAACGACGATATCATCAATGGCCGCAAGACGGTCGATGAGCTGCGTGGCGTGGACGACGGTTATATCCTGTTTTTTGGCACCTTGCATCTCTACAAGGGCGTGCATCTGCTCTATGACGCCTACCATGACCACCCCGAACTGCAAAACCGCGGGCTGGTCATTGCCGGCACCGGGAGCCTCTATTTCGCCCGTCGCGCCAACGAGGGCAATGTGACCATAATCAACCGCTTTGTTGACGACAGCGAGCTTGGGGACCTGTTCGGCCGTGCATCGGTCGTCGTTTATCCTTATACTTCGGCGACACAGAGCGGCGTCACCAGCATCGCCAGCTACTTTGGCAAGCCGATGGTGCTCAGCGACCTGCCGTTTTTCAAGGAGACCTGCCCCGATAGAGAGCCAGGAGTGGAGTTTTTTACCCATGGTGACGCCAACGCCCTGGCCCAGGCGATTATCCGCTCGACAGGCACGCCGGCCACAACCCGCGACCTGTATCAACGGCTTTACTCCCCAGGTGCCTTGCGCGATGCCCTTGACAACATCCTTGCCAGTTTTCATTAAACATATCCACCATATTCAAGTCTAACCCCCAAAAATCAAAGAATATAAGTCATGAAACAAATAGCAAAATTTACCGGACTGATCGTTCTTGCACTGACAGCACTGGCCTCGCAGGCCCGAACCATCAACATCAACGCCAGCAGCTATCGCGGGAACCTCACCATGCAGTTGCGTGAAGCCTGCGCTCGGGCCACCTACAGCGACACGGTGGTCATCAACTTCGACAAGGGCGAATTCACTATCAATGGTACTGTTTCAGTCAAGAGCCACCTCATCATCAAGGGGGCAGGACGCAATAGGTCCACCATTATCCTCGACAAGGGTTCGGACAGAGCTGGTTTTAAGGCCTTTACCGATGACGCCTTCTTCAAGGTATATGGCACCAAAAAGGATATCATTTCAGTCAACATCAGCGATATCACCTTCCGCCTTAAGAACCACAAGGGCATTTGGTGGGACGGTAAGGGCGTTGAGTGCTATGCCGTCAAGGTCCACCATGCCGATCCTGTTGTCATCCGTGATGTCGATAGCTACATGAGCGATGCCAAAATCACCAATTTTGACCTGCAGGTTTGTTCTAACGTTATGGTCACAGGTTGCACCCTGTCTAACTACAATAATAGTGACACAGGCGGCAACCTGTGGCTGCGTGGAGAGATGCATAATATCCTTGTCAAGGATAACAAGTTCTACAAGTATGGCAAAGACGAGGCGCTTGCGGTGTTTGATCGTCTTGTGGATCACACGGGCTCATATACACGCGGCGTAGCCAACCGCACGGATATCTTCATTCAGGACAATGAATTCCATTACGGCGACTACCCTGGCAAATACAAAGACGAGACGGCGATTAATCGCATGATTGTGTCACTGTTCACCGACCATAGGAAGTCGGCTGACAGGTGCACAACCCGCAATTATCATTTGTCGAACAACAAGTTCTTCATCAATGATTTTAACACACGGTGCATTTATGTGAGCTTTGACCCTGCCGACACTCATGAGGACATCTATATTGAAAATAACCAGATCTTCAATAGTGACATCAAGAGTAAAGAGGAATACTATCGCCAGGACATCGAGGTCAATGACTTGAGCAACTGCGGTGATACCATACACATCATCGGCAACGTGGTTAACAACAAAAACCTGGTTATGAACCAGTATGACACCGAGGGCTACTGTTTCCTGCTCATGCAGGGCGGCAACGTGGACATGCACGCCAACCGCATTACTAACGTGGCCACTGTCAATCCCGCGAACGGCAAGGCAACCGGTGTTCAGGTCGTGTGGTGTGGCGCCGAAGGTGGCACAGTCACAATGAGTGACAATGTCTGCAAGGGCATCAAGTGCGTGGCTTATGTCGGTGCTGGAGATGGCACCAAGTTGTTCAACCTCAACGCCAGCAACAACTATTTTGCTGGTGACACACGCGTTTACTGCCACAATATACAGGAATTGAACCTCAACTTCACCCATAACACCTTCAAGAGCGACAACATGAACTTTTTCCTCGTGGAGTTTGCGTCCCGAGGCTCTGTCGTGTTCAACTATAACGACGTGACTGTGGCCGATGGCAATGGGCAGTTTATGACCCACTGGCGCAAAAACAGCACCAACTCGATGCGTTTTGACAAACTAGAACTCAAAGGGAATGTTTTCAAGGGTGTGAAAAGCGAATCAGAGTTGCTGCGACACATCACCAACGTGAAAAAGCGTAAAGTCAATTCCAACCGCTTTACCCGTTGACACACATCTAATCATGCCACATGGAAAGTAATATCGCACAAATCGAATAATATGATAAATAACTCACGACATGCTCTATTAACACTTGCATGCTCGCTATCGGTCATGACCATGAATGCCCAAGGCGACTTGCGTCCACGTGGTGATGTAAACTGCGACTGGGAAGTAAACATCGCCGACGTGAACGCCATGGTTGATGCCATCCAAGATGGAACAGCCTATCACTCGTTTTATACCTACGCACACGACATCAATGGTGACAAGGAAATCAACATTGCCGATGTCAATATGGTCATCGAGGCCATCTTCGGCAAGCAGTTGCCGCCCATGCCATCCTATTCGGGCACGCTGCCCGTGCTCTACATCAACACCGAGGGGCACCGCGACATCGTGGGCAAGGATGATTACCTGAGTGCACAATGGTGGCTGGACGCCATGGGCATTGAGGGTTATGAGTCCATTGGTTCACCTCAGAAACCCCTTGGCATGCAAATCAAAGGCCGCGGCAACTACACATGGACCCTGGACAAGAAACCTTTCCGCATCAAACTCGACACTAAGCAGAAACTGCTGGGCATGAAGAGTAACCGAAACTTCTGCCTGCTTGCTCATGCTACCTGGAACGATTTCCTAACCAATACCGTGGGCTTTGAGCTAAGCAGACGCATTGGCTTAGCTTACACTCCCGCCCAGGAGCCTGTGGAGTTGGTGCTCAATGGCCAATACATCGGCTTGTATTTCCTGGCTGAGAAAATCAATGTCGGCAAGAACCGTGTCAACATTTTGGAACAGGAGAATGGGGACACAGCTGCGGTGAACATCTCTGGCGGCTGGCTTTTGGAAATCGATGACCATCCTGACAAGAATCAGTTTGGATTATTTGAGGGCAACGGTAACTGGCTAGCCGTTAAATATCATAGCCCCGACAGTCTGTCGATGCAGCAGTTCGATTATCTATACCATTACATCAAGGATGTCAACAATGCCATCTATAACCCAGACAAGACAAGCACCGATTGGGAAGAATATATCGACATCGACACCCTGGCATGTTTCTATATCGTCAATGAGGTGACCGACGACATTGAGTCTTTTGCCAACAGTCTCTTCCTGCACAAGGATCGTGGTGACACTGCAAAGTTGATGTTCGGACCGGTGTGGGATTTCGGTTGCTCATTCGGTCGGGCCCAGAATCCGGCAACCTGCTTCCTTTATGAGAACACTGCTCCCAATTTCAAGCCCCACTGGCTGGAAGAAATCGTCAAATATCCCCATTTCCAGGATTGTGTGCATAAACACTGGCTCCGCTTCTACCCTCAGCTGGAGACCATTGAACAGTTCATTGATGACTATGTGAACAAAGTATCCGCGGCCGGTGCGTCTGATGCCGTGCGTTGGCCGGAATACCTGAATGACGTGCCCTTGAAACGTCGCAGCGAGTATTTCTACAAGCCTCTGCTACGCGCAAAGGTGCAATTCCTCGTTGAACAATGGGGAGACGGAAGTGAGGGTGAGTAGCTAGAAGTTAGGCGTTGGCAAGTTCATATTGTTGATGGACTTGCATGGCGATTGTATCCCAATCGTATTCTTTAAGGGTATAGTGCTGCGGCTCATCTGGGGAGTCGAGTTGGCGGGTGATGGCCGAACACAACGAATTGACGTCACGTACGGCGAAGTAATCGTCTTCGGGTAGATCGACCTGGCGTGTGCCAGGAATGTCGCTGCACACGATGGGCAGCCCGTAGGCCATCGCCTCGAGCAGCACCATCGGGAAGCCCTCGTTGACCGACGGCAGGACGAAGCATCGGGCATGGCTATAGAGCTGTCGCAGGTCCTCGCCGCTGGTAAATCCCGTGAAAACCACTTTCCGGCCTGTATCAAGTTGCTCCAATTGTTCGCGATAGGCACTGTCGTGGTCGCTGGCACCGGCGATGACGACCTGCTTCACCTGCGGCAGGCGATTGGCGGCCTCGACGAGATATTCCAGGCCCTTCTCGGGAGTGAGACGGCCCACGGCGAGCAGATACTGGCCCTGGTTGACACCGTGCTTGTCAAGAAACGTGGTAGACTCGCTGCGGGTCACGGGATCGATGCCATTGGGGATAAAGACACTCTTGTAGAGGGCGCCGCACTTCTCCATTTGGTACTTGTTGACAAAGATGACGCGGTTGCTGTAGCGTAGCGACAGCCGCTCGCACTGTCGCAACAACCATCGTGCTGGGGTGCTCCACTTGGCGTGCTCGTAGTTGGGACTGTGGTAGGTGAGCACAACCGGCAGTCCTGCCAGGCGCAGTAGCGGTGCAAACATGCCTGGCCCGATGTTGTGGATGTGCACCACGTCGGGGCGGTGCATCATGATGTGCAATACACTCAGGAAGGTGTGCCACACGGCCTCAAAGCCCTTGACGCGCGTCGAGGGCAGGTCAATGTACTCGATATTGGGGAAGGTCTGGGCCGACTGCCCGGTGAGATAGGCACGACGGCGATAAAGCCTGACGCGAGCATCGGGCATGTGGGTATACAGGTGATAGCTGTGTGACTCCACACCGCCCTGTATGCCAGGGAATCCGCGCGTACCAATCACAGCTATCGTCTTCATGGGTCTCTAGTCACTAGTTGTTAGCTGAATGCGGATGCAAACTTCTCAATCCTCACCCCTAACTCCTAACTCAAAAAAACTAGTCCCAGCACAGGTCCTGGCCCTTGCGGATGCGCCACTTGTTCTTGAGCACCCACATGATGGGCACCCAGGGTCGGCGCACCATGTCATGGCGCTCGGTGACAATAAAGGTGCAGTTGCGCTTACAGTTGCGCACCTTTTCCATCGCTTCACGGGCCTTGTCACTATGCATGATATTCTCAAACGAGTCTTCCTTGATATTACCCAGTTTCCACTCCTCACCACTGCCATTGCAGGGAGTCACGTTGCCCCACGGGTCGATGAAAAAGAAGTCGCTCAACGCACCACAGGGCGGACGATACTCGTCGGTGTCACCACGCAGGCGGCGGTGAATCGAGCGGTTGAAGTAGGCACGGCCATAATCCTTGAGGCGGTCCTTCAGGTGGCGGCGCTTGCTGGTGAGCAAAGCCTTGACGAACAGTTCATGCTGACGCAGAGCTTCCTCGCTTTCTATCTGGTTGTCATCCTTGTGGAAATACCATGAGTTGTGCACGGCCGAGTTACCCAATTCCACATCCAGCGCCACGCACAGGTCGTAGAGATACAATAAATCCTTGTAGTTGTCGGGTGAAATGACCACCGAGAAGCCGATGTTCTTGCACTTGGTCTTCTTCAACTCCAGCATCGTGCGCAGGGCGTGATCAAAGCCATCCTTGATGCCACGCTTGGCGTCGTTGATCTTGGGCAGGCCCTCGACGCTCACGCGAATCAGGATGTTGGGATACTTATTGGCGAGTTCAACAATTTTCTGGGTATTATATCCGTTGGTGCTTAATTCGAGCAGTCGTGATTTAGGATAGAGAATTTCAAAAATCTTGTCGATATCAGGACGCAAAGTGGGCTCGCCACCCGTGATGTTGATGCGCAATCCCGCGGGCAGCTGCTCATAATAAGAGGCGTCTATTTCTTCACTAGGGCTCGTCTGAAACTTCCAGATGTTGCACATATTGCACTGTGCATTGCACCTGAAAGTGGTGATCAGACTTCCCTGAATCACATTCTTCATTGCTATCGTCAATAAGCTTTTACACTTATTTAACTATTATCGTATTAAAATATTGTGCAAAGGTAATAAAAAAACCTAACAGTGATACTAAAAACCGTAAATATCATGCAACAGCGTGTGGAAATGGGCTTCGGCACCAAATCGCAGCAGTGCACGACGGGCAATCTGGGCGTGTTTCCACGGGCGGTCCATCGACATCGTGATGGCTGTGGACATCGCCTCCTGGTCAAAGGGCGGGAAGACTACACCATTCTCACTGTCAATCAGTTCGGGAATGCCGCCGATGTTGGACCCCGCAACGGGAGTGCCGGCACACAGGGCCTCGACCACGCTCAGTGGGTTGTTCTCATACCACTGCGAGGGCACAACGCTCAACCGGGCGGCACCCAGCACACGGGCGACGCTATCGGCATCCAGCATGCCTAGGAACTCGATGTTTTCACATGCCGCATACCGGGCGCGCAACTCGTCCTCAAGAGGGCCGCCGCCAGCGACCTTCAAGCGATAGGGCAACCGCGAGGCCACTTCTAGCAGTTCGAGAACACCCTTCTCGCATGACAACCGCCCCACATAGCAATAGTAATCATCGCGGGCTACAGTATTGTCCAACTGCTGATAATGCTTGAGTTTAACGGGGTCGAGAAAGTTATTGACCACCTTGATCTTGTCGGGATTGAAACCGCCCTGCTTCATCTTGCTGGCCATGAACTCGCTAGGGCAGACAAAGAGGTCGGTGTTCTTCTCCAGAGTGCGCCGGTTCCATTTTATCGCCTCCAAGCGTGCCACTACACTGGCGGGCAACGAGTTCTTCATGCATCGATGAGCGAGGACTCCATGTTTATTGTCGCCGATGCATTGTTCGCAAGGCTTGCCGTCACGCAGGCAGTCATAGCGCGGGCACAGCAACTTGTAGTCGTGCAGGGTCCACACCACTCGAATGCCGCGCCGGTGGGCCAATTGTCCCACCACGGGCGACAGGTAGCTATGGATGTTGTGCAGGTGCACCACGTCGGGCTTGAACTCGTCAAGCACGGTCGTGAAGCAGCGGCAGGCATCATCCATGCCCAGGGTGCGCAGCAGGGCTTGCAGCTTGTTCCCCGTGCCACCGCCAAAGTTCACCTCGCTGGGGAAACGGTCTTGAAAGCGTGCAGGCAGATTCTTGGGGTACTGCATGGCGAACACCTCGGCCTCCACGCCGTTCTCACGGAGCAGCGCCTCGGTGTTGAGGACGACGATGCAATCGCCGCCTCGCGGATAATAAAACTTATTGACCAAGAGTACTCGATTAGACATAGGCACTTTCCCGTTGCGTTAATACTAATTGTATAACGCAATAGCGGTCACATTATTATTTCTGATAACACAATTTGCCCAGCTCACACGTTGAAGCGGAAAACGACGATGTCGCCGTCTTGCATGACATATTCCTTGCCCTCGATGTGCAGTTTGCCGGCCTCCTTAACGGCGGCCTCGCTGCCGTAGTGGATGTAGTCGTCATACTTGATGATCTCGGCACGGATGAAGCCACGCTCAAAGTCGCTGTGGATCACGCCAGCACACTGGGGAGCCTTGCTGCCACGGCGATAGGTCCAGGCACGCACCTCCTTGGGACCTGCGGTGAGGAAGGTCTCCAGGTTGAGCAGGGCATAGGCCGACTTGATGATGCGGTTCACGCCGCTCTCTTCCAAACCAATTTCCTGAAGGAACATCTGGCGCTCCTCATAATCCTCCAGTTCGGCGATTTCGCTCTCGGTCTGTGCAGCAACGACTAGAATTTGGGCGTTCTCGTCCTTGACGGCCTCACGAACAGCGTCCACATAGGCATTACCGCTCACGGCGCTCTTATCGTCCACGTTGCAGACGTACAGCACGGGCTTGTTGGTCAGCAGGAACAGCTCATGGGCGATTTTCTCCTCATCCTTGTTGAGCAATTCTACTGTGCGGGCGCTGCGACCCTGCTCCAGGGCGTCCTTATAGCGTTTGAGCACTTCATATTGTGCCTTTGCCTCCCGGTCACCACCGGTCTGGGCCTGTTTCTGTACACGGCTGATGCGGCTCTCGATGGTCTCCAGGTCTCGCAGCTGCAGCTCCAGATCGATGACCTCCTTGTCACGCACGGGATCGACAGAGCCATCGACATGGGTCACGTTGTCGTCGTCAAAGCAGCGCAGCACATGAATGATGGCATCGGTCTCACGGATGTTGCCCAGGAACTTGTTGCCCAGGCCCTCGCCACGGCTGGCGCCCTTGACCAGACCGGCGATATCAACAATCTCGACGGTGGTGGGCACGATGCGCGCCGGGTTCACTAGCTTGGCGAGCTCGTTGAGCCGCTCATCGGGCACGGTGATGACACCCACATTGGGCTCGATGGTGCAAAAAGGAAAATTGGCCGACTGCGCCTTGGCATTCGACAGACAGTTGAACAGGGTTGATTTGCCCACATTGGGCAACCCCACGATTCCACATTGTAGTGACATAATCCTATATTCTTGTTTTATTAATTTCCAGCCTGCAAAGATACACAATTCCCTCAACACTACCAAACATCGCCCATCATGCAATCGGTTGCATTGATTTTTTGTCGTTGTGACACATTATTTAAAATATTTTAGGGGAAGAATGTGTTATTTTTGTAGGTGCTTAACCCAATATGGTAGATATCATAACTTAACACTTAAAAATAATCGATTATGAAAACAAAACCGGATTTGAAATTCAACCAGCTGTGGAACATCAGCTTTGGATTCTTTGGCGTACAGATTGCCTATGCACTGCAGAGCGCCAACATCAGCCGCATCTTTGCGACACTGGGTGCTGACCCGCACAACCTGAGCTACTTCTGGATCCTGCCGCCCCTCATGGGCATGGTTGTCCAGCCACTGGTGGGCTACTTCAGCGACAAGACATGGCTGGGCCGTTGGGGCCGCCGCATCCCCTACCTGCTCATCGGTGCAGCCGCAGCCGTCATCGTGATGTGCCTGCTGCCCAACGCGGGCTCGTTTGGCCTGACCATTGCCGGAGCGATGATTTTCGGACTGATAGCACTGATGTTCCTTGACACAAGCATCAACATGGCGATGCAACCCTTCAAGATGATGGTGGGCGACATGGTCAATGAGAAACAAAAGGCCAAGGCCTATAGCATCCAGTCGTTCCTGTGCAACGCGGGCTCGCTGGTGGGCTATATCTTCCCGTTCCTGTTCACGGCAATCGGCATCGCCAATATCGCCCCCGAGGGTGTTGTGCCCGATAGCGTGAAGTGGTCATTCTATGTGGGCGCTGCCATTCTGATTCTGTGCGTACTCTACACCATCAGCAACGTGAAGGAATATACCCCCCAAGAGATGGCCGAGTTTAACGCTGCTGCCAACGCCGAGGGCAAAACCGAAGCTCAAACCGGCACCGAGATGAGCGCCGAGCAGAAGAAGCACGCCCTTCGCGTATTCTTTGAGGTGGGTCTGGTACAATTCTTCTGCTGGGCCGCGTTCATGTACATGTGGACTTACACCAACGGCACCATTGCCGACACCGTGTGGGGCTCCACCGATGCTGCTAGCGAGGGTTATCAGCAAGCCGGTAACTGGGTGGGTATCCTGTTTGCCGTGCAGGCTATCGGCAGTGTGCTGTGGGCCGTCGTACTGCCGCAGTTCAAGAACATCAAGGTTGCCTATGCCTTGAGCTTGGTCATCGGTGGCATCGGCTTTGCCATGGTTCCCTACATCCACAACCAGTACATGCTGTTTGTGCCCTACTTCCTCATTGGTTTTGCTTGGGCCGCCATGCTGGCCATGCCGTTCACGATGGTGACTAACGCCTTTGAGGGCAGCAGCCGCATGGGCACCGCGCTGGGCTTGTTCAACTGCACCATCTGCATCCCGCAGATTGTCGCTGCCGCCCTGGGTGGCGTGCTGCTGGCCATGATGGGCAGCGTGCAGGGCAACATGCTGCTGCTGGCAGGTATCCTGCTGATTGTGGGCGCCGTGTGCGTGTTTATTATCGAGGACAAGAAGAAAAACAGGAATTAAGTACCTTAATCGCCCTAGGGCCCTCTGATTGGGGCCCTAGGGCTGAAACTAAAAACTGAAAAGACTATGAAAGTGAGATTCAACATCGAGTACAGCACCGTCTATGGTGAGAACCTGGTACTCAACATCATTGACAATGCTGACGTGGACAGCATCAGCAGCCATGCTATGAAACCCGCCAGCGACAAGACGTGGAAATGCGACATCGACATCCCTGCCAAGGCCGGGAAAATTGATTACTACTATAGCGTGGAGCGCGATGGCAAGCAGATGCGCCACGAGTGGATGGTCATCCCACATCGTCTGGACCTGAATGCAGCCAAGGCGACCCGATATACTACCTATGATCACTGGAACGACATGCCCGACGACAGCTACCTGTACAGTTCGGCTTTTACCGACTGTGTTGCCCTGCGCAAGCAGCAACCGGTACCCAAGTGCAAGCATGCCACCATCGTGCAGCTCAAGGTGCGTGCACCGCAACTTCGCTCGGGCGAGACTCTCGCCCTTGTCGGCAACGAGCCCACCCTGGGCGACTGGGATGAGTCCAAAGCCCTCAAAATGGCCGAGCACAACCACAACGAGTGGGTTATTTCGCTTGACGGCGCATCCTTCAAGAAGGCGATCATCGAGTTCAAGTTTGTCATCGTCGGCGGCAAGGGCGATGGTGTCATCTGGGAGACAGGCGACAACCGCACTGTGCTGCTGCCGTTATTGAAGGAGGGCGAGCACATCGTCTATGAGTTGCAGCAGGCATTTTTCCCGCTCTATCCCGCCAAGCTTGCAGGTACGGTTGTGCCCATCTTCTCGCTGCGCAGCGAGGGCAGCTATGGCGTGGGCGACTTTGGAGACCTCAAACTCATGGTGGATTGGGTAGCCAGCACGGGACAACGAGCCCTGCAGGTGTTGCCCATCAACGACACCACCATCACCCACACCTGGAGCGACAGCTACCCTTACAACAGCATCAGCATCTATGCCCTGCATCCCCAGTACATGGACCTGCGCCAACTGCCCAAACTCCAGGACAAGAAACGCGCGACCGCATTTGAGAAACTGCGCAAGGAGTTGAACGCTCTGCCTCAGATCAATTATGAGCGCGTGAACAATGCCAAGCGAGAGTACATGGCGCTGCTGTTTGAGCAAGAAGGCGCCGCGGTTCTCAAGAGTGACGGGTTCAAAGCGTTCTTTGCCGCCAACCAGGACTGGCTGGTGCCCTATGCCGCATTCTGTCACTATCGTGACCAGTATGGAACCGCCTCGTTCTCCAAGTGGCCTGCTCATCACATCTTTACCGACGAAGAGCGTGCCGCGATGTCCAATCCGCGAACCAAGGCATACAAGGAGGTATCCCTGTGGTACTACATCCAGTACTATCTCGACAAGCAGATGCGTGGCGCCCACGAGTATGCCCAGAGCAAGCATGTCATCCTCAAGGGCGACATTCCTATCGGCATCAGCCGCGACAGTGTCGAGGCCTGGGTAGAGCCCAAGTATTTCAACCTCAACGGACAGGCCGGTGCCCCACCCGATGCGTTCTCGACCAATGGCCAGAACTGGGGTTTCCCCACCTATAATTGGGACGTCATGCTCGCCGACGGATGCCAGTGGTGGGTAAAGCGATTCCGCAAGATGGCACAGTACTTTGATGCCTACCGCATCGACCATGTGCTGGGTTTCTTCCGCATCTGGGAAATCCCCATCAATGCCGTCCACGGCTTGCTGGGCCAGTTCTCACCCTCACAGGGCATGAGCGTTCAGGAAATCCGCAGCTATGGCCTCAACTTCCAGGAAGACTTGATGACCAAGCCGTTTATCGCCGATTGGGTGCTGGACCGCATCTTCGGCAAGCTGGCCGACACCGTGCGCGAGAAGTACGTCGAGCGTGTGCATGACGACATCTATCGCATGAAGCCCGAGTATGACACCCAGCGCAAGGTAGAGGCTGCTTTCCTGGGCAAGGAGAGCGACGAGGATAAGTGGCTGCGCGACGGCCTGTATGCCCTCATCAGCGACGTGCTGTTCGTGCGCGACCGCAAGAATCCGGCTCTGTTCCACCCACGCATTTCAGTGCAGTTCGACTTCATCTACGAGGCGCTCTATGATAATGACAAGGCCGCCTTTAACAAGCTATACAACGAGTACTTCTACCATCGCAACAACGACTTCTGGTACCACGAGGCAATGAAGAAGTTACCCAAGCTGGTGCAGGCCACACGCATGCTCGTGTGTGCCGAGGACCTGGGAATGGTGCCCGATTGTGTCGCTTGGGTGATGAATGAGTTGCGCATCTTGAGCCTTGAAATCCAGTCGATGCCCAAGGACAACCATATCAAGTTCGGTAACCTGAACACCAACCCCTACCGCAGCGTGGCCACCATCTCGACCCACGACATGCCCACGCTCAGGCAGTGGTGGGACGAGGACTGGGAACGCACCCAGAGCTTCTACAACACCTCGCTGTGGCACTCCGGCGCGGCACCCCATCCGCTACCCGGCTGGTTAGCCGATGACATCGTGCGTGCCCACCTGGCATGTCCGTCGATGCTGTGCCTGCTCTCACTGCAGGACTGGCTGGCCATCGACGAGAAGATGCGTCTCGAGGATGCCGATGCTGAGCGTATCAACATCCCGGCCAATCCGCGCCACTACTGGCGTTACCGCATGCACATGACCATTGAGCAGCTGATGAAGTCCAATGAGTTCAATCGACACGTGAAGGACCTGATATCACAAAACGGCCGCTAATGAGACGCATAACACTACTGGTAGCGATAATCATGGCATTAGTCGTACCGCAATTCATCAACGCTAGCAATGGGGTCACCTACGGCCCCAGAGCTAGCGCTTTTTCGATAGAGACCAACGATGACGCCCAGCAGGTTAAGCTGCGCATCTACAAAGACGGCATGGGCGGTAAACCCATCAAAACCGTCAACATGAAGCGCGACAAGGGCAACCCTGCCCTGTGGCAAACCAGCATCAAGGGGGACCTCAAGGGGCGGTTCTACACCTTTGACGTGAAGTATAACGGCAAGTTCCGCGGCGAGTGTCCAGGCATCTGGGCCACGGCCGTGGGTGTGAACGGCAGGCGCGGTGCCATCATCGACATGACAACGACCGATCCCCAGGGTTGGAATACGGACAAGCGACCCGTCATAGCCGCCAAGGACCTGATCATCTATGAGATGCACCATCGCGACTTCTCGATCGACGCCTCAAGCGGCATCGAGCACAAGGGTAAGTTCCTTGGACTGACCGAACCGCGCGCCATCGAGCACTTGAAGCGGCTGGGTGTGAATGCGGTACACGTGCTGCCGTCGTTTGACTATGCCTCGGTCGATGAGACACGCCTCGGCGAGCCGCAGTACAACTGGGGTTACGACCCGGTGAACTACAACGTGCCAGAGGGCGGCTACTCGACCGATCCATACCGCCCCGAGGTGCGCATCCGCGAGTTCAAGCAGATGGTGCAGTCCCTGCACCGTGCTGGCATCAAGGTTATCCTGGACGTGGTGTATAACCACACATGGAATATCGACGGCAGCAACTTCCAGCTCTCGCGGCCCGATTACTTCTACCGCAAGAACGCCGACGGCTCTTACAGCAACGGTAGCGGCTGCGGCAATGAGACGGCCAGTGAGCGCGAGGGCATGCGCCGCTTCATGATCGAGAGCGTGAAATACTGGATCAGCGAATACCACATCGACGGTTTCCGCTTCGATCTGATGGGCGTGCATGACGTCGAGACGATGAACGCCATCCGTCAGGCAGTGCCGCAGGACATCTTCATCTACGGCGAGGGATGGAGTGCCGGCAGCTGTGCATACCCTGGCGAACTGGCCATGAAGGCCAACATCAACAAGATGCCAGGCATCGCCGCCTTCAGCGACGAGATGCGCGACGCGCTGCGCGGCCCTTGGGACAGCAACAGCAAGGCGGCCTTCCTGGGCGGCGTGAAGGGTAACGAGGAGAGCATCAAGTTTGGCATCGTGGGGGCCATCCAGCATCCTGGTGTGGATTACAGCAAGGTGAACTACAGCAAGGCACCCTATACGCTCGAGCCCACCCAGATGATTGCCTACGTGAGCTGCCATGACGACATGTGCCTGGTGGACCGCCTCAAGGCCAGCGTCAAGGACATCACGGCCGATGAGCTCATCCGCCTGGACCTGTTGGCCCAGACGGTGGTGATGACCTCACAGGGCGTACCGTTCATGCTCAGCGGCGAGGAGATGCTGCGCGACAAGAAGGGCGTGCACAACAGCTTTGAGAGTCCTGACAGCATCAACCACCTGGACTGGGGCAACCTGGAGCGTTACCCTCAGGTGATGGACTATTACACGGGCCTGATTGCCATGCGCAAGGCTCACCCGGCCTTCCACATGGGCAGTGCCGACATGGTGCGCCGCAACCTTGAGTTTCTGCCAACCGAGAACTGCCTCGTGGCCTATCACATCAACGGCCGCGACGTGCCCGGCGAGCAGTGGGGCGACATCTACGTGGCCTTCAACGCTCACAAGCGCGCCCGCACAATCGAGGTGCCCAAGGGCGAGTACACGGTCGTGTGCCGCAACATCAAGTGTGACCCGGCAGGCATAGCCACCGTCAAGGCCAAGGGCGGCAAGGTCACCATCCCCGCCCAGAGCGCCCTCATCATCCACAACTAACCACCACCGCCCGAACTAAACTACCAGAGAAGCCGACTAATTGATTTAGCCGGCTTCTCTGGTAGTATGGGTCTTTATCACATGGTGACCTTTACTACTGTATCTTATTGTCCTCCCCTGTAAAGAGGTTCTTCAACTTGTGCAGATGGAATCCAAACACGCGATGTGACCATCGCGAGAGGCGCTGCTTGAGGGGGCTGCGATTCTGCCACGTGCGGGCATACCAGTGGATTGACCGCGTGTTGTCGGTCATGACAAGTCTGCCGGTCAAGTCATCCAGCGGATTGAAATAGTCCTTGGGATAGATCCAAATGCCGGCCACCTGCTGCATTGCATGGCGCGGTTCGAGTCCCTCATCGACCAGCAACGACGTGGTGCGGCGCACCACCGTCTCGTGGTCGTAGCTACCATCGGGCAACAAGAAATGTACCGTCGTGTAATAGTCAAGCAATCTCTTGTAGAAAGCATGGCCCGCCTCAACGGCAATGCCTTGGCCTGGGTTCACCAACGGGTATGCGTAAGATTCTGGATAAATATCCTCGATGCCCATAAAGGGGCCGCGCTCCATGATGTCATCTATCGGCTTGATCAACTCGACATCGGTGTCAAAATACACTCCGCCATGGTGATAAAGAATCCAGAAGCGGGCATAGTCGCTCACGAAGGCATATTTCTTGGCCTGATAGGCTTCGGCAGTATAAGGGACAGCATTGACATCAAAGTTATCCTCGTTCCACTCCTTGATCTCGTAGCCTGGCATATATCGGCGCCAGCTCTCAATGCACTTGACAGCACTCTGAGGCAACGGATTCCGCCCAAACCAACAATAATGCACCACCCGCGGTATCATTTCTCTAACAAGCACTCCTTAACAGCCTCTAAATATTGTCTACCGAATTCTGCATCGGGTTCCAAGTAATTACCCTCGCCCCATTCGTTCCAAGAGCGGAGAAAAATAAGACGATGTTGCTCCTGCTTGTGTTGAACAAGCTCAACCGCTTGTTGCACATGTTGCTTAAACAACTCGGGAGTTGAGCCATAAAATATCACGGCCTTACATGCGCCACGTGGAGAGCGGTCATAATTGGTGACCACTGTCGGATATATATTCTCTTGTTTGTCGATTTCAGTAAAACAATTGCTGATGATATCCTTATAATGGTATTTCTTTAACAGATACTTGGAGGAGTAAAAACGGTGGATCTTAGGGAAAAGGTAGGTTTTGACCCATGACGTCTTCATCTCAGCATGATAGAAGTTCTCCCAATTCAAGGCATCGAAACCTAGGTCAAGCGTTTCTCTATACCCCCTCAAGGGGCCACCCTGCAAACCCACAAAATGAATGCCTTCGAGGCCGTTCTCGACAGCAAGCCTGTTCCACATCTCCATGAAATGGGCCGGATTGGGCAAGAACAACGGTGCCCAGACCAAGAATAACGGTCTCCCGTCCACCGTGATGTATCGATGATCCTTGAAAGCGGGCAGGACATTATAGAAATGGGCAACTATATCCTCATCGCCAGGATATGTTTGTTCCATCAGTATTTGGCTCCCTTTATTCTTATACTTTGTCCAGGTCTTGCGGCTCCAGGTGTGATTGGCCCATCCCAGACAGAAGGGGAAATCGGGTTTGCCGGACTGCAACACTTCATTAAAGGGTCGCTCCAGCAACTGTTTACCATTGCCAAACCAATAATGCCAGTAGATAAAGCCCTCGATGCCGGCTTCGCGAGCCAGCTCGGCCTGACGCTCTCTGATTTCGGGATCTAACAAGTTATAATAGCCTAATTCGCCAGGAACCTTTGGCTGGACATGTCCTTTAAACAAAGGTTTTGCGCCCCTGACACTGGTCCACTCGGTAAAGCCCTTGCCCCACCATTCGTTATTCTCAGGAATCTCATGAAACTGAGGAAGGTAAAACGCTATAACCCTAGCCTTCATTTTAGATATATTGATTTAAAAATATTTGATAGATTCGTCACTATTGTCACTAACCCCTTTAAATATAGAGATGTAACTGGGCGAGAAGACTTGTACAACGACAGCCACTGATGGCGATACTTATCGGGGTTAAAGGTTTTGCTCTTGATGCGCAATTTCTCGATAAAACCACGCTTGATAATTTTTGTTTTTATCACATTAGCATCACCGTCATGGTTAACCAAACGAAAATGTGTTCCATTGCGGGTATCCTCGCCATTAGGCAAGAAATAATTGAGGGGCACATCGTTTTTCCAGAGACAATACATAAATGAGAACTGATCACGAGACGAATAATTCAATATCCAATCCCACCACTCCTCGTCAGTGGCCTTCATTTTATCATTATGAATTCTAAAAAGCACATTGTTCTCATTCAGTCCAAAATGACGAGGGAAGCCCAATTTGTAAAGTCGGTGACACTGACGAATAGCCACATAATCATGCTCCAGCAATGCTTGGCACATGTCAAAAGAGTGCTCATAGATACAGTCACGACCAGTTAACACCAATTTGATGCCTGCAAACTCGATGTTTTGATCATATAATTCTATAAACCTGTCATACACCCATTGATCCAATATCTGGATGTTCGCGTCTATATATAACGAAGCTTTATAATCTGCCAGAAGGGTCTCGGGATGCGTCTTGGGATAGCGTGATAGACGTTTGTTATCATTATCAACGACCCTAGGGATTTCTCTTACGGTCCAGACGCCTTGCTTGGTTTCCTTAAAATCATTAGAAAACAGGATATAGTCAAACCTGTCATCAACGACCTTGGGCTGCAAGACATCATCATAGCCACCCACAAGAACAGTATAAATAACAAAATCTTTCATTTGATCGGGCAACGTTTTTCGGGAAGGATGACATAACCGCCCAATTCCTTTAGGAACGAATCAACATAGCCCATTCGTCCAGCCGTACTGGTAAAGGTCATTTCACCAAAGTATATCTTACCATTCACCTCATAGAGATCGACCCGAACCATTGGGAAACCTTTTGAGAGGATTTTCACAATCTCAAGCATCTCATCAAAATTTTGCGGCTTTGGCAAAACCCTTCCATCAGACGTATAGTGGCCATAGGACTCAAGAAACTCGGGATGAGGATTCCAATCTAAATCATAGACGGTCTCATTTACATTTTCTTGAGTCCTGTCAAACATCACACTCACATAATACACTCTGCCATCAAAGCACCAAAACTTGTAATCAGACACCGAATGGAACTCATTATTCTCTTGCTCCAAAAACTGTTCTGCAATGACCAGCGGAGGTATTTTGTTGTAGTGTGGTTCACAATTCAAGTAACCATACTTCTGTTTCAGCCGCTGATTATAAAACGAAACAAGCTGAGCCTTGTCATAGCCTTTTTTCTTGTCAATAATCTTTGTCGATGCGCTGTCATGATTGCATTTCAAGACAAATTTATCAGGCAATGCGTCAAAGTCAATATCTTCAGCTTTTTCCCACGCCCCATATAATGGCAACAACAAATGTTCAAATCCACGTTCCTTAACAAACTCACGCACACGGTATTTATCAGCCAGGCGGGTCCATTCACTGGTATCGGAATAGCAGATGAGCCATTGCATCTTCTCGTTGGCATCACGAGGGCTCTCCCAATTAACTTTATGTCCAAACTGAGCCGGCCACTCGTGATCGATAATCATCTTGGGATAATGGTCAATCAAGAATTTGCGGATTTGCCATTTTAATTGTTTCTTTAAATTCATCTACAAAGGTGTTTAGAAATATAAGAAAAGGCTTTTTGCCGCTCATCAGCAAGCAATCCTAAGAAGAGAACTAGAACTGTACCAATAGCAACTGTTACAACCAGCCCCAATACATGTCCTAACAATGACTGAATTGGAAATTGATTATATATGATAACATATGCAACCATTAAAATCACGATAATCAATGGTCGAATGTATGCTTCACCCATAAAGGACAGGATATCATAGTTGTATATAACCTTCATCAAGACCAATTGACTAATGCGGCTCAAAACATCTGATATAATATATAATAACAAAATGGTTACTGGAGGGTATCCAAGTTTGAAGAGATAATAACCCACAGGAAGCGTCAAGAAATACCAGAATGAGTAAATGATCATGAACCACTTGATTTTGCCCAAAGCATCTTTCAGACGCAACATGCCTCCCCCTGTAGAAGCGACGAGCACCGTTACTAGTGTTACACGGCAAAATAGCACAGCATGATCAGGAACAAACCCTAACCAAAGGTTCAAAAGAAACTCCATCTCAACATACAGCGGCAAAACGATCCATAGAGACAAGAGCTGGCAGATGCGACACGCACGGCTAGCGATAGACGAAGCTCGCTGTAAATCGCCCTTACCCACATTTTGAGTTATCTGAGGAGCAGCAGCCGAGTCAAAATTTACAGTAAACATTTCAACAAAGCCTTGTACAGTTCTTGCGATTCCATATGCACCATTGACAACCGTACCGAAGAAGAAATTGATGAGGATATTTGAACCCTGTGAGCGCCCCATAAGAGCAACTCCCGCCAACAAATTGTAATTGTTGAACACCAACAGGTCTTTGTATTCATCTATCTTTTTAAATAACTTCCATCTCACTAGCTCAGGCCAATATTTGAAGCATAGGTAATGATATACCACAAATGACACCAATGTCGTCACGCTCATAATAAGGGCATAAAAGCGGAGTGCATTCCCTTTGTAATAAAGTAACATAACTATCAAGCCCAACTTTATCAGAGCATTGATGATATCAATGACGGCAATATGAAAAAATTTCTCCTTGGCGACAAAGACACTTTGATATGGAACATTAATGATTCCTATGCATGCCACAACTGTAGAAACCTGGAACACAAACATAGCATCCCCCGCTTTGCCTGGTTCAACTTTCAAATAATTTAAGATATAAAAGATTCCTATTGTCTCGGCGAGTAGAAGTATAATGAGGGCGAAAGCAATATGCGTGACTTGGCAAATATTAAAAACTTTGTTTGGATCGCCACTAGTTTTTCCTATTTCAAAATTCAAGAAACGGATGGTAGTGGCAGACATCGAACCCGAAATGACAGCAAATAATGCTATCACACCTCCAACCACATTATACAGGCCATAATCGGACACGCCAAGTGCTTGTAACACAAATCGGGATGAAAACAACCCGATTAGCGTTACGACAATAAGCCTAATGTATACTATGATCGTGTTTTTCGCGATCCGCTTATTATCTGTCATAGTATTGACGGAACCAAGCGACATAGCGACGAACGCCCTCCTCTACATCGACTTTGGGGGTAAAACCAAAGTCCCGTTTCATATCGCTCATGTCACTGAAGGTTTCCAACACGTCGCCAGGCTGCAATGGCAAGAAATCTTTTTTTGCTTCTTTGTCAAACGCTTTCTCAAATGCCTCTATATAGTCTATCAAATCCACTGGATGGGTATTACCAATGTTGTAAATCTGGTAGGGTGCTGATGACGTAGCGCAATCAGCTTTTGTACTATCCCAGGATTCATCAGATTGAGGCGGACAGCTGCAAATCCGCAGAATGCCACCCACAATGTCGTCAACATAGGTGAAATCGCGTCGCATTTTGCCATAATTGTAAACCTTGAGCGGTTTATCATTGCTGATTGCATCAGCAAACAGATAAGGAGACATATCTGGACGCCCCCACGGGCCATAGACAGTAAAGAACCTAATTCCAGTGCACGGTATCTTGAACAAATGGGAATAGGTGTGAGCCATCACCTCGTCGGCTATCTTTGTCGCTGCATATAAGCTGACAGGATGTGACACACCATCGTGGGTTGAATATGGGATTTTGCCATTCAAGCCATAAACGCTGCTTGAACTGGCATATACAAAATGCCTAACCGGATAACGCCTCGCAGCCTCAAGCATATTCAAGAAGCCAACGACATTGCTCTGAACATAAGTATCAGGATTCTCTAGAGAATACCTCACACCAGCCTGGGCTGCCAAATGTACTACAAGTTCAGGCTTATGCTGACCAAACAAGTCATGAATGAGAGCCTTGTCAACGATATCACCCTTATAGAACGACAATTGAGGATATGTTGAGCTCATATTTCTCGTTGAGTCATCAATAGCCTCAATACCAAGTTGCTTTAAGCGATCACACTTCAGCTGTGGGCTGTAGTATTCATTCAAGTTATCAATGATGACAACTTCATGGCCATCCTCAGCTAGAGCATGAGCCACATGCATACCAATAAAACCCGCACCTCCCGTTAGTAAAACTCTCATTTCCTTAATTATTCATCTATCGGCTTATTTTGAACATTTGGCCTGACATGACAATCGACAACCAAATTGAAACAATAATGACTTTAATCAATACAATCTTCAATTCCTTTGAAACCGTAAACAGGCGGAATACCACTTTTCAAAGGTAATGATAGGTCTGGACTATCAATTAACAACTTATTATTAGCGATAATCTTCTCGCCTCGAACTTGTTGAGCCCAAGCAAGGATCTCGTCTATCGTGGGGGTTTCTATATCAAGCTGCTCTGCCATCCATTTAGCAATACAATTCCCATAATAGATATCATCCAAGAAAAACCGATGATTGCGGTCAACTTCCCATAGTCCATCAGCATTCTGGACAACAGGAGTTCCGATAGAGGTTAAAGTCTGGGACGTAACAAATGATTCTCGAATATCAGTATTGTGCGACTGATATGAGAAGCGCTCCAATGCCAAATAATCAAGCATATATTTAAAGTCCTTCTCGGGATACATTGCCTTTATCGCATTCCTGACTTTGGTATAGTCCTTATCTAAATCGGCAAGTAATTTTGCAGAAAGGTCATCATAATCACGATAAAACCAAGGAACGTCTTCTTTATTCTGCCATGTTTTCCCATATACCTTGTACAAGCCTAGACAGCGCGAAGTGTGAATGATTTGATTATCAACTGATAACGTTAATGAGAGGAAATCATCACTCTGCTCAACCTTTCCTTTTCCAAACCACTTGAAACAGATATTTTCAAACAATTCACCATTAATCTGCTCAAAGTAATCATGAGGATATACTGCCGCATAATTAGCAGCTTTGCAGCCGTATGTCACACCTTTTTTACCATAATCAATGATTCGGCAAATCCAAGGAATTAATCCAAAAGCAAATGTCACAATATTGTCTAACTCATACTTTGCCTTCACCTCATTTACCATCCAATTCCAGCCTCCCTGGCCATAAACCGTACCAATGAAAACTGTTTTTTCTTTGTTGATAAATGGAGCTATTTCATGCAGAGCCACTCGATACCTATACACTGGCATACAAAAAACGACATAGTCTGCATCAGGAAATAATTCTGAGGGATCGCTTGATGCTTTTTTCAACTCACCAGAATATGAGCCAAGCACTTTGCCTGACGGATCATGCCATTCAAGTTCTATACAATGATTCCACTCTCCAGGACGAGACGTGTATATTGAAACATCAAAGTTTGAGCCCTTTAATAAGGGGATTAATGTGTGAGCACTACTACCACCCCCACAAATTACAAGTTGTTTCTTCTCCATGCACTAATATTTATGAAACACTCAATACTTGATAAAAAAGACTAAGCTCCAAGTATTAGATTATTACTTCAGTTTATTAAGACACATTTAACTAGCCTAATTAAATCAATTTAAAAAACATTCGATTCAATGACGATGAAGTCTTCAATTTAACCCAGTTGGCTATCAATCAGTTTTTATACAAAACTATATATAAAAGGGGTCACCGGGGCCGTGGGGCGGCGGTGGACGGGTGGAGAGTAGGTAATGCTGGGGACACTATCGCAGTAGTCATTGTCAGCTGGTACCTGTTATGTGTTGTTGATGAGGCGACTGGCGGGATTGCGGAACCGCGTGCATCGGCTCATAATGTTGCAAAATTAGGGATTTTTCCAGAAGTGTGCAAATGTTTGGTATTTTTTTGGCAAAAAGTTAGCGGCTGGCAGGGCGAATGGGAAATAATGCGTACCTTTGCTGCACTTTTTGCATCTAGGGTAGATATTATGAGAGACAACAAGGAGGCGACATTGGCCCTGGGCACCCAGCCGGTGGGCCGACTGCTGTGGCAGTACGCGCTACCGGGCGTGATAGCGATGACAGCGTCGTCGCTGTACAACATGGTTGACAGCATCTTCATCGGGCACGGCGTGGGCGCGATGGCGCTTGCTGCGCTGGGCATCTCGTTCCCGTTGATGAACATCGGCGGAGCCTTTGGCGCTGCTGTGGGCGTGGGCGGCGCGACGCTGATGTCGCTGCGCCTGGGCCAGCGCGAGTATGCCAAGGCTAACCATGTACTTGGCAACATGGTAGCACTGAACATCATCACGGGCCTGATGGTGGGCTTGCTGGGCATCGTGTTCCTGGACCCGATATTGTTGTTCTTTGGTGCGAGCGAGCAGACGCTACCCCACGCCCACGAGTACATGCTCATCATCCTGGCGGGCAACGTGGTAACCCATCTTTATCTGGGCCTGAACGCGGCGTTGCGCTCGGCCAGCAAGCCGCGGCAGGCGATGATTGCGACCATCGTGACGGTGGTGCTGAACATCATTCTGGACCCCATCTTCATCTGGCCGCTGCACATGGGCATCAAGGGCGCTGCCATTGCCACGGTGATTGCCCAGGTGGTTGTGCTGTGCTGGCAGCTGTGGCAGTTCAGCCGTCAGGGCGAGCTGCTGCACCTGGAGTGGCGCTACCTGTTGCCGGCGCGCAATATCGTCAAGGACATCGTGAGCATCGGTATCTCGCCGTTTGCGATGAATATCACGGGCTGTATCGTGGCCATATTCACGAACAACGCCCTGTTGGCCAACGGTGGAGACCTGTCGGTGGGCGCCTATGGCATCGCCAACCGGCTGGGGTTCGTGTGCTTCATGGTCATCATTGGCATTTGCCAGGGCATGCAGCCCATCGCGGGCTACAACTATGGCGCCCGCGACATGGAGCGCGTCAGGAGCGTGGTGCGCCTGGCCATTACGGCATCGGTTGCGGTGATGACCGTCGGCTGGGTCGTCGGCGAACTGTTTCCCGAGGCTTGCGCCCGGCTGTTCACCAAGGATCCCGAGCTCATAGCCATCTCGGCGCGCGGCATCCGCATCAACATGCTGGCCTTCCCCGTCATCGGCTATCAGGCGACGGTGACCAACTTTTTCCAGACCATCGGCAAGGTGCGCGTCAGCATCTTCATGTCGCTGTCACGCCAACTGCTGTTCCTGCTGCCGATGATGCTGCTGTTCTCGTCGCTGTGGGGTCTGGACGGCGTGTGGTTCTCGCTGCCAGCCAGCGACTTTGTTGCTTTTGTCGTAGCCGTCATCATCATGCATCGCTTCAAGCGCCAGCAAGCCGCGGCGTGACACTATCTTCACGCTCTAGTCAGACAACCGGGACAGCCGACACAACCTTTTTTTACAGGAAGGATCGGTGCCAAAAAGCAAAATGGCCATCGGGTGGAAGCATTAAGCTAAGTCACTCATTGCCAGTGCTGTCGATTTATTAGTGAAACTCAATAAGGTGGGGCGGGAATGTTAATGGACTGTTAAAAGCATTTTTCACTCCCACAATGCAAAGATAGATTGCCAGGAATCTGCCTGCCATGTCAAAAAGCGGCCCTTCGCCCTTTGGGCCAGGCAACAGGGACAATGGGGAACAACTTTTTATATTATAGGGCAACCGCTCTTGTTGTAATAAACATTATTTTGTAAAAATCGTGGCATTCGTGGTTTTATAAAAAGTAAAATGAGTATTTTTGTGGGATAATTGCAAAAGTCAAGATAGAGATGCCTTATTTTTCAGTGATAGTGCCGGTGTATAACCGACGTGACGAGGTTGAGGACCTGTTGAGGAGCCTCACGCGGCAGACCGACAAGAATTTTGAGATCATTCTGGTGGAGGATGGCTCTACCGACCCGTGTGAAGACATCGCGCTGCGCTACAGCAGCGAGCTGGACCTGCGCTACTTCTACAAGAGTAACGAGGGTCGCTCGATTGCCCGCAACTATGGCCTGGAGCATGCTACGGGCCAGTATTTTGTGTTTTTTGACAGCGACTGTGTGATTCCGCCCGAGTATTTCAAGACACTGGGCGACGAGTTGGCCAACAATTATGTGCCGTGCTTTGGCGGCCCCGACGCGGCGAGCGACGACTTTACCGATGTGCAGAAGGCGATCTCCTTCTCGATGACGTCGCTGCTGACCACGGGCGGCATACGCGGCGGCAAGGTGCAGATGGAGAAATTTGTGCCGCGCTCGTTCAACATGGGCTACTCTCGCGAGGTGTATGAGCGGGTGGGCGGCTTCCGCGAGATGTTCAGCGAGGACATCGACATGAGCACGCGCGTGCGCCAAGCCGGATTCGACATCCGCCTGATACGTCCCGCGTTTGTCTACCACAAGCGCCGCACGAGCCTCAGCAAGTTTGCAAGGCAGACCTACGTCTTCGGCATGTCGCGCATTACCCTGAAGCTGCTTTATCCCGACAGCTTGAAACTCGTTCACTGCCTGCCCGCAGTGTTCCTTGTGGGCTGTGTGACGTTATTATTGCTCTCGCTGTGGAAGTGGTGGTTTATCCTGCCCATCGTGGTGTATGCCGCGATGCTGTGGATCGCCGCCCTGATGCAAACGCGCAGCTTGAAGATCGCCTGCCTGGCGGTAGCGTCGAGCTTCACGCAGCTGTGCAGCTATGGCTGGGGATTCATCAAGGCCTACGTCTGGAAAATCCTGCTCAAGCATGGCCGCGACGTTGAGGAGGAAGTGATGATGAGGAAAGGGAAATAAGTTTTTAGTTAGGAGTTTTCTATCCAGCCAGTTCTGTCCATCCTGTCGATTCATTATGGAAGATAAAGAGTATAACAAGCTGGTGGGCAGCCGTAACATCAAGGACACGGTGCCAGAGGAGGACCGCCCGCGCGAGAAGGCCAAGAAGCATGGCTTCGGGGCGCTCTCGACTGCCGAGCTGCTGGCCATTCTGTTGAGGGTGGGCACGCCTGGCGAGTCGGTGGTGGACCTGTGCCAGCGCATCCTGCGCGACAACGACGACAAGCTCTACCTCATCGCCCGCAAGGGTATCAACAACCTGGTGAAGAACTATCACGGCATCGGCGAGGTCAAGGCCATCGAAATCCTCGCCGCCCTGGAGCTGGCACGGCGCTACCAGCAAGAGGAATTCCAGGAGCGCTTCAAGATCACCAGCAGCGAGGATGCCTACAACTACCTGCGCACCCGCATGGAGCACCTCGACCACGAGGAAATCATGGTCGTGTTGCTCAACCACGCCAAGCAGGTCGAGGAGTGCGTGCGCATCAGCAGCGGCGGCACGGCCATGACTGTGGCCGACATCAAGATGATCCTGCGCCCCGCCATCGAGCGCCTGTCATCTGGCATCATTCTGGCCCACAACCACCCCAGCGACAACGCCAAACCCAGCATACAGGACGACCGACTGACCGAGCGCGTGCACCAGGCGTGCAAGGTAATGGACATCCAGCTGGTGGACCACATCATCGTGTGCCGCGGTGGCCGCTACTACAGCTACAACGACCACGGCCGCTTAATGTAATTCTGCAACTGATTTTCACAAAACTATAATTAAGTATGAAATTCCTGAAGTATCTTTTCCGTATCTTGGTGGGCCTCTTTGCCATCATCGGCGTGCTGGCTACGATTACGTTTTATTTTTTGATGACTTCCCCAAGGTTCTTTATCAACATTGGGGAAAATGAGATTGTAGCAGCAGAGGACGATAATGTTGAGTTGCTCAAGCAGTCCTCGTTCAAGGCCGATACAGTTCAGTATCATTTCGCCATAGTTCAAGACTCGGCTCGTGCTCAGGAGATAAGGAATTACTTCAAGCTGGATACGCTCTATAGCCCTAATGCAACGACTTGGGAGAAGGCAGTGGCCATCTCTAAATTTGTGGCTACCAATATTCCTCACGACCAGCCATTTAATTTCCCTGAACACCCCAACGCTATTGACCTCTGGAAATATTCGCGGGATGTTAATCCCGGCTTTAACTGCCGCATGCACGCCATCCTCAACTACGAGTTGCTGCAGGCTGCCGGGCTGACAGCGCGTTTTGTGACCTGCAAGCCGCAGGACAAGAATGACAAGGACTGTCATGTGGTGAACGAGGTGTGGCTTCCTGAACTGGGCAAGTGGGCATTCATCGACTCGGACATGGACGGGCATTATTGCACCGACCAGAACGGGACACCGCTCAACCTCTTGGAAATGCGTGACAAGTATGCCGCTGGTGAGCAGATGCAGATGTATCCGGGCTTCAAGGATGCTTCCACCAAGCACGACTACTACTATTGCTACATGGCCAAAAACACTTATTGGTTCTCATCTTGGGAAACACTCCATTACTTCCAGGAGGACCGTGCAGACAAGGATTTTGAACCTGGCCGTTATGTCAACATCGTGCCCGAAGGCTTCACACCGTTCGGAAGATCGGACGATGAAATCGTCACCACCGACGCCAAGAAGTTCTGGACAAATCCAGAATAACAATGGTAATCACTACTCTTGGTACAAATGAATAACCAACTTTATAAATTCTGACAACATGAGAATAATGAAATTATTGATGCTCGCTGCACTTGCTATGATTGTTGCCACCTCTTGCAGCCAGAACAGCATGAGGGGCAAAAGAGGAAAGGCTCCCAAGATGCTGGTATTGTACTACTCCCAAACGTCAAACACCAAGGCCGTGGCACAGGAAATTGCCACACGTCTTAAAATTGATATTGAGGAGATTACCCTTGTAGAACCCTATGACACTGCGTTCCAAGCAACGATTGACCGTTGCAAGGCCGACCGCGAGAAAGGCATCACTCCCGAAATCAATCCCTTGAAATCGGATATCGCCGATTATGACATCATCTTCCTTGGCTATCCCATCTGGTTCGGGACTTATGCGCCCCCCATTGCCACCTTGCTTGATAAAATTGACTTGAGCGGCAAGAAGGTTGTGCCGTTCTGCACCTTTGGCAGCGGTGGACTTGAGTCGAGTGGTCAAGACCTGGTTGAAAGGTTGCCAAATACAGAGATTCTGCCAGGCTATGGTGTGCGTGCCGCACGCATGGACGCCATGCCCAAGGAGGTTGGAGAATTTTTGGCCGCCAGCCTTTTCTGCGATGGCAAATTTGAGATGCCTTGGGAGTCTCCCGAACTGCATCCCGTGACTGCCGAGGAGGCTGCCATCTTTGACGCCGCAGTTGATGGCTACCCGATGCTGAACGCCAAGGCCATCACTGCCGCCTCACGCACCATCACCGATGGTACCGAATACCTGTTTACTGCCAAGGATATGCCGCGAGAGGACAAGCCCGATATGCCGCCCCCCAGCGAGATAAAGGTATATGTATTGGTTGAGAAGGGAAAAGCCCCCGTGTTCACCAAGGTAGTCAGATAAAGAGAAAGAGAGTACCGCTTAGTATTGCACACTCCCCCTCTAAACTCTAAACTTCAAGATTCCAAAGAGAAATCTTTGGAATCTTGAATTATTTATGCTCGGCAAGGTAGCGCCACAGCGGGGCCGCCATGAGGGCCTGCAACTGGCGGTTCTCGCGAAGCATTGCCTCGACCTGATCGCGTGAGAGCAACAGTACGGCAATGTCCTCGCTGGCATCAAGGTGCTGGTCGCTAAGGCGTTCTACGCCCTCGGCAAGGAAGCAATGGGTAATATTGTTGCAGATGCTGGGATTTTGACCCACGGTCATGATTTCGCGCCACGAACCGCCGCCGTAGCCGGTTTCCTCGAGCAGCTCGCGCCGGGCGGCCTCGATGGGCGCCTCGCCCTGCTCTACCACACCGGCACACAACTCGTCAAGCACCACGTCCATCGCATGACGGTACTGCCTGACCATGACAAACTCACCCTCGCGGGTAATCGCAATGACGTTGACCCACTCGGGGTACTCCAGCACATAGTGCTCGGGGTTGATGCGCCCGTCGGGCAGCTGCACCTTATCGACGCGTGCAGTCAGCCATGGCCGCCGGATGATGTAGCGGCTCTCGAGCGTGGTCCATTTCTTGATTTCCTTAGCCATAAATCGGTCAATTCATTTTTATATAACGTGGAATCGGGGCAAATGGTACCGAATTACAAAAAAAAATGTAATTTTGCGCCCGTGGAAGTAAGGACGATAAAGAAAAAAGGGCGCGAGGAAAAGGTGTGGTTCGCCATCCGCGTGACCTATAACCGTGAGCTCAAGGTCAAGGAGGACCTGGACTCACGCGGCATCACTAACTTTGTGCCCATGCAATATCGCCGCGAGGAGCGCCACGGCGTGATAGTCAAGCGGCTGGTTCCCAGTGTGCACAATCTGATCTTCATCCACATCACTCCCAGCCAGATGAAGGAGTACAAGATGACGACCGAGCTCCCCATCCGCTACATCATGGACCGCGAGACACGCAAGCCCATTACCGTTCCCAATCGCGAGATGGAGAGCTTTATTAAGGTCGCTGGCACCTATGACGAGAAGCTCGTGTATCTCAACCCCGATCCGGGAGACTTCTCTCACGGCGAGCGGGTGCGCATCATCGGCGGCATGTTTGCCGGCGCCGAGGGCGTGTTTGTCCGCGTCAAGGGCGATCGCCGGGTTGTGATCAACGTCGAGGGCCTGGTGGCCGTTGCCACAACCTTTGTCCACCCGTCGATGATCGAAAAGATCACCGAACCAGATGAAAATACTTTAGACAACGCATTATAATCACAATGAACGAGAATAAGCAGAAAGTCGCCTTGATCACGGGCATTACAGGCCAGGATGGATCCTACCTGGCAGAGTTGCTGCTCGACAAGGGCTATGAGGTGCACGGCATCTTGCGCCGCAGCAGTAGTTTTAACACCGGTCGCATCGAGCACCTGTATCTCGACGAGTGGGTGCGTGACATGAAGCAGCGCCGCCTGATTAACCTGCACTATGGCGACATGACCGACAGCAGTTCGCTCATCCGCATCATCGAGAAGACCCGCCCCGACGAGATCTACAACCTGGCGGCCCAGAGCCACGTTAAGGTATCGTTTGATGTGCCAGAGTACACTGCCGAGACCGATGCCGTGGGCACACTGCGCCTCATCGAGGCTGTGCGCATCGCCGGCCGCGAGAAGATGACCAAGATCTACCAGGCGAGCACCAGTGAGCTTTATGGCAAGGTTCAGGAAATTCCGCAGAGCGAGACCACGCCATTCTATCCCCGCAGTCCCTATGGCTGCGCAAAGCTGTATTCCTACTGGATCATGAAGAACTACCGCGAGAGCTACGGCATGTTCTGTGCCAACGGCATCCTGTTCAACCACGAGAGCGAGCGCCGCGGCGAGACCTTCGTCACACGCAAGATCACCTTTGCCGCCGCCCGCATCGCCCACGGCTTGCAAGACAAGCTCTACCTGGGCAACCTCAACGCCCTGCGCGACTGGGGCTACGCCCGTGACTATGTGGAGTGCATGTGGCTCATCATGCAGCAGCCCGAGCCCGACGACTTTGTCATCGCCACGGGCGAGTGCCACTCGGTGAGGGAGTTTTGCACCCTAGCCTTTCACCACGCCGGCATCGAGCTGGAGTGGCAGGGCGAGGGCATCGACGAGAAAGGCATCGACAAGGCAACAGGCAAGGTGATTGTAGAGGTTGACCCGAAATACTTCCGTCCGGCCGAGGTTGACCAGCTGCTGGGCGACCCCAGCAAGGCCAAGCGGCAACTGGGCTGGAATCCGCAGAAGACCTCTTTCCAGGACCTGGTGCGCATCATGGTCGAGCACGACTTGAGACACATCAAGAAGATTTATCACATCAACTAATCATGGAAAAAGACGCTAAGATATATGTCGCCGGGCACCGTGGCCTGGTGGGCAGTGCCATCTGGAACAACCTTGTGAAAAAGGGTTATAGCCAACTGATCGGGCGCACACATCAGGAACTGGACCTGATGGACGCCGTAGCCGTGAGGCAGTTCTTTGACCAGGAGCAGCCCGAGTATGTCGTGCTAGCCGCCGCCCATGTTGGCGGCATCATGGCCAACCTGAAGTATCGCGCCGACTTCATCTACCAGAACCTGGCCATCCAGCAGAACGTCATCGGCGAGAGCTGGCGCCACGGCGTGAAGAAGCTGCTCTTCCTGGGCAGCACCTGCATCTACCCCCGCGAGGCACCCCAGCCCATCGGCGAGAATGCCCTGCTCACGTCGCCGCTGGAGTATACCAACGAGCCATACGCCATCGCCAAGATTGCAGGCATGAAGATGTGTGAGAGCTTCAACCTGCAGTATGGCACCAACTACATTGCCGTGATGCCCACCAACCTGTACGGGCCACGAGACAATTTTGACCTCGAGACGAGCCACGTCATGCCCGCCATGGTGCGCAAGATGCACCTGGCCAAAATGCTCAACGAGTGTGACATGGACGGCATCCGCGCCGACCTGGACCGACGCCCCGTCGAACACATTGACGGCAAGGCCGATGAGCAGCAGATAGTAGCCACGCTCGAGAAATATGGCATCCTGGCAGACCGCCTGCGTCTGTGGGGAAGCGGCGCCCCAATAAGGGAATTCCTCTGGAGCGAGGACATGGCCGACGCCAGCATCTATTGCCTGGAGCACATCGACTTCAAGGACGTGCGCGGCACGGGTGACGAGGTGCGCAACTGCCACATCAACATCGGCAGCGGCAAGGAAGTCACCATCCGCCAACTCGCCGAGCTAGTAAAAGAGACCGTTGGCTACCGCGGCGCCATCGAGTGGGACGCCACCAAGCCCGACGGCACCCTGCGCAAGTTGACCGACGTGAGCAAGCTGCACTCCCTGGGGTGGCACCACACGATGGAACTCGAGGACGGCGTTCCCGCCCTCTACCACTGGTACCTCGACAACAAATAACCATCAATCAAGGATCAATATAAAACAGATTTATCAATCCATCCATATTGACCTTGGCCACTTTCGCCCTGATGGGCGCTTGCAGCCACCATGCCGACGAGCCAAGCGACAGCTACGCCCACAAAGTCTTTGACGACCTCACCACCGCCGACGGCATAAAAATCATCGAAACTTCGGGCTACGCCGCCAACTAACGAACCATCCACCCAAACCTGAATCCATCGCATGCATCGCTCGCGATGGATTTAGTTTTCTTTTGAGGCATCAAAGCGCCACGGCCACGATTGTGGATATTCTCTGCGATGTCAACCACAGCACTCAATGCAAACAAGGCCATGACGAGTTTTGGTAAATTGTGGCCTATTGGTCATTTTGCAGGATAAGAAGTGCCTGTAGAGCCGATGAACACTG
>CAMJJG010000019.1 GCA_946406035.1 uncultured Prevotellaceae bacterium
ATGTTTTACAGCATATTACAAAATGAGGATGTGACACAATTATGACACACCCTCCTAAAATTACAGGACAAGGGATTTAACAATAATAACTTCAATTAATCGCATAACCAAAATGAGACAGAAAAGATTTATTCTACAAGAGAACGAGTTGCCCACAGCATGGTATAACATTCAGGCCGACATGCCCAACAAGCCCATGCCCCCTATCCACCCTGCCACCAGGCAACCGCTGGGTGTCGATGACCTGGCCCACATTTTCCCGCGTGAATGCTGTGTTCAAGAGCTTGACACCGAGCACGATTTCATTCCCATCCCCGATGAGGTGATGGAGAAATACATGGCTTACCGTTGTACGCCGCTGGTGCGCGCCTATGCTCTGGAAGAAGCGCTACAGACGCCAGCCCACATCTATTTCAAGAATGAGTCGGTCAATCCGTTAGGCTCCCACAAGATCAACTCGGCGCTCCCCCAGTGCTATTATGCCAAGCAAGAGGGCACGACCAATGTCACTACCGAGACTGGTGCCGGGCAGTGGGGGGCGGCGCTGGCCTATGCCGCATCGGTCTTTGGACTGGAATCGGCGGTATATCAAGTGAAAATCTCGATGCAGCAGAAACCCTATCGCTCGTCGATCATGCGCACCTTTGGTGCCGCCGTGACGGCATCCCCCTCGATGTCCACCAGGGCCGGCAAGGACATCATCACTCGTGACCCCCATCATCCCGGATCGCTGGGAACGGCCATTTCCGAGGCCGTGGAGCTGGCAACCACAACACCCAACTGCAAGTACACCCTGGGGTCGGTACTCAACCATGTGGGCCTGCATCAGACCATCATCGGCCTCGAGGCCGAGAAGCAGATGGCCATGGCTGGAGAGTACCCTGATGTGGTGATCGCGTGCTTTGGCGGCGGATCCAACTTTGGCGGTATAGCGTTCCCCTTCATGCGTCACAACCTCAAGGACGGCAAGGCAACTGAGTTTATCGCAGCCGAGCCCGAGAGTTGTCCCAAGTTGACGAGAGGAGAGTTCCGTTACGACTATGGCGACGAGGCGGGCTACACGCCCCTGCTGCCGATGTTCACGTTGGGGCATTCGTTCAAGCCAGCCAACATCCATGCCGGTGGATTGCGTTACCACGGGGCCGGCATGATCATCTCACAGTTGATCAAGGACGGATTGATGCATGGCGTGGACATACCACAGCTCGAGTCGTTCGAGGCGGGCCTGCTGTTTGCTCGCACCGAGGGTATCATCCCCGCGCCCGAGTCCAGCCATGCCATTGCCGCCGCCATTCGCGAGGCCCAGAGGTGCAGGCTATCGGGCGAGCCAAGGGTCATTTTGTTCAACCTGTCGGGCCATGGCTTGATCGACATGAGTGCCTATGACCAGTATCTCAATGGAGACTTGACCAACCATCGGGTTTCTGACGACGACATTTCGGAGACGCTGAAGAGTGTACCACAGTAAATACGATATAAAAAAGTTAAACAAAGAAGTAGGAGGGGCGGAAGTTGTTTTTCGCCCCTTCGTGATGCCATTATGCGTCAGAAATAGTATCTTTGTCGTTGAAATGTATTAATCGAAAAGACAGTGAGCAACAAGAAAGTGTTTGTATCGGGCTGCTATGACCTGCTGCACTCGGGACATGTGGAGTTTTTCAGGCAGGCGTCACAGTTTGGCGACCTGTATGTGGGCATCGGCAGCGATAGCACTGTCCTGGCCCTAAAGGGGCACAGGACGATGTACAGTGAGCAGGAACGACTGTTCATGGTGCAGGCCATCCGCTACGTCAAGCAGGCCTACATCAATCAGGGAAGTGGTTATCTGGACTTCCTGCCCACGCTTGACCTTGTCCACCCCGACTGCCTGGTGGTGAACGAGGACGGCGACCGTGAGGATAAGCGCCAGCTGTGTCGCGAGCGTGGCATGGAGTACATTGTGCTCCAGCGAGAGCCCCGTGAGGGCCTGCTGGCTCGCAGCAGCACGGGCTTGAAGCAAGCCGTGAGCCTGCTGCCCACGCGACTGGATCTGGCAGGTACTTGGATTGACCAGCCCTATGTCTCGTGCCATGCCCCTGGCTGGGCATTGACCATCTCGCTGGAGCCCACGTTTGAGGTGCGAGAGCGTTGTGGCCTGTCAACCAGCACGCGCAACACCATCAAGCGCGTGTGGCCCTACCAGTTGCCCGATATGGACCCCGAGATGCTTGCCCGCCTGGTCTTCTGCCTGGAGAACGACCCCGAGCGCAGCGATGGCATCGTGAGCGGCGCCCAAGATGCCATTGGCATCTGTGTGCCGGGCCTGGCCCGACATTATTATAATGGTAGCTACTGGCCCGAGAAGATAGAATATACCCGTGATCCGGTCCTGCTTGATTGGCTCGAGGAGCACCTGTGCCTGGTGCCCATGTTCCCGCGTCGCCCCGGGTGCAATGTGGTCGAGGGCAAGGACATCACGCCCGTCAAGGTGCGTGCCCTCGCTGCAGCCGCCGACAGTTGTTGGAACGCCATCCAGCACAGGGACATTGATGCCTTTGCAGCCGCCTACAAGGCCTCGTTCGAGGCCCAGGTGGCCATGTTCCCCGCCATGATACAACCAGGCGTCCAGGATTATATTGACCGCTACAGTGCCATCGATGGCGTGCTGGCCTGGAAGATGCCTGGAGCCGGTGGCGGTGGCTACCTGGCCCTCGTGTGCCGTGACCGTGAAAGTTTCCCCGCTGGTGCCATCCCGTTGACCATCAGACGTTAAAACCTATCAAAAAACAAAGAAACGAAATGAAACGCTATTGCCAGACCCTTGAATTGCGGGACGACCGCGAGATGATTGAGAAATATGTAGAGGCCCATGCCCATGTGTGGCCCGAGATTCAGCAGGGCATCCGCAGCGTGGGTATCCTGGACATGCAGATCTACCTGCTGGGTAACCGCCTGTTCATGATCTGTGACACGGTTGATGACTTTGATTGGGAACTGGACAACGCCCGCCTGGCCACTCTACCGCGTCAGGCCGAGTGGGAGGCCTATGTCGCCCGCTTCCAGGGCTGTGACCCCAATGCGCCCTCGACTGCCAAGTGGCAGTTGATGAAGCGGATTTTTAAGTTAGATTGATGCTTTTTTATTGAGGATATGGAAAACAAGAAATCCCGCCTGCTAGTGACCCGCGAGGGTGTGAGCTATGTGCTGCCCTTTATCGTGGTGACCTGCTGTTTTGCCCTGTGGGGCTTTGCCAATGACATCACCAACCCGATGGTGAAAGCCTTTTCCAAGATATTTCGCATGAGCGTGACCGACGGCACGCTGGTCCAGGTCGCCTTCTACGGCGGCTACTTCTGCATGGCCCTTCCTGCCGCGATGTTTATCCGTCGCCACTCGTTCAAGAGCGGCATTGTGACGGGATTGACGCTGTATGCCCTGGGCGTGCTCCTGTTCATTCCCGCTAAGGCGATAGGCAGTTTCGCGCCGTTCCTGGTCGCCTATTTCATTCTCACCTGTGGCTTGTCGTTCCTCGAGACGACCGCCAACCCCTACATCCTGCTCATGGGTGACCGTGAGACCGCCACGCGCCGCCTCAACCTGGCCCAGTCGTTCAACCCCATCGGCTCGCTGGCTGGCATGGTGGTGGCAATGCACTTTATCCAGGCGCGCCTCTCCTCGCTCGACACAGCCCAGCGGGCTGTGCTCGACGATGCCCAGTTCGAGGCCTTGAAGCAGAGCGACCTGAGCGTGCTGGTTCAGCCCTATGCCCTGTTGAGTGTGGTCATCATCGCACTGCTGGTTGTCCTGCTGCTGGTGCGCATCCCCAGGGTGCAACAGACCACCCGTGAGCGCTACGCTCCCTTCTTGCCCGCCGTCAAGCGGCTGTTTGCCAATAAGCCTTATCGCAATGGCGTTGTGGCACAATTCTTCTATGTGGGCGCACAGATCACCTGCTGGACGTTCATCATCCAGTACGGCACACGCGTCTTTATGGCCGAGGGGATGAGCGAGCAGGCCGCCGAGGTGCTGTCGCAGCGCTATAACATCGTGGCGATGGTGCTGTTTTGCCTGATGCGCTTTGTGAACATCTGGCTGATGAAGTATGTCAAGCCTGGCCGTTTGATGGCCTTCTTTGCCGCCGTGGCGTTATTGCTGCTGTGCGGAGTCGTCTTCGTTGGCGGTCGCGTGGGCATGTGCTGCCTGGTGGGCGTGTCGGCATGCATGAGCCTGATGTTCCCTACCATCTACGGTATCGCCCTGGGCGGCGTGCGCCAGGACGCCGAGGTAGGGTCGGCGGGCCTGATTATGGCCATTTTGGGCGGTAGCGTCTTGCCCGCGCTACAAGCCATGATTATCGACAGTGGCGTGACGTTCCTGCCTGCCGTCAATGTCTCCTTCGTCGTTCCGGCCCTGTGTTTTGTCGTCGTCATGCTCTATGGTTTGTCCCAATCGCGATAACCATCCGTCGCAGCCGGGCTGTACTTTTTTTTACTGGTCCGAAGGTTGTGAGAATCAGTCTTTAATGCTATATTTGTGCCCTGAATAACCAAAAGATTTAAATCAGACGACAACAATGAAACGGATTTTTAGTATGATTATGGGCGCTATATTGCCGTTGGTGGCGATAGCGCAAGGTTGGCCCGCCGGATACGGTGGCGTGATGCTGCAAGGATTCTATTGGGACTCGTTCAATGACAGCAAGTGGACCCGGCTTGAGAGCCAGGCCGATGAGTTAGCCGAGTTTTTCGGTCTCGTGTGGATACCGCAGAGCGGCTATTGTGGCGGCTATAACTCGATGGGCTATGATGACCTGTACTGGTTCTCTAACTATAACAGCGCATTTGGCACCAAGGCACAGCTGACCTCGATGATCAATACCTTCAAGAGCAAGGGAATAGGCACTATCGCCGACGTGGTTATCAACCACCGCAAGAATGTCTCGAACTGGGTCGATTTTCCCGCCGAGACCTACAAGGGTGTCACCTATCAGCTCCGCTCTACCGACATCTGCCGTAACGATGACAGCGGGGCGGCTCTCAACTGGGCTACACAGAACGGCTACACCCTGAGCTCCAACAACGACACTGGCGAGGACTGGGGCGGCATGCGAGACCTGGACCACAAGAGCGAGAACGTGCAGACCAACGTCAAGGCCTACATCAAGATGTTGCTCGAGGACCTGGGCTACGCGGGTTTCCGCTACGACATGACCAAGGGCTACAGCGCGCAGTACACTGGCATGTATAATGCCTATGCCGGCCCCACCTATTCGGTGGGCGAGTACTGGGACGGCAACCAGACGGCTGTCAAGAACTGGATTGACGGCACCAAGGTCGATGGCGTCGTGCAGAGCGCGGCGTTTGACTTCCCCTTCCGCTACGCCGTGCGTGATGCGGTCAACAACAATCGCTGGACTAATCTTTCGGGCAGTGGCAAGGGGTTGAACCTGGAGTCCAACTACCGCCGCTACTCGGTCACCTTTGTCGAGAACCACGACACGCAGTACCGCAGTGCCAGTGAGCCCCAAGACCCCCTCAACCAGTATGTCGAGGCCGCCAATGCCTACATGCTGGCCATGCCGGGCACGCCATGTGTGTTCCTGAGCCACTGGATGTCCTACAAGGAAGCCATCAAGCAGATGATCTATGCCCGCCAGCTGGCCGGCATTACCAACACCAGCGTCACCTCTAATATAGCCAGCAATCAGTCAAGCAACTACTATGTGCAGCGCACCGTGGGCGGGCGTGGTGTCTTGCTTGCCGCCATGGGCAGCACGGCCTACTCGATTCCTGCCACCTATGTGGAAGTGGCCAGTGGCACCAACTATCGCCTAGCATTGAGCACGAGTACCGAGACCGCGTGGGCTAGCAAACCCAGCGGTGACTATGTGGATCCGTTTAACGTCACATTGACTGCCGTGAGCGCCACCGCCGGGGCACAGCTCGTCTATACCCTCGATGGCAGCGAGCCCACTGCCACCCATGGCACGATCGTTGCCAGCGGTAGCGCCGTGCCCGTCAATAAATGCTTGACCCTCAAGGCTGGTTTGCTTGTCAATGGCACCGTAAGAGGGGTGATCACACGCAACTACACGGTGCAGAACGAGATTTTTGACCCCTATGAGATCACCGTCTATCTCAAGGATCCCACGGTGGCTCCCAACAACTGGCCGCAGGTCAATTTCTACACTTGGGACAGCGGTAACCAGCAGTTCAATGGCAACTGGCCTGGCGAGACCGTTACCGGCACCCGTGTGGTGGGCGGCGTCAAGTTCTATTACCGCACCTACACCATCACCGGTAGCCAGTATTACATGAATTTTGTGTTCAACCAGGGTGGCAGCACGGCCGGCAATCACCAGACGGTGGACGTGACCGGTGTGAGGGAGACCTCATTCTTTGAGGTCACCAGCCAGACGAACAAATATACCGTTGCCGACGTCACCGACCAGTATCTGCCCTATCTCGACGTGACAGTGCTCGCTGGTGACGTCAATGGCGATAACACCGTCAATATAGCTGATGTGACCTGCTTGATTGATTACCTGCTGGGCAGTGACAATGTCATCACAATCAATCTGGAAGCCGCCGACGTCAACGGCGACACGGGCATCAATATTGCCGATGTGACGGCGCTGATCGATAAGTTGCTCGGCGACGGCTAGTATTGTCCCGGGTTGCCAAAACATCGCCTCGCCCCGCTATTGTGATAACTTTAGTGGGGCGTGGTACAATAAAAGGGGCATTTCCTAGTTAATTAGGTAAAAGACAAACCAATTTTTTTCTAATTAGAAATGAAACTGACAAAATCTATAGTTGCCATCGCGTTGATGGCTACAGCATTGACAGCTTGGGCCCAAGACGACATCAAGAACACGGAGTTTAACCCCGTGACCACGGGCGTAAACTCACTGAGCATTACTCCCGATGCGCGTGGCGCGTCGATGGGCGACCTGGGTGCCGCCACCGAACCCGATGTCAACTCCCAGTTCTGGAACCCGTCAAAATATGCGTTTGCCTACAGCGGCGCGGGGGTGTCCTTGTCCTACACGCCGTGGTTGCGCAAGATTGTCAACGACATCTACCTGGCCAACCTGGCTGGTTATTACAAGATTGGCAGCAGTGATAACCAGGCCGTGAGTGCCTCGTTGCGCTATTTCTCGCTGGGCGAGGTAATGGCTACCGATGGCGAGGGCGCCACGCTGGCTACCATCAACCCGTTTGAGATGTCGGTCGATGTGGGCTATAGCCGCAAGCTGAGTGAGAAATTTGCGATGGGTGTGACCCTGCGTTACATCTACAGTGACCTGGGCTACAGCGACATGAACACGGGAGACCAGACCTCGAGCGCGTCGGCTTTCTCGGCCGACTTGTCGGGCTACTACACGACCTATCCCATCATCGGCCGCAACGAGTGCCAGTGGTCGTTGGGTTTCAATCTGTCTAACATCGGTTCCAAGGTGTCCTACAACAAGGGTAACGACCCCGCATATCTGCCCGCCAACCTGAAGTTGGGTACCGCCTTTACTTTTCCGCTGGCCGACTACAACAACCTGACCATCGCTCTTGACGCCAACAAGATGCTGGTGCCTGCCAAGCCGCGCCTGGCCGACTTTGAGGACCAGTTGGCCTATGATGACGCCTTGCAGGAGTGGAAGGACAAATCGTCGATCTCGGGTATCTTTGACAGCTTCAGCGACAACTTCGCCAAGCGCATCACCTACTCGGTGGGTGCCGAGTATGCCTACAACCAGCAGTTCTTCCTGCGCGGTGGTTACTACTATGAGAGCAAGTATGCCGGTAATCGCCAGTACTTCGGCCTGGGTGCCGGTTTCTCGCTCAAAGTCATCAAGATCGATGCCAGCTACATGATTGCTACGGCCCAGAATAGCCCCCTGGACCAGACGCTGCGCTTTACCCTGTCGTTTGACATGAACGGCATCAAGGACCTGTTTGGACGCAACTAGAATTAAGGTGGGAGCCTTAACGATTTCATTAGATAGAGCATGACGCGCGTGGGTATGGGATTTGACGTTCACCGTCTCGTCGAGGGGCGTGAATTGTGGCTTGGGGGAGTGAATATCCCCTGGGAGCGTGGCTTGTTGGGCCACAGCGATGCCGACGTGGCGATACATGCCCTGTGCGACGCCTTGTTGGGCGCCGCCGCCCTGCGCGACATCGGCTATCACTTCCCTGATACCGACCCCCGCTACAAGGGCATCGACAGCCGCCTGTTGCTGCGTCACGTGATGCGGTTGATTGATGAGCAAGGTTACCGCTTGGGGAACTGCGACATCACCATCTGTGCCGAGCAGCCCAAGCTCAATCCCCACATTCCCGCCATGCAGGAACAGCTGGCGTCGTGCATGGCCTGTGACACTGGCCAAGTGTCCATCAAGGCCACGACAACCGAGCGCCTGGGCTATACCGGTCGCGGCGAGGGTATCGCCGCCTATGCTGTCGCCCTGCTGGAATCTAAAAGCGAGAAGCCATGTTAAGCGCAGCCCAACTGCAGCGACGCATCCCGTATCTGGATATCCTGCGCGTCCTGGCATGCCTGCTGGTAATCTTTATCCACACTCCCATCAGGCCCTACGATATCTATTACAACACACCCTCGGTTGCGGGTGCGGTCTATACCGTGCTGGTGGCTGTGAACTGCAACCTGTTCTTTATGATCACGGGCGCACTGCTGTTGCCCGTGAGCGGCTCGACAAAGCGTTTCCTCAAGCGCCGACTGCGGGTCGTGTTGTTCCCGCTCATCGTGTGGTCGGTCATCTACCTGCTTGAGCACGCGTTTGTGCTGCACAATTTCACTCCACGGTTGTTGACGTCAATCCTGTTCCATCCCGTCGAGGGAGTATTGTGGTACGTCTATGTGCTGCTGGTGATTTATGTGACCTTGCCGCTCGTGAGCCGGTGCATCGACGCCATCGGCAAGCGCGGCGTTGAGATGGTGCTGGTGCTATGGGTGCTCGCGTCGTTCATCCCCTATCAGCATGGCATCTTTATCGAGGCAGCCCACTACAATGATAACATGTTTGGCGCCTTTGCAAACTATTATGGCTATGTGCTGCTGGGGTACTATATGCACCACTACGGATTGCCCGTGTTCACCCGTGCCCATGGCTGGAAATTCGGCCTGTTTTTCTTGTTTGGCATCGTGGTGATGCCGCTGTTTGAATTTCTGGTGCAGGGGCATTTCCATATTACCTGGCAGCAACACATCGACACGATAACGACCGACATCAGCATCAACAACATCGCCATGGCGACCCTATTGTTTGCTATAGTCCAGCGATTTGCTCCCAAGTGCTATGATCGCAAGGATCATCCAGCCGCTGCCACATGGTGGCCGCGGTTGAGCGTGGCGACCTTTGGCATCTACCTGTCGCAGATGATCGTGCTGCGCCATGTCGTGTGGCCAGTGACCGAGTCCTGGCTCACGTCGGCCCACTGGGTGGTCGATTGCCTCGTGAGCGGCTTGCTGGCGTTTGTCGTGTGCTTCCTGCTCACGTTGTTGCTGCGCAATCTGCCATTTCACAAGTACATCCTCGGGAAGTAAATCCCCGATAAGGAAATAAGCCATGGAAATGATTGCCGATTGGGCAATTATTCGTACCTTTGTGCGCTCAAAACAAATGGGTAACGATTTAACTGATGAAAGAGACCGAAAAACCTGAAAAAGGTAATCAGATTATAGAAGAAGCGGCTCAAGCCGAGTACAAGTATGGCTTTGTGACCGATATCGAGACCGAAGTCATCCCCAAGGGACTGGACGAGGACGTGGTGCGTCGCATCTCGTCCCTAAAGGGTGAGCCCGAGTGGCTGCTCGAGTTCCGCTTGAAGGCCTATCGCCACTGGCTGACGCTCAAGGCTCCCACATGGGGCCACGTGCATGTCCCCGAAATCAATTATCAGGACATCAGCTATTATGCAGCTCCGCGCAAGAAAAAAGAGGCCAAGGAAATTGACCCCGAGTTGAAAAAGACCTTCGACAAGCTGGGTATTCCCCTCGAGGAGCAGATGCGACTGAGCGGCATGGCCGTCGATGCCGTCATGGATAGCGTGAGCGTCAAGACGACCTATCGCGAGCGCTTGGCCGAGCTGGGCGTGATCTTCTGCTCAATGAGCGAGGCCGTGAAGGATTATCCCGACCTGGTGCGCAAGTACCTGGGCAAGGTGGTACCCTATACCGACAACTTCTATGCCGCCCTGAACTCGGCTGTGTTCAGCGACGGCTCGTTTGTGTACATTCCTAAGGGCGTGCGCTGCCCGATGGAGTTGTCCACCTACTTCCGCATCAATGCGGCCCAGACAGGCCAGTTTGAGCGCACGCTCATTGTGGCCGACGATGATGCCTATGTTTCCTATCTGGAGGGCTGCACTGCCCCCATGCGCGACGAGAACCAGCTGCACGCCGCCATCGTCGAGATCATCGTCGAGGACCGTGCCGAGGTCAAGTACAGTACCGTCCAGAACTGGTATCCCGGTGACAAGGACGGCAAGGGCGGCATCTATAACCTGGTGACCAAGCGCGGCCTGTGCCGTGGTGACCACAGCAAGCTTTCGTGGACCCAGGTCGAGACCGGCAGTGCCATCACCTGGAAGTATCCCAGCTGCGTGCTCAAGGGCGACCACTCGGTGGGTGAGTTCTACAGCGTGGCCCTGACCAACAACTGGCAGGAGGCCGACACGGGTACCAAGATGATACACCTGGGCAAGAACAGCACGAGCACCATCGTGAGCAAGGGCATCAGCGCCGGCCACAGCCAGAACAGCTACCGTGGCATGGTCAAGGTGGCCCCACAGGCCACTGGCTGCCGCAACTTCACGCAGTGTGACAGCCTGCTGCTGAGCGACACCAGCGGAGCACACACCTTCCCCGTGATCGAGGTGGGCAATGACACGTCGGTGGTCGAGCACGAGGCCACGACAAGCAAGATCAACGAGGATCAGATCTTCTACTGCAACCAGCGCGGCATCTCTACCGAGGACGCCGTGGGACTTATCGTCAACGGCTATGCCAAGGAGGTGATGTCCAAGTTGCCGATGGAGTTTGCTGTCGAGGCCCAGAAACTGCTCAGTGTCTCGCTCGAGGGCGCTGTGGGTTAATTTTTAGTTAGGAGTTGAAAATAACAAAAACGACATATAACAACCATGTTAGTAATTAAAGATTTACAGGCCTCGATTGAGGATAAACAGATATTAAAGGGCATTAACTTGACCGTTAAGCCCGGTGAGGTGCATGCCATCATGGGGCCTAATGGGTCGGGTAAGAGCACCCTGAGCGCCGTGCTCACGGGCAATCCTGCCTATACTGTCACTGGTGGCAGTGTGGAGTTCTACGGCAAGGACCTGTTGGCCCTGTCGCCCGAGGACCGCGCCCATGAGGGGCTGTTCTTGAGCTTCCAGTACCCGGTAGAGATTCCCGGCGTGTCGATGGTCAACTTCATGCGCACCGCGCTCAACGAGAAGCGCAAGTACTTTGGCCAGGACCCGCTCAGTGCTGCCGATTTCCTGAAGCTCATGCGCGAGAAGCGCGCAATCGTGCAACTCGACAATAAGCTGGCCTCGCGCGCTGTCAACGAGGGCTTCTCGGGAGGCGAGAAGAAGCGCAACGAGATCTTCCAGATGGCCATGCTCGAGCCCAAGCTCAGCATCCTCGACGAGACCGACAGCGGACTGGACATCGACGCCCTGCGCATCGTGGCCAGTGGCGTGAACACGCTCAAGAGCAAGGACAACGCTACCATTGTCATCACCCATTACCAGCGACTGCTGGACTATATCAAGCCCGACTTTGTGCACGTCCTGTACAAGGGGCGCATCGTCATGAGCGCGGGCCCCGAGCTGGCTCTCGAACTCGAGGAAAAAGGTTATGACTGGATTAAGGAGCAGGTTGATTCTCAGCAATAAGGTGTAGCAATGAACGCACTCAAGCAATATATTGACCTGTTTGACGAGAGTCGTGAGATTATCGAGGAACAGTCGCCCGCGATACTCAACACATTGCGCTCCAGTGCCCGTGAGCACCTGGAAACGGCTCGACTGCCGCGTAAGGGTAGCGAGGACTATGAAGCGACCGACCTCGAGGCTGTGTTTGCCCATGACTATGGCGTGAATGTGAACCGATTGCCGTTTGATGCCGACCCGTCCGAGACCTTCCATTGCGATGTGCCCAACATGAGCACATGCCTGTACTATACCAGTAACGACGCCTTCCACAGCAGTGCCACTGCCGAGCGCAACATCGGACAGGTGGTCGTGGAGCCATTCAGTATGGCTGCTGTGGACTATCCCGAGTTGATGGAGGCCTATTATGGCAAGTTGGCCCGCATGAGCGACCCCACCGTTGCTCTCAATAGTCTGCTGGTCCAGGATGGCCTGTTGATCTATGTTCCCGATGGCATCGTGGCCGAGCGCCCCATCCAGTTGGTCAACATCTTCAATGCCGCCCTCGACATGATGGTGCAACGCCGATTGCTCATCGTCGTGGGCAAGAACGCGAGCATCAAGCTGCTGGCGTGTGACCACACCCAGAGTGCCGACTACCGTTACCTGAACAACCAGGTGGTGGAAATCGTGGCTATGCAGGGTAGCACGCTGGACTTGTATGACATGGAGGAGAGTACGCCGTTGACCAGCCGTGTGTCGTCCATCTATGTCAACCAGCATGAGGGCAGCAATGTGCTCATCGACGGCATCACGCTGACCAATGGATTTACCCGTAACAACTATCACGTCGAGGTCAATGGCGAGCATGCCGAGACCCACCTGCTGGGCATGACCATCGCCAGCGGTGAGCAGCACGTCGATAGCCACACGTTCATCAGCCACAACGCACCCCGTTGCCACAGCAACGAGATGTTCAAGTATGTTCTCAACGACCATGCGGTCGGAGCCTTTGCCGGCAAGATCCTGGTGCAGCCTGGATGTCCTCGCGTCGAGGCCTATCAGGGCAACCGCAACCTGTGTGGTGCACCCACGGCCCGGATGTACACCAAGCCCCAGCTCGAGATTTATACCGATGACGTGATGTGCTCCCATGGTTCGGCCATCGGTCAACTCGACGAGGAGGCGTTGTTCTACATGCGCACCCGCGGCATCGGCATCGACGAGGCACGGCGCTTGCTGATGCAGGCCTTTGTGGCCGACGTCATCGACGGCGTGCGCCTTGATGCCCTCAAGGACCGCCTGCATTATCTGGTAGAAAAACGATTTGCCGGCACGCTCAGCAACTGTGCCACATGTGCGGCCGCTTGCCGTCCGTCAACCAAGGACTAGAAACTAAGGACCAAAAACTAAAAAATGGACATTACCAAGATACGCGAGGATTATCCCATCCTTGAGCGCCAGATCGAGGGCCGCCCGCTCATCTACCTGGACAACGCTGCCACGTCCCAGACGCCACGTCCCGTGGTGGAGGCTATCGACAAGATGTACTACCACTACAAGGCCAATGTGCACCGTGGCGTGCACACGTTGTCGCAGGAGGCCACCGACCTGGTCGAGCAGACCCGTGAGAAGGTGAGGGCCTTTATCAACGCCGGCAGCATCGAGGAGGTGATTTTCACGCGCGGCACGACCGAGGGCATCAATCTGGTGGCCTCATCCTTCGGCCAGATGCTTGAGAATGGCGACGAGATCATTGTCACCGTCATGGAGCACCACAGCAACATCGTGCCGTGGCAACTCATCGGGCAGCGCAAGCGTGTCACCCTGCGTGTCGTTCCCATCGATGACAGCGGACAGGTGGACATGGATGCCTATGAGGACCTGTTCAGCGACAGCACCCGCTTTGTGGCCCTTGCCCATGTGTCCAATGTGCTGGGAACCGTTAATCCTGTCAAGGAGATGATTGCCATAGCACACCGTCATGGAGTGCCCGTTCTCATCGATGGCGCTCAGGCCGCCCCCCATGTCAGGGTCGATGTGAAGGAGCTGGATTGTGATTTCTATGCCTTCTCGAGCCACAAGATGTATGGCCCGGCGGGCGTGGGCATCCTCTATGGCAAGCGCTACTGGCTGGACAAGATGCCGCCTTATCAGGGTGGGGGAGAAATGATCGGGCAGGTGACATTTGAGCGCACCACCTTTGCCGAATTGCCGTTCAAGTTCGAGGCAGGAACACCCGATTTTGTCGATATTGCCGCCTTTGGAGCAGCCATCGACTATATCAACAGCCTGGGTATCGACAACATCGCTGCCCACGAGCATGAGTTGCTCGCGGCCGCAGTCGAGGGCCTGCAAGGCATTGACGGCATACGCCTGTTTGGCACTGCGCCAGGCAAGAGTGGCGTGGTGTCGTTCCTAGTGGGCGACATCAGCAGCTATGACATGGGCCTGTTGCTCGACAAGCTGGGCATCGCTGTGCGCACGGGACACCATTGCGCCCAGCCACTGATGGCGCGCTATGGCGTGACAGGCATGGTGCGTGCCTCATTTGCTGTCTATAACACGCTCGATGAGGTTGCCGCCTTTATCGCCGCGACCCGCCGCGTTGCTGCCATGTTGAGATAATTCGATTCACTGTGCCTGTAACACGGCTATAGGGATGGATAATAAGGATATTATTGACGAATGGATGTAGAGAAGAATATAGCTCATGGCCGAAAATACGGCTTGGACTTCCTGAAAGGATTAGCCGCTTGCTTTGTCGTGTTCATGCATGTGAAATTCCCTGAACCCGTCGGTGAGTATGTGGCAAGAATCGGCACGTTTGCCGTACCCGTGTTTTTTATGACCTCGGGGTATTTCTCTCTCAATGCCACCCGTGCCAAGACCTTAAAGTCCATCAAACGGACTGCCATGTATCTGCTGGTGGCCTATTTGCTCAACCTGGTACGTATCATTGCCGAGAATAATTGTGACATGGGGGCGGTATGGTCTTTTTTCAGGACCGAGGTCTTCACGATAGACCATGCGGTTAGGGTCCTGTTGCTCTCGCAATCAGCAATTAGTGGCGTAGCATGGTTTTTGATCTCGTTGTTGATGTGTTATGTGCTCAAGTTTTTCCTGGGCAAGCGATTGTGCTACCTGGGCTATTTGGGAGCCTTGATAGGGGTTATGGGCGTCTTGCCTCCCCTGTGCTGTTACATTGGCTTGCCGATCAATAATCCCTGGATAAACGGTATCCCGTTTTTCATTATCGGCGAGCTCATGGCCGAGAATAAGGACTGGGTTAACAGGCACATGAGCAAGTCGCTCCTGTGTGGCGCGGCAATCATTGGCGCCTCGTTGCTGGTGATCGCGTGCTATTGCGGCACGCAGTGGTGGTATATCGGCACGTTGCTGCTTTCTCCGTCACTGTTCGTGCTGTTTTCCCGCTTGGATATGGATTACAACCGTTTTTGCCTGTTGGGCAGCACCTACGCCTTTTTTATTTACATCGTGCATCCCCTGGTGATGCACGCCTGTGACGCCATGCCGACATCCCCTTCAACGGCCGGGATGTGGCTTCGTCCGGTTATCGTGCTGGCCATCACGGTGCTGCTTGCGGTTCTCTATTATAGTGCAAAATCAATTGTGAATAGATATAAAATCAAAACAGTTTAATGTATATATGAAAAAGCTTTTTTTGTTGATTTGTATCATCGTTACGGGCATCAGTGCGTCAAGGGCTGCTATCGACACCTCGTCGCCGATTACCGTTGGTGATTCGGTGATGACGTTAGGCGATTTTATTTCCACGGGGCTGCCCGTGTTGCGTGTCCAAACGGTGAATAGCGAGGAACCCACCTGTGACTATGTCGAGGCCCCGGCTGGTTGTATGGGCAGGTCCATTACCAATGCTACCAAGGTCCCCGGCCGAATGGTGATTTATCAGCGCATCAATGGCGTGGACAGCATCATGTATGACAGCGGCGATTATGAGAAGGACATCAGTGGAATGACCATCAAGATTCGGGGCAACACCAGTGCTTATGCTACCAAGAAGCCCTACAAGATCAAGCTGCAACGGAAACATGACCTCTTGTTCCGTGGCAATGACTCAATCTATAAGGATAAGGATTGGGTACTGCTCAAGTATGACTATTTACTCAATAATGTGGGATTCAAGGTCAATGAGCTGTTGGGCATGGTGTGGACGCCTGGCCATCGCTTTGTCAACGTGATTGTCAATGACTCATTTCGGGGCGTGTACACCCTCTGTGAGTCGGTGAAGCGCAATCCCGACTGCCGGTTGAAGGTCGACAAGTTCACGGGCTACATCTTTGAGTGTGACGCTTACTGGTGGAACGAGGCCGTGTATGTCAACTCCATCACCTCGCCATCCTTTAATTTCACCTTCAAGTACCCCGACAGCGACGAGATTTTACCCGAGCAACTCGATTACATCCAGGGCGTTGTGACGGCCTATGAGAACAGCCTCGTTAGGTCTGATTATCCCGATTTGATCGATGTGCCATCGTTTGCCGCGTGGTGCTTGGGCCACGACATCTTGGGAACACAGGATTCGGGAGGAGCCAATAGGTATTATACCAAGTATGACTCGACCGACACGTCCAAGATCTACATGCCGCTGCTGTGGGACTTTGATATGTCCGAACGCACGGCCTCTGCGTGGTCACAGGGGCACATTAATCATTTTGCATCCTTGTTCAATAATGCCAATCGGACCTTTGTGGATGAGTACGTCGGCCTCTGGCGTAAGATCAGCGGCACATTCTATAATGACATTCAGCATTATGTCACCGGCTATTACAGCACCGATGAGGGCAAGGCTCTTGATGCCAGCATCGTCCTGGAAGGCATTATGTGGAATTATACCTATCCACCGGTCAAAGATCATTGCATCGACCGCATGATCTGGTACTTCTCAAGAGTGAGGTGGCTGAAAAAAGCGATCGACCAGCTCAATCCCGTGGGTGACACCAATATCGATGGCACCGTTAACATCTCTGATGTGACGTTCCTCGTCGATGAACTGCTCGGTGCAACGCCGGTATATCGTCATGCCGGCGATGTGAACGGTGATGGCATGATGAATGTAGCCGATGTCACTACTTTGATTGATAACCTGCTCTCGGGCGAGTAATCGGCTCAACACAGCGAGAATAAGACAGGAAAAGACAGGGTTCACATCCTGTCTTTCCTTTTTAAGTGTTCTGAAGCCTAAAAACTTTTAACTAAACCCAAATGTTCATGGTATAGATGAATAAACAAGCCTAAAAACAATTCTTTTATCTGATTTGATGATACAAAGGAAAATAATCAAATCAAACTATCAAAATCTTTTCAATAAATCGGTTGTTTTTATCTGCCAGTGTGCTTTGGGATAAGTTTATGGTCGTGGCTGATAGTTTCGACCCACGATGTTGCACAGGAATCCCTGTCCCAAGTAGGATACAAGGATACCCATCTTGTTCTTGATGCGCACCCGGGGGTCGAGCAGGCACTTGTTGCGCAGTCGCTTGATGCCATTCCAGCATCGGCCTTGGAGCGTGCTGTGATCGCTGGACTTGTCCTGATGACTGAGCAGCAGGATGTTGAAATAGGCGCTGAGCAGGCGGCTGTGGATGGCGCCGGCATATCGATGGTCGTGGGCCATAATCTCGGTCTCGAGTTGCTCGCCCACGTCGAGTACGTCGGCTCGGCGCGATGAAAACGTCTGCAGGATGCTCTTGTCACGTTGGCGGTAGCCATACAGGATGGTGTCGATGTGAACTACGGTGCTGCATCGCTTCAATAGGGGGTAAATGATGGCAAAGTCTTCATAGTATTTTCCCACTGGATAGCGGATGCCATCGAACAGTTCTGCCCGATACAGCCGTCCCCAGGCCGAGTGGGTCAGTCCCCGCTGGTACAGGATGGCCTGTAGCGCCTCGTGCTGGCTGTAGCATCGGGCATGGGCATGCCGTCTTGACTCGGTTGGCCATGCCAAGCCGTTGTCATAGAACGGCTGGTAACCGCCAACGGCGATGTCGGCATCGTGCTGGCTCATGGCATCGAGCAGCGTGGCAATAAAGTCAGGGTGCAGCACGTCGTCACTGTCCACCATGGTGACCAGCTGGCCGGTCATCACATCGAGGGCCGTGTTGCGGGCTGCAGAAAGGCCACCGTTGGGCTGATGGATGACGCTGATGCGTGCATCACGCTCGGCCCAACGGTCGCACAGGGCACCACTGCTATCGGTACTGCCATCATCTACAACCAGGATTTCCATATTGGTGTGGCTCTGGGCCAGAATGCTCTCGATGCATTGGTCCAGGTAAGCCTCCACGTTATAGACGGGGACGATGACCGATACAAGTGGTGATAGGGTCATTTCACTTTCCACTCAAAGCCGTCCTTGGTGTCCTTGACCTCGAAACCAAACTCAGCGAGCTTGTCACGAATCAGGTCACTGGTTGCCCAGTCCTTGGCAGCCTTGGCGTTGCGCCGCATCTCCAGCAGCAGGTCAACGGCCTGGCGGTAGGGCTCCAGGTTGACACTGTCGCCACCGGCAGCATCGTCGCGGATGCCCAGCACGTCAAACAGGTAAGTCTGGAAAACGCTCTTCAGCTCATCGATGTCGGCTTGGCTGAGGGCCGCATGCCCGTCGTTGGCCTGATTGATGACCTTGCAGGCATCAAACAGGGTGGCGATCACCGTCGGCGTGTTCAGGTCATCGTTCATCGCGTCGGCACACCGCTGGCGGTAGTTGTCGAGCGTGAGCGACGACTTGTCGGCAGCCGTCAGGGCGTTAAGGCGGTGCCAGCCGTCGAGCATGCGCTCCAGGGCCTTCTCGGCTGCCTGTAGGGCCTCGTTGCTGAAGTCCACCGTGCCGCGGTAGTGGGCCTGGAGGATGAAGAAGCGGATGGTCATCGGCGTGTAGGCTTGGGTGAGGGCTGGGTGGTCTCCCGTGAAGAACTGCTCCAGGGTGATGAAGTTGCCCAGCGACTTGCCCATCTTTTGGCCGTTGATGGTGATCATGTTGTTGTGCATCCAGTAGTGCACCATCTCGTCGCCCTGGCTGGCAACGGCCTGTGCAATCTCGCACTCGTGGTGCGGGAACACGAGGTCCATGCCGCCACCGTGGATGTCGAAGTGGTTGCCCAGGTACTTGCGTCCCATGGCGGTGCACTCACAGTGCCAACCGGGGAAACCGTCGCTCCATGGCGATGGCCAGCGCATGATGTGCTCGGGCTGAGCTTTTTTCCACAGGGCAAAGTCGGCCTGATTGCGCTTCTCGCCCACGCCCTCCAGCTCGCGGCTGGCGTTGAGGATGTCGTCGAGATTGCGGCCCGAGAGCACACCGTAGCGGTGATCACGGTTATAGGCCTCGATGTCAAAGTAGATGCTGCCGTTGCTCTCATAGGCGTAGCCCTTCTCCATGATCTGCTTCACCAGCTCCTCTTGCTCGATGATGTGACCCGTGGCATGGGGCTCGATGCTGGGGGGCAGCACGTTGAGCGCCTGCATGGCGGCGTGGTAGCGGTTGGTGTAGTACTGTGCCACCTCCATGGGCTCGAGTTGCTCGAGGCGCGCCTTCTTGGCGATCTTGTCCTCGCCCTCATCGGCATCGTGCTCGAGGTGCCCCACATCGGTGATGTTGCGCACATATCTCACCTTGTAGCCCAGCTGTTGCAGGTAGCGGAACAGCACGTCAAATGTGATGGCCGGCCTGGTGTGTCCCAAGTGCGGGTCACCATAGACCGTCGGCCCGCAGACGTACATGCCCACCATGGGCTCGTTCAGGGGCACAAAGTGCTCCTTGCGTCGGGTCAAGGTATTATAGATGAACAGTGGGTGTTCCATTCTAGTTGTCGGTTTACGGTTATAAGTCGTCAACTTTACGGTAGTCAGTCGTCAGTAATGCGGATGCCAACTCCTAACTCCTGACTCCTGACTCCTAACTGTTTAAGCCTGTCCCTTGGGCAGGGGGAAGTCCATAATACCGCTCTGGTTGCTGGCGGGGCGCATGATCTTGATCTCGCCAAAGTTCTGCTCATAGTGGCGGACGTTGTCCTGCAAGGCGAGCATCAACTCCTTGGCATGCTGCGGAGCCATGATGATGCGGCTCTGAACGCGGGCCTGCGGCATGTTGGGGCCGCGCAGGATCATATCGATAAAGAATTCGTTGGGACCATGGGCAATCATTGCCATGTTGGCATAGCGGCCCTGCAACTCTTCCTTGGGGATTTCAATCTTAATCTGGTTCTGGTTCTGGTTTTGATTTTCGTTTGCCATAATAAAAAATGTGATATGTGTTAAATATTAAATTAATGATTATTTAGAAAAATCGTAATACTCGATGTGTGGATATGTCAAGTCGTTGAGGTGGACCCTCAAGCACTTGAATGTGGGCTTCTTCCACAACGCGCCCACGTTAAATGAAGCGTAACAGTCGCGCCAGAAGGTGCCGGTCTCGCCTCGCAGGTCGTGCATTAGGTAACAGTGCACCGTGTCGTTGGCCACCGTCTTGCCGTCGGCCACGAGCATCATGGTCCGGGCGCGGCTGGTGTACTCAACCTGGCAGTGCAGGTTGATGAATTCGCCCGTGCGCCACAGGCTGCGCAGCTTCACCTCGTGCCGGGGGATACTGTCGGGCGATACCGGGGTTACACGCAGCGAGTCGCTGATGATGGCATTGCAGCTATACACGTCAACGCTGCGGTTCTCGCCTGCCTGCCTGCCGTCGGCAAAGCCATAGCGCAGCAGCACGCGCTGGTGCGTCTTGACCTCGTCGTCCAGACTCACGCTCGACTGCAGCCTGATGGCTGCCGAGTCACCGTGCCCCAGGTATTCAAACACCGCCCCCTTGTCATTCTGTCCCAAGTAGGTCACAATGTCATAGCGATAGTCGGTATAGGCACGGTCGATGTCCTCCTGCTTCTCACACGAGGCAAGGGCAAGCGCTACAGTGAGCAGTAGCATCGGCAGGTGTCGCAGGGTTATGCTCCTCATCGGTCGGTCGTGTTGCGGGTGGTTTGGTCAACAATCAGGCCGTCGCGCATGTGCAGGGTGCGGTCGGCTTGCGCCGCCAGGCCTTCGTCATGGGTGACAATGATGAACGTCTGTCCCAACTCGTCCCGTAGCTCAAAGAACAGCTGGTGCAGCTCCTGCTTGTTCTGGCTGTCAAGGCTCCCCGACGGCTCGTCGGCCAGGATGACCTTGGGGCTGTTGATCAGGGCCCGGGCTACGGCCACACGCTGGCACTCGCCGCCCGAGAGCTGCGACGGCTTGTGGTCAAGGCGGTCGGCCAGGTGCATGCGTTCGAGCAGGTGCCGCGCGCGGGTCATGGCGTCGTTGCGGTTGTCGCCTCCCAGCAGTGCAGGGATAGCGACGTTCTCGAGCATGGTGAACTCGGGCAGCAACTGGTGGAACTGGAATACAAAGCCGATGTTGCGGTTCCTGAAGTGTGCCAGGTTCTTATCCTTGAGCGACAATACGTTGCGACCCTCGTAGCACACCTCGCCCTGCTGGGGCGTGTCGAGTGTGCCGATGATCTGCAACAGCGTCGTCTTGCCTGCACCGCTGGGCCCCACAATCGACACGATCTCGCCCTGGGCGATGCTCAGGTTAACACCTCGCAGCACCTCCAGGTCGCCATACCGCTTGACTATGTTTCGCGCCTCAATCATTGTCGATGACATTTCTAATAACTTGCAAAGTTAACAAAGATTTGTCGAATTGCGACGAAAATCGCCAAGAATTGTTGCTGGAGTCCGCTTTGATGACTACATTTGCACATGTATAGCAGTTAACCAAGTGGAACAGATGAAGAAGTTTTTTGCATTGGCGATACTGGTATTGAGCCTGATGGCGTGTACCGACGATGGCAAGTATGAGCTACAGGATGATGTGGTGGTCTATAATTACTGGACTTTCAGCTTTGGGCCCGTTAACGATACCTTACCAGGTGCCGATCCGGCGACGTTTGAGACTGTCAATAGCTGGCTGGGACATGACAGCGAGCGGGTCTATTTCAAGGATAAAATTGTGCCTGGCGCTGATGTGGCCTCGCTCGAGCCGCAGCGTTACCCGTTGTTCCGCGACAAGAATGACTATTACTATGAGGAGAATGCGATGCACGTGGCGGACGTGTCATCATTCAAGATACTCAAGAGGTTTGATCGTGACTTTTGGGCCGTTGACTCACGCAATGCCTATTTCGACACCCTGCGCATCGATGGCGTGGACCTGCCGTCGTTCAAGGTGATGTCGTTTACGGTGGCTCGTGACAAGAACCGCGTCTATTTCTTCGGCAAGGTGATACCTGGAGCCGACCCAGCGACATTCCAGGAGATAGGCCATTCGGCCTACTACCGCGACAAGTCCCACGTGTGGTGTGGGAATGAGCTGCTCGAGGACGCCGATTTGGCTACATTTCAGATCGATGACTATGACCGGGCACACGACAAGTATGGCGCCTTCAGGATGGAAAAACGCGATACCGTGACTGTCCAGGAATAGGATTTCTCATTAAAAACGATGAAAATGGCTGCACATTCATTGCGCAGTCATTTTTTTGTATTACTTTTGCAGCCGATTTTATCAACATCACATAACTAACAGTGGAAAAATTTGGCTGCTTGCAACCACTTGAAAAAATGCTAAAACTGCGATAATCAATATCTTTATCGAATTCCTTTTAGCGTTCATTTCCACAAAAAATGAATATTTTTTTGTATCACAATGAACAGTAAGAATTATTTGTTTACGTCCGAGAGCGTGTCCGAAGGGCACCCCGACAAAGTCGCCGACCAGATCAGTGACGCTATCCTCGACAAGTTCCTCGCCTTTGATCCTCAGGCCCATGTGGCGTGTGAGACACTAGTGACCACCGGACAGGTCATTATCTCGGGCGAGGTGACAACCAATGTCTATATCGACTTGCAGCGCACCGCGCGTGAGACGATTAACAGAATCGGATACACCAAGAGCGAGTACCAGTTTGACGGCTCGTCGTGTGGAATACTCAACAGCGTGCACGAGCAGAGCGGCGACATCAAGCAGGGCGTTGACCGTGCCGAGGACGACAATGCCGACCAGGGGGCCGGCGACCAGGGCATGATGTTTGGCTACGCCTGCAACGAGACGCCCAACTACATGCCGTTGACGCTTGACCTGGCCCATGCGCTCATGCGTGAGCTGGCCGACATTCGCCACCACCACCTCGAGTTGATGCCCTACCTGCGCCCCGACAGCAAGGCCCAGGTAACTGTCGAGTATGATGGCCAGACCCGCCGTCCCGTCCACGTCCAAGCGATTGTGGTGAGCACCCAGCACGACGAGGATGTGGACCAGGAACGCATCATGCGCGATGTGCGCGATATTCTCATTCCCAGGACTTTGAGCCATTACAGTGACGAGATCAGCTCGCTGGTCGATGACAAGACCGAGTTGTTTGTCAATCCCACGGGTAAATTTGTCATCGGTGGCCCTCATGGTGACACTGGCCTCACGGGCCGCAAAATCATTGTCGACACCTATGGCGGTCGCGGGGCGCACGGTGGTGGCGCATTCAGCGGGAAGGACCCCAGCAAGGTGGACCGCAGCGCCGCCTATGCTTGCCGCCACATTGCCAAGAACGTCGTTGCCGCCGGCATTGCCGACGAGGTGCTCGTGCAGGTGGCCTATGCCATCGGGCGTGCCGAGCCATTGAGCTTCTACATCAACACCTATGGCACGAGCCATGTCGACATGAGCGACGTGCAGATTGCCGACATCCTCAAGGGGCTGTTCGACATGCGTCCCAAGGCCATTATCGAGCGGCTCAAGCTGCTCAATCCCATCTACTCCGAGACGGCCGCATACGGCCACATGGGGCGCAAGTATGAGTTGAAGGTCAAGAGATTTGAATCCCTCTACAATACCACCAAGGAGGTTGAGGTAGAACTGTTTACCTGGGAAAAACTCAACATGACCGAGACCTTGCGTGCCACCTTTGGCCTCTCGTGATTCCCGGGTTCGGGAGCACAGCTCATCATTTGCCAAATCGCGTCCCCTTGAAGGGATGGATTTGGCAAATTTTGGCATGTTATTCTGCCTATTCGGTTTTTTTCTACCGCATTTGGCAAATTATAACGGAATAATTGTCTATTTTTGCAAACTATGGACGAGGAATTTGATATTAGGGCCGAGCAGCTCAAGACCGACCAGGATTTTGAGCGGGCGTTGAGGCCTGTGAGGTTTGAGGACTTTGCGGGGCAGGACAAGATTATCGAGAACCTGCGTGTGTTTGTCGCCGCGGCCAAGCTGCGTGGCGAGTCGCTGGACCACGTGCTGTTCCACGGCCCGCCGGGCCTGGGCAAGACGACGCTGAGCAACATCATTGCCAATGAGTTGGGCGTGGGTTTCAAGGTGACGTCGGGTCCGGTGCTTGACAAGCCCGGTGACCTGGCCGGATTGCTCACGTCGCTCGACGAGAACGACGTGCTGTTCATCGACGAGATACACCGCCTGAGCCCCATCGTCGAGGAGTACCTGTACAGCGCGATGGAGGACTACCGCATCGACATCATGATCGACAAGGGACCTGGTGCGCGCTCGGTGCAGCTGACCCTTGCCCCCTTCACGCTCATCGGCGCGACGACACGCAGCGGCCTGCTGACGTCGCCGTTGCGGGCCCGCTTTGGCATCAACTGCCATCTGGAGTACTATGACCACAAGGTGCTCGAGGGCATCATTCGCCGCTCGGCTCGCCTGATGGCAGTACCCATCGACGACCTGGCGGCGACCGAGATTGCCCTGCGCAGCCGCGGCACGCCCCGCATCGCCAACTCGCTGCTGCGACGCGTGCGCGACTTTGCCCAGGTCAAGGGTAGCGGCCGCATCGACCTGCCCATCGCCCGCTATGCGCTCGAGGCGTTGAATATCGACAAGTATGGCCTGGACGAGATTGACAACAAGATCCTGCTGACAATCATCGACAAGTTTGGCGGCGGCCCGGTGGGCCTGAACACGATTGCCACAGCGATGAACGAGGACCCCGGCACCATCGAGGAGGTCTATGAGCCCTACCTGATCAAGGAAGGCTTCATCAACCGCACTCCCCGCGGCCGCGAGGCCACCATGCTGGCCTATAACCACCTGAAACGCGAGCGCCCTGGCGGCGAGGTGGGAAACCTTTTTAGTTAGGAGTCAGAAGATAGGGGTTAGGAGTTGGCATCAGCACTCCCTTGGCCAGCCAATCACCTGTCACTATTCACTCTTAACTATTCATTCTTAACTTTTCACTTTTCACTCTTAACTGATAAATGGCAAATCTAAAATCACTGGCTAAAGACACCGCTATCTATGGCTTGAGCAGCATTGTGGCCCGTTTTGTCAACTACCTGCTTGTGCCGATACAGACGTTGAAATTCGCTTCTACAGGAGGCGAATATGGTATCATCACCAACGTCTATGCCTATGTGGCTATTCTCATCATGGTGCTCACCTTCGGCATGGAGACCACTTTCTTCAGGTTCATGAACAAGGAGGGCATGGACCGTAAGAAGGTGTACTCCACGGTGCTGAGAATGGTAGGAACGGTGGGGATGGTGACTACGGTTATCGTGTTGCTCTTCAGTGGGGAAATCGCAGCCTTATTAGGTTATGGCGACCACCCGGAATATGTGGCGGTGATGTATATCACCGTTGCACTCGATGCGTTCACGGCGATTGCGTTTGCTTACTTGCGCTGTGAGCACAAACCCATCAAATTTGCCTCCTTGAAGATTGCCAACATCGGCTTGAACATTGTGCTCAACCTGATTTATTTCTTCGGGTTGCCCATGATGCATCTCAACCCCTTCGGCATCTATGGCGAGACGTTCCACTACGACGTGGTGTGGGTGTTCTACATCAATCTGTTCTGCTCGATGTTCAACCTCGTTTTCCTGCACAAGGAATTGCGTGGCATCAACTCAGGATTTGACAAGAAAATGTGCCGCCAGATGTTGTCCTATGCTTGGCCCATCCTTGTCATGGGTATCGCCGGCCAACTCAACCAGAGCCTGTCTCAGATCATGTTTCCCAAGGTGTATCAGGGAGGCAACGCGATGGGCGAACTGGGCATATATGGCGCCTGCATCAAGATAGCGATGATCATGATGATGATCACTCAGGCCTTCCGTTTTGCCTACGAGCCGTTTGTGTTCAGCAAGGTCAAGGACAAGGACAGCAAGGAGGTTTATGCCCAGACAATGAAATACTACATCATTTTCACCCTGCTGGCATTTCTTGTGGTGATGGCCTACATTGACCTGCTCAAGTACCTGATAGGCGAGAGTTACTGGAGTGGCCTGCGCGTGGTGCCCATTGTGATGGCGGCCGAAATCGTGTTTGGCGTCTTCTTTAACCTCTCATTCTGGTACAAACTCACCGACCGCACCATTTGGGGTGCCTATTTCTCGGGCATCGGTGCCGTGGTGCTGTTTGTGATCAATCTGCTGTTCATCCCGCGCTTCAGTTACATGGCGTGTGCCTGGTCCGGTCTCATTGCCTATAGCGTGTCGATGCTCTTATCTTACTTTATCGGGCAGAAGTACTTCCCCATCCGCTACCCGATGCGCGACATTGCCATCTATACCGTTGTGGCCGGCTTCCTGTTTGCCGCGATGATGCTGCCGGTAGAGAACACGTGGCTCAGGCTGGCCTACCGCACCGTGTTGCTGCTGCTGTTCATGGGCTTCATCTACCGCAAGGAGCACCTGGGCAGCATGCTGGCCAAGCTGCCCGTCGTGGGCCGGCTTTTCAAGTGAATAATGACGTGCTAGACAACAAAGTCGCTAAGCCAGAATCAAGGCTTAGCGACTTTGTTGCTGATGTGATTGTGGTTAATAATAATGGAGAATCAGATCGATGACTAGATTGACGTCGGTAATATCAACCTCGCCGTTACCGTTCATGTCACCATCGACCGTGGCACGGTAATACATGATCTGCTCGATAGGATAGAACTCCATCTGGCCCTTGTAGAGTGTCAAGAAACCAGTCACCATCGAGTGATCCAGCATGGTGTTCACGTCTGGGGCGCCATCGGCCAGGATAACGTTGATGATGTGATTCACATCGGTTATGTTAACCTCGTGATGCAAACCGATACGGTAGGGCTGGTAGATGTATCGGGAGATGGTGTCAATCGGGAATTTCTTAAACACGGTCATCTCGCCAGTCTCGTCAATGATCTTACCATTGTCGATATCGAGTTCGGCATTCTCAAATCCCAAGAACCAGTGGAGCATATCTGGTGACACCTCCTCGATGGGCATGACTTCGGGCTCGACTGGGTCGGTTTCGTCGACTTTCTCCCATGGGCCGCTTGGAACAACCTCTTGGATATTTTGATAGGTCGTCCAGCTTGCGTTACCGATGATTTTATCTCCGTTCTTGTAGGGACCTCCAGCGTTGCCGTAGATCAGGCCGTAGTCCTCACAGCTATCTTTCACATAGAGGTAGTTACCATTTTGATAGATGGAGGTCAACGGGCACCTGAACATGACGACTTGTCCCTGATAGAAGTCATTATATAGCTCTCTCAAGCAGCAGGGGCTAGGAGGGGGTGGAATGATGCTGCTGGCATCGATGATATACAACTGCACGATGGGGTTTACCTTGCCATAGGCCGTGACAATGGCGAGGATATTGACAGGCACAGTGCTATCGGCAGGATAGTAGAGTTGTGGATAGTAGGGAATGGTGTTGCCATTGGAGTCCCTTATAACTTGGTTTTCAGGGTCAATGAACACGTTTCTCAGTTCGATATAGTGCCCCCACAATCTCAGGTTGATCATTGGGATGGTTGTCACCTCTGGTTCGAGTGGCTCGTTACGGCTGGCGGGTTGGAATCCAGTGAGGTCTGTGATTTCCGGGAAACAATTGTATGTTTTCTTTTTGCCGCCCCAGCCCGGTGGGATGATGTCGCCCATATTATAGGCCTGTCCCACGTCGCCATAGACCAGGCCATAACCGCACTCGTCCTTGAGATAGAGATACCGGTTATTCTGATAGATGACTTGTGCCTCGTCAAAGAAGACAAACGTATCGTCAGGAACATCAAGAAGGTCACACAGGTTAATCAGCCCTATTTCCTCGATGTTATAGGTGGCACTGACCACGTCGCTCACCTCGCCGTCCTTAACCGAAATGGCCTTGACGGTGGTGGTCTCGTTCACGATAAAGGGGGCTTGATACACTGGCGAGGAGGTGCTGGGTGTAGCACCGTTAGTGGTATAGTGTATCGTGGCCCCAATAGTGGGACAAGTGATGCTCACCTCGACGGGCGTGTAGTAGGTGTCGCCGCGTGGCGAGATGCGCGGTGATGACAAGCCCGCGCCTTCACCGTCGATGGTGACGATAATCCGCGTGAAACGCACCTGGCTGGTCGTAGCGGTAAACGTCACGCACTGGGCGTTGCCCGTCCATTCCCCGATTTTCTCATAACAGGAATAAACACCCTGATCACACGTTAGATTACCTGGACCATACTGGGCATCACCACTGGCAATGCACTCAAACACGATTTTGGTGATGTTGCCCACGCTGGAACAGATGGTGAGGGTCTGTCCCTTGTACAGGCGATAATGGCTGCCATTGGCAAGTCCATTAGAGAAACTGGCAGTCACGCCATCCTTCTCGATGGCATACGAGCTTGCAGTGCCCATCTCGGCAGGGAGGTCGATTGTAGCGTCAAAAACCACGTCGAACCCCCAAGCCGAGGCCGAGGTCAACAAGCAAACGAAAAGAAACGATAAAAACTTTTTCATTGTAATGGGTTAATATAAGTGGATGAAACAGAAACGGGCTAATGGAGTGAGGCGATGCGCTCCACATCGCGGGCACTTACAATCATCCCCACGGCACCAGGGTCGCTTCTTGACCATAATGTGCCATGGGGATGCTTTCTAGCCGCCGCATAGTGTTTTCCCTCATCCGAGAGAGGGAAAAGCGGGAAACTTGTTCCTCGGTTATATGAAAGCAGGCGGAGTATCATCTTTTACCTCCGCGATTCTAATTCTAGTGACATCATTGCTGTAATGGGGGAGAGAAGCCGGCTGGCAATCATCCACGATGCAAAGGTACGACAACATCGTCAATAATGCAAATTATTGGATAAAAAACAGTTAGGGCGGCTCCGCTAGCAGAACCGCCCCAAGCATGTGTTATAGGGTGTATGGATAATCGATTGTGATTACTTCATGACCTTAACGGCGTTGGTCGTACCGTCGGTGTAGGTGGTCACAACGATGGTGGCACCGTTAACCTGGGTCATTTCCTGACCGGCAAGGTTGAAGTAGCGCACGCTGGCAACGGTCTTGTTGCTCCATACCTCATCGACAGCCGACGGGCGCTTGACAATGCGGATAGGATAGAGTTCAAGCTCGCCCTTGTAGATGGTCAAGAAACCATTAACGTTATATTTCTGGCCAGGCACGATTTCGTGGATGGTCAGGTTCTCGTCGTTGGTAAACTTGTGGAACACCTTCATCTCGCCAGTCTCATCGGCCATCATGTAGGTGTTGGCAGCCTCCTCGGCGGTCAAGGTGACATCCTCAAAGCGCAGATACTTGTGAACCATGTTCTGGGAAACGTCCTCGATGGGCATGACTTGAGGCAAAATCTTATGGTTGTGGCCAGCCTTAACGAAGGTGTCGCCTACGGGGATCATCTGCTTTGCATCCTGATAGGTGTTCCAGGAAGCAACGGCATCGTTGATGTAATCGCCATTGATAAATTCATTATAATCAACCGAACCGTAAACCAAGCTATAGTTGTCGTTCACATCCTTGACATACAGGTTGGGACCATACTGATAGATAGTTGTCAACGGAGTAGTGAAGTGACCCTTCTGGCCCTTGTTGAGTGCATAGAGCTCGGGGATGTTAGCAACATCAATAGGCTTGTCTTCATCACCCTCATCAAACCAAATGGGCAGAATCTGATAAGCATTGAACTTGCCGACAACGCCATAGACGTCGTGAGCAACCGTCAGGTCAGCGGGCAGGGGAACATTGAAGGTGTTGTTATACATCTCGCAGGTGTTGCCATTGGCGTCGGTAATCTGGGTGCCATCGGCACTGATCATGACGTTCTTGAGTACAACGAAGTGTGCCCAGTGATCATGATCGACTTGCGTGGCATTGATCTGCTCAGCAACGGGCTTCACACTCTTGGTGGCAGCCTGGAAACCAGCCAGGGGTGCAGCCAGCTCGGGCTCATCCTTATAGGTGGTCTTCTTACCGCTAAAGCCAGCGGGGATCACATCACCATGCTTGTAGGTCTGACCTGCGTCGCCATAAGCCAAACCGAAGCCGGTCTGATCCATGGCATACAGGTAACGGCCGCTCTGCCAGATGATGGTGGACTCATAGGTAAAGGTAACCTCGCTGTTGTCGGGAGTGTCAGCCATGTCACCCCAGCCGAAGTCACCACTTCCGCCTGCTTTCTTGAGATAGGTGGGCAGGAGCTGGTAAACGGTGTTCTCGTTGCCATAGGAACCTACCATGCCGATCACCTCAAAGGTGCCATTCAGGTCGCTGGGAGCGCTCACGCCCATCGAGCCGAAGTACACGGGGCAGGTGTTGCCGTTGGCATCGGTAATCACATAGTTGCGGTCATCCACCTTGCTGATGGTGACACCGCTCATGGTTACATAGTGGGCAAACATGGCGTGACCCACCTGGTTGGCCGTGATGGTCTCGGGGGCGATGGGGCTGTTGCCCGATGCGGGCTGGAAGCCGCTGATCACCTGCAACTCGGGCTCGCCGGCATAGATGGTCTTGGTGCCTGCAAAGCCAGCGGGGATAACGTCACCATTGACATAGGTCTGGCCCGTCTTGCCGTAGAACAAAGCATAACCGCTGTTGTCCCTGACATACAGGTAGTTGTTGTGCTGAGCCAGGACATAAACGGGATTGGTAAAGGTTACGACATCATCGTTAGCGGCATTCTGGAAGCCGGCGATGTTGTTGACGGGAGTTGCGGTAGCAAACTCATAGGTTGCACTCGTCACGTCGCTCACCTCGCCGTCCTTAGCCGAGATGGCCTTAACGGTGGCGTTGCTGCTCAGGGTGAAGGGAGCAGTGAACTGGGTCGAGCTGGTGGTGGGGGTGCTGCCATTGGTGGTGTAATAGATCTTAGCGCCAGTCGATGCGCAGCTCATGTTCACCTCGATGGGTGAGTAGTAGGTGCCTGCATTGGGCGTGATTGTCGGGGCTGCAAGGCCTGCCTGGCCCACGGTAACGACAATCTTGGTGGCGCGCACCTGGTTGGTGGCTGCGGTGAAGATGACCTGGCTCTCGACGCCAGTCCAGGTGCCGACCTTCTCGGCGTAGCCATAGGAACCTTTGTCCACGGTGAAGCAGCCGGGACCATACTGGGCCTCGCCGCTAGCGGTGCACTCAAACACGATCTGGTTGATCGCGCCAATCGACGAGGTGAAGGTTACGGTCTGACCCTTGTAGAAGCGATACTGGGTGTCGTTGGCCAAGCCGTTGGAGACATCGATCTTGATGCCGTCCTTCTCGATGGTAAAGGCCTGGGCTGTGCCTGGGCTGGTGCCATTATCAACGCCTGCAACAAACGTGATGTCGAGTGCCCATGCAGCGCTAGCCAGCATACACAAGGTTAATAAAGTAAAGAATTTCCTCATTGCAATGAAAGTGATTAATTGGTTAATAATGATGAACTCACATTTAGTTGTTTATAATTGGGCAAAGGTAGCGTTTTTTCCCCATTCAGCCGCAACGGCAGATGTTAAAATTTAAATAATTGTTTGAAGAACAACAAAAAAAGCGCTTTTTCTGAAAAAATGGCCTTTTAGTTATCGGCATGTGGTAAAATGTTAATAACTTTGCAGTTCCGATTTGTTTGAAAAGTTATTAATGTGTGTAGGAGCGTGAGACGACTTTTATCGATAATCCTGACATTATGGATCGCGATTACCGCTTGCGGGCAGGGGTTGTACATCGGTGGCCACAAGGCCGTCCGTGACAACTTGAACAGCAAGTGGCTGTGCAGCATCCCCAGGGACTACTTTGGCACCGATTGGACCACGTCGTTGGTCATGGACAGCACTTGCACCAAGATCAAATTCAACAATGTGTCTATTGCCAATGGTGACTCGGTTACCTTTGACTCCATCGCTGGCGGGAAAGAATATCCCTTTTCGCTCATTTACGACGGATTGAGCATGAAGGGAAAGATTACCTTCACGTGGCTGCCCATCATGGAGCTGAACGGTAAGTTTAGTACCGAGTATGCCAGTGGCACGGTTTCATTGAATACCCCCGACAGCACCACTCGCGAGAACGACATGAGCGCTAAGGTCAAGTGGCGCGGAGGCATCACTAACGGCGCTGGCCGCAACAAGCGCAATTATAGTATCAAGTTCCTGGACGAGAACGGCGACAAGATGGACCGCAAGCTGCTCGACCTGCGCAACGACAATCACTGGAAACTGGATGCGGGGCAGGTCGACATGCTGCGAGTGCGCAACCGCGTGTGCACCGACCTGTGGCTGGACATGTCCACCAAGCCCTGGTATGCCCAGTGGGAACCCAAAATGCTGAATGGCTCGCGCGGTAGGCCCGTCGAGGTGATTCTCAACCAGAGCTATTTCGGTATCTTTCACTTGATTGAGCCCATCGACCGCAAGCAGCTCAAGCTGGTCAAGCATGACACGATCAACAACCTGTTCCATGGGCAACTGTGGTACAACAAGTACTGGAACCGCACCGGAACGATGGGACGTCCGCAGCCCTACAGCAACTACCGTGAGCAGTGGGACAGCCTGTTTGTCGAGTATCCCGATTTTGAGGAAGTGTGTCCCACCGACTGGTCAACGCTCGCCGATGGTGTCTTCTTTGCCTACAACACCAGCATCGCCCGCGACTGGCCGACGTTTGAAGACTCACTGAGCTACTATTTTGACCTGCCGGTGATGATGGACTACATGATCTTTATTGTCACCCTGGGAGCGGTCGACAACGAGTCCAAGAACGTGTACTACAGTTGCTATGACAAGACGATTGACCCGCGCCTGGTGATGACGCCATGGGACCTGGACTTGACCTTCGGGCAGAAACTGCCCACGTGGGACGATTCCACAGTGGCCCCCGACCGTTACATCTACTGGATCTCGCATGTGCCCATGTATAACATGTTTTTCAATTCCAGGCGTTTTAACAAGGAAATTAGGCGGCGCTATTGGCAGTTGCGCGAGACCTACCTCGATACCGATAGCCTGGTGAACCGTTTCCGTCGCGTGATCAACGACCTGGAGGAGTGTGGCGCTGCAGCGCGCGAGGAAAAGCGCTGGAGCAAGTCTGTTGACATCAATGGGCAGGTGCTTGACCTGAGTGCCGAGATGGACAACGTCGAGAAATGGATACGTCAGCGCATGGCCTATATTGACCTGGACATCTTCCCTAGGGTCAAAGATGTCTATGGCGATATCAACGACGATGGCGAGGTCAATATTGCCGACGTGAATGCTGCGATAGATGTAATTATCGGCACCGCAGTGGACGAGAAAATCATCTCGCGGGCCGACGTGAACAGTGACGGCGAGGTCAACATTACCGACATGAATTGCGTCATTGGGGAGATTATCAAGTGACGGATTGATAACTCAAAGTAAGACAAAAAAGTAATAACATTATAAAGACATTATATTTTATGGCAGAAGAGATTTTCAACCAAGAGGAAATGAACAACCAGCCGCAGCGCAAGGAGGTCTCTCCCGAGAAACTCAAGGCCCTGCAGGTGGCAATGGACAAGATAGGCAAGACCTTTGGCAGCGGGTCGATCATGAAGCTGGGCGACGACCACATCGAGGACATCGAGGTCATCCCCACGGGCTCCATCGGCCTGGACAACGCCCTGGGCGTGGGCGGCTATCCCCGTGGCCGCATCATCGAGATTTACGGTCCCGAGTCATCAGGTAAGACCACGCTGGCCATTCATGCCATCGCCGAGGCGCAGAAGATGGGCGGCATTGCCGCCATCATCGATGCCGAGCACGCCTTTGACCGCTTCTATGCCGAGTCGCTGGGCGTCGATGTGAATAACCTGTGGATCAGCCAGCCCGACAACGGCGAGCAGGCGCTCGAGATTGCCGACCAGCTCATCCGCAGCAGTGCCATCGACATCATCGTCATCGACAGTGTCGCCGCATTGACACCCAAGGCCGAGATCGAGGGCGAGATGGGCGAGAGCAAGATGGGTCTGCAGGCCCGCCTGATGAGCCAGGCCCTGCGCAAGCTCACTGCCACCATCAGCCGCACCAACACGTGCTGCATCTTCATCAACCAGCTGCGCGAGAAGCTGGGCGTGATGTTCGGCAACCCCGAGACCACGACCGGCGGCAACGCGTTGAAGTTCTACAGCAGCGTGCGCCTCGACATCCGCCGCACGGGCCAGATCAAGGATGGCGACCAGGTGGTGGGCAACCTCACGAGGGTAAAGGTCGTGAAAAACAAGGTGGCCCCTCCCTTCCGCAAGACCGAGTTCGAGATCCGCTTCGGCGAGGGCATCAGCAAGGTGGGCGAGATCATCGACCTGGGTGTCGAGTTCGGCATCGTCAAGAAGAGCGGTGCATGGTTCTCCTATGAGGGCACCAAGCTGGGACAGGGACGCGACGCCGCCAAGCAGATGGTGGCCGACAACCCCGAACTCGCCGACGAACTCGAGACCAAGATCAAAGAGGCCATGAAGGCCAAGTAAACTCCCAAGAAAGGAATAAACTAACTACGAATTACACGAATTAAACGAAGGCTCCGTTGCGGATGCCAATTCGTTTAATTCGTGTAATTTGTAGTTTAAATGATTTTTGTTTTTTGGGGGTCAGCCGAGGTAGGGGGCGTTGTCGCTAGGGGAAATGGCTTTGGGAAAGGTTTAGTAGCTGAACGGCTTTTCCTTGACGATGACCCCCTCGCCATAGGCAAGAATGCCGTTGGCACTGCTGTCGATTCTCACGTTGACCAATGCGTTGCAGCCCAGCTCTTCGGCCTTCTTAACCAGACCCTTAATGGCTTTGTTGGCGCTAATGATAGAGTTCTCGATAAGAATGCCTTGACTCTTGTCGACATCGTAGCCCACTACACTGGGCAAGGTGGTTATGAATTTTCCTTCAATCATGATGACGTTGTTTTATTGTTATAATTTATCGGTTGATTACAGGTAGGGGGCGGTGACGCACGTCCTTGAGGAGCGGGCCGTCTTCAACGACTCCTGTCTGATATCAAATTCCTCGTCCTTACTGATTAGTCTTGGTCGCTATCCCACCAAACAGGGATAGTCCAGGCGTCAACCTGCATGTTCCAGTTGACTTCGTTGCCCTCGCTGTCGGTCATGCGTGCTCCAGGAACCTGGTAGCCGATGGCTTGCAGGTTTTCAACATTGTACATGTACTCGTGCAAGCATTGACGCCAGCGGCGAAACTGCTTGCCCTCGGGGATGGCCTGCATAGCTGTAGCTACTTGGTAATGGTATGCAGGTATTGACCAACCGAAGAAGAGGTCGGGATCGAAGTCATAGCGACGCATGTCGTTCCAAATCTCATAGGAGAACATGAGCGCAATGCGCTTCTGAGTAAGGATGTGTCCCAGGGTGAGTTGATCTTGTGAACCGATGCCGTTGTTCAAGAAGTTGTCGATGGCTTCTTCAGTCATCGGGGTGAAAGATGGGCAGTCAGCAAGGCTGGGGTCCTCATCAATCCATCCTTGCAGTTTCTCGTTCATCAGCTCGCAGCTGGCCTTAACACCTGCCTTGTAGGCAGCGTAGGCGCCAGCGCGGTCGCCCTTCTTGAGCAGCACCTCGGCACGGATGAAGCAGCACTCGGCATAGGTGCCGATATAGGTGGGAGAAGTCGCGCGGGAATAGAATGAACCCGATTCGGCCGACTGGAACAGACCTACAGCGCGGCAGTACAGGATGCTGGGATTACCGAAGTAACCCTTGCTGTCGCTGGTACACTCGACATATACTGTGTCTCCCATGCGTTCTTCAGCGTAGTCATACGTGGGATGTTCAATGTACCATTCGTTCGTGACTGCGTTAAATGAGGCCCTCTGAGGACCACTATGGCTATTGATATCGCTGGCCATATCTACGCCCAGCGTACGACGCCAGTGACCATTCCACTTGATGCCAGCAGCATCGACACCATTACCTTCCCTGTTGGTGCAATAAGCCCAGGGCAGAATGTGGTCGGCACGCGGGTCTTCAACACCATAACTGGCAAAGTTCGTCAAGTTGTCATAGAGCATCTTGGTCACCATGTACCCGGCATTCATGCCGCACAGCGAGAACAGCGGTGAGTAGTCAACAGGCTCATCAAACCCCAACACGTCATGCACGGGTGGGTTGTTGTCAAAGTGTTCCATTATGGTGTTGTCAGCATTGCTCTGCATGGCCTTGTCGAGGCAGGCGAGGATTTCGTCCGCATCATATTTTCCATCCAGATAGCTGCCAGGTCCCTTTTTGATGAGCTTGTTAAGCCATCGGGCTTTAAAGAAGTAAGCAAGTTTAATCCACTTGTCGATGTCGCCATGGTTCCATATTTCGCCACTGCCCCAGATGTCGTTATTGCTGGAGTCAAGTGCCGGCAGTGAAGGATCCTGCGTTTTTGCCTGTTCGAGCAAGGCGATGGCTTCCTCGATGTCATTGATGCATCCCATGAAGATGGTCTTGCCGGTATCATATTTGGGACGAGGGGCCCCTTCTGGTAAGTAACGATAAAAACCACCAGTTCCACAACCTTTAGTGACTTCACTGTAAGGCATTTCTCCATAGAGGTCGGTCATCGCCATGTAACCATATGCTCTAATAACCTTAGCAACTCCAGCAAAAGCATAATTATTGTCACTCAAGGCTTGCTCATAGATGTCGATAAGGTTTTCTTCTGGTCCAAATAATGCATAGCTAGCGCCGTATGCCCCAACAAACCACCATTGATAGGGCGTTGTTACTAGACCCATTTGGGGGTTCCAAACGGATGCATGCCAAATGTTCCCGCCGCCATAATTGCGTGTCCAGTCGCCCATTGCCATCGATGTACGCCATGCGCCAAACTGCAATGCGCTGTTTGTGTAGAACTGAACCATTTTCAGTTCTTCGGGATAAGTATATGCGATAGGGGCACCCGTTAGAAGCATATCAATCAGGTCAGTAACATCAGTAATGTTGACCATGCCGTCACTGTTCACGTCGGCAGCCATGTTGCCGGATGCGTTACCCCTCAAGATCCTGTCGATAAGGGTAGTCACGTCGTCAATGTTCACTCTATAGTCTCCATCCACGTCACCTTGGATGGTCTTTGCCTGTAGTGACAATGCACAAGTGGCAACCAGTAATAGGGAATAATAGAATCGTTTCATAAGTATAAGGTATTATAATTAGTTATTGCAAAGATAGTTATTGCAAAGATAGTAAAAATGTCTATAGACTTTAGACCTTAGTTTTTAGTTTTTAGTCTTGGGCCGATTTTTTTTAGAAATGCAGAATCTTGCGACTTATATGTGCGGTTGCCAATGAGTAAAATGAATATAATTCGTAGCTTATTTGAGGTAGGGGGCGGTGATGGAGTGGGGGCAGTCGAGCATGCCGCGGGGCGTGCCCTGGTAGATGATGGTGCCGCCCAGGTCGCCGGCACCCGGTCCGAGCTCGATGACATGATCGGCCGCCTTGATGACGTCGGTGTTATGCTCGATGACATAGACCGTGTTGCCCATGTCCACCATCTGCTCGAACAGGTCAATCAAGTGGCGCACGTCCTTGAGGTGGAGGCCGTCGGTGGGCTCATCGATGACAAACGTGCCGCGCTGGCCGCCCTGGTCGAGGGGCAGGGTATATTGCTTGAGGCATGAGGCCATCTTGAGCCGTTGCAGCTCGCCGCCCGATAGCGTGCTCAAGGCTTGGTTCAGGTGCAGGTAGTGCAAGCCGACGGCCATCATGGGCTGCAGTTTCTCCTCAATGCTGGTTCCCTTGAAGAACTCGCTGGCGCGCCTCACCGACATATCCATCACCTGGGCGATGTTCATGCCGTCGATGGTGTATTGCAACGCCTCGCGCGAGTAGCGCAGGCCATGACAGGCCTCACAGGTGGTCTCGATATTGTCCATGAATGCCATCTCGGCGATGACCACACCCTTGCCGCCACACACGGGGCACGCCCCCTTGCCGTTAAAGGTGAAGTACTGCTCCTTGATTTTGTGGGCCCGTGCAAAGCGCTTGCGGATGTCGGGCGCCACGTCCATATAGGTGGCTGGCGTGGAGCGCAGGCTCACGCCGATGTTCTTCTGGCTGATATAGACGATGTCGCCATGGTTGCGGCGAAAGCATTCCATCAACGAGCTCTTGCCCGATCCCGCGACACCAGCCACAACGGCCATTACACCCATCGGCAGGTCGATACTGATGTCCTTGAGGTTGTGTAACGTGGCGTGGCGCAGGGCGAAGGTCTCCCTGACCTCGCGTGGCCGGGCCTTGAAGTCGCCGCGCTGGCTCAGCATCTGGCCCGTGCTGGTGCCGCTGTGCAGCAGTTGGCTGTAGCTGCCCTCAAAGATGATGCGTCCGCCCTCGCTGCCAGGTCCAGGGCCCATATCGACGATGTGGTCGGCCAGACCTATCATCTCGCGGTGGTGCTCGACCAGCAGCACCGTGTTGCCAGCGTCGCGCAGGCGCCTGACGGAGTGCTTCATCTTCTCGATGTCGTGGTCGTGCAGGCCCGTGCTGGGCTCATCCAGAATGTACAGCACGTCGGCCAGCGACGAGTTAATGTACTTGGCGATCTTGCAGCGCTGTGCCTCGCCGCCCGACAGGGTGCCCACACCACGGTCCAGGCTCAGGTAACCCAGCCCGATTTCCTCGAGCGCCGTGAGACGCGCGCTGATGGCCTGCTTGAGATCGACGGCCAGTGGGGCAGTCAACGACTTGATCCACTGGTTGAGGCGTGTGATGGACATGGCGCAGGCGTCGGCGATGTTGATGCCCTCGATCTTGCACGAGAGCACGCGCGGACTCAGGCGCGTGCCGTGGCAGTCGGGGCACACGCCCATGTTGAGCATGGGGTTGAGCACGGCAGCATGCAGCAGACCCTCCTCGCTGTTGATGATGCTGCGGTACATGCGCGGGATGATGCCCTCATACTTGGCCGTCTTGGGCCAGTTGGCGGGCGGATTCTTGAGCCTGATTTGTGGACTGTTCAGGAACAGGTCCAGCTCCTCGGGACTATAGTCGCGTATCTTCTTGTCCAGGTCAAACAGGCCGCTGTGGGCGTAGCGTATCCAGCGCCAGCCTCCCTTGCCGAAAGCGATGTAGTGTATCGTGTCCTCGTCATTGAGGCTCTTGTCAAAGTCGATGAGCTTGTGGATGTCCAGCTCGCGTATCTCACCCAGGCCCGAACAGCGTGGACAACTCCCCTCGGGGTGGTTGAAGCTGAACGACTCGGCATAGCCCACAAACGGCTGCCCCACTCGCGAAAAGAGCAATCGCAGCAGCGCGGCCACGTCGGTATAGGTGGCCACGGTCGAGCGGGAGTTCTGGGCGGGCTTCTTCTGGTCGATGACGATGGCGATGGGCAGGTTCTCGATAGCATCCACATGGGGACGGCCATACTTGGGCAGGTACTGCTGCACAAACGACGGGAACGTGTCGTTCAACTCGCGCCGCGACTTGGCTGCGATGGTATCGAGCACCAGCGAGCTCTTGCCCGAGCCGCTAACGCCCGTGAACACTGTGATTTGATGCTTGGGTATCTCGAGCGAGATGTCCTTGAGGTTGTTCTCGCATGCCCCCTTGATGATAATCGTATCGCCTTTCATGACTGCAAAGTTACGATTTTTTGGCGTAATGCTCGCCAGTGCCCTGCGGTTTCTCGACACGAATCAGAAAAATGGCCCTTGGCATCATTGTGAACCGAGGAAAAACACCATTTTACTGCCAAAATGTCACTTTTTAACGGTTTTTGATGTCAGTTGTCGAGAAATCGTTGTACCTTTGCAGTCCGATTTAGGTTGAAAACTATTATAATTAATGGACGATAACAAGATACAAGATAACAAACAGCAACAAGCCGGGGAATCAACCACACCCATCAAGCCTGATATCCTGGACTATGACGATGTGAGAAAAATGGTGCCGTTCTTTGACGGCAAGCCCAAGCTTGTGAAATGGCTCTTCCATCTGCTCGATATGGATGATGCTAACTGGATCCACGGCCACAACTGCCACACGCCGGGCGTGCCCTTCTGCACCGGAGTGCTCAAGGACTTGAATGCCACCATCACCTATGATAATGGCGAGGTGCTCGACAACCTGCCCGAGGGGCCCTTCATCACTGTGACTAACCACCCCTTTGGTGGCCTTGACGGCGTGATGATGATTCACATCATCGGCCAGCACAGGCCCGACTACAAGTTCATGGTCAACATGATCCTGGGCAAGATAGGCGGTATGATGCCCAACTTCATCACCGTCGATGCCCTCGCCAGCGACGATCCCGCCAAGCGCGCCGTGTCCATGCAGGGCATCAGCGAGTCGCTCAAGCACGTCAAGGGCGGCCATCCCCTGGGATTCTTCCCGGCAGGGGCGGTCAGCAAGTTGACGTGGAAATTGCGCGTCGAGGACCGCGAGTGGCAACCGGTCGTCATGAGGCTCATCTTGAAACTCAAGGTCCCGGTCATTCCCATCTACATCCATGGCCACAACAGCTGGCTTTCCCTGGCGCTGGGTGCCATCAGCTGGAAACTGCGCACCCTGAGGCTGCCGTCCGAGATTTTCCGCCGCAAGAGTTACGACTTGCGCGTCAGCGTGCATGATCCCATCATGCCCGAGCAATACGCCCAGTACAATACGCCCGAGGAACTGGGCAAATTCCTTAAAAGTGAAACCTACAAAATGAAGAAATGGCAACAAAAATAACCGATAACGACATTCGCGCATTGAAACTGCGCTTCGGCATCGTGGGAGAGTCGCCCGCGCTGATTGCCGCCATTCGCCGCGCCATGCTCGTGGCGCCCATCGACTTGAGCGTACTCATCATCGGTGAGAGCGGATCGGGTAAAGAGTCTTTCCCCAAGATCATCCACGAGAGCAGTCCGCGCAAGCACAAGAAGTATATCGCCGTCAACTGTGGCGCTATCCCCGAGGGCACTATCGACAGTGAGCTTTTTGGCCATGTCAAGGGCTCGTTCACGGGCGCCATTGCCGACCACAAGGGCTACTTTGAGGAGGCCGACGGCGGCGTCATCTTTCTCGACGAGGTGGCCGAGATGCCCATGAGCACTCAGGCTCGCCTGCTGCGTGTGCTCGAGAACGGCGAGTACCTGCGAGTGGGCGACAGCACTGTGCGCAAGACCAACATCCGCGTCGTGGCAGCGACCAACAAGGACATGCTCCAGGCTGTCAAGGACGGCAAGTTCCGCGAGGATCTGTACTACCGCCTCTCGACGGTGCAGATCAATGTGCCCCCCTTGCGCGAGCGTGGCGACGACATCATCTTGTTGTCCAGGCTGTTCCTGCGCAATTTCATCAACGAGAACCGCACCAGCGAGGTCACTCTCACCGACGACGCCCAGCGCCTGCTCAAGGCCTTCCACTGGCCCGGCAACGTGCGTCAGCTCAAGAGCGTGATCGAGCAGGTTGCCCTGTTCGAGTCGGGCAACACGGTCGATGCGGCAACCCTTCGCCAGTATATGCCCACCAATCGCGAGTCGGCCCTGACCGTACAGTCGCAGCCCAACTTTGACTACAACGCCGAGCGTGAGCAGCTGTTCACCCTAATCCTGTCGATGCGGGCCGAGATTGAGTCTCTCAAGAAGCGCATCGACGGCATGGGAACCACCTCGCATGTATCCTCGACGGTACACGAGCTCCAGCGCGACACCAATCCCCTGCTCGAGTTGGGCAACACCACGTCGAGCGAGATGAATATGACCTCACCCTACCACAACATGCAGCATCAGCCCCAGGATCTGGGACATGTTGACGAGATTGCGGCCATGGATGTCGAGGGCGAGACCGTCAAGACGCTCGACGAGACCGAGCGTGAAACCATTGAGAATGCCCTGCGCCGCAACAACGGCCGCCGCAAACTCACCGCACAGGAACTGAACATCTCGGAGCGCACCCTGTACCGCAAAATCAAGCAATATAATCTGGAACGGCAGTGAAACGCATTATCATCTTTCTGGCAGTACTCATTGCCGCAATTGGCTGGCAGGCGTGCATCCCGCGATACACACTCAACGGGGCGTCAATCGACTACAACGTCTATAAGACCATCTCGTTTGGCGAGTTCCCCATACGCGCCGCGCTGGTCTATCCTCCGCTGCAGTCGATGTTTGAGAACCGCATGACCGACATGATTGCCCAGCAGACGCGCCTGCGCGTCATCGACTCGGGCAATGCCGACCTGCGCATGGAGGGTGAGATCACCAACTATCAGCTCTCGCCTCAAGCCGTCGGCGAGGATGCTTACGCCAGCCAGACGAGACTCACCATCACGGTCAAGGTCAAGTACATCAACAACAAGAACCAGAATCTCTCTAAGGACTTGTCCTTCAGTGCCTATCGCGATTTCTCGAGCAGCGAGTTGCTCGTCGATGTGCAGGATGAGCTCTGTGACCAGATCTGCAAGGACTTGAGCGACCTGATCTTTAATGCGACGCTGGGCGACTGGTAATGTTTTTTTATGAAATTAGCCCTTGATGATTGATGACAACATGGATTGACGATATCAAGCGACTTGTCGCGGGCGATGACAATCAGGTGTCCCGCGATTGGCTGGAACAGGCCTGCAAGCAGGCCCCCTATTGTGTGTTGCCGCAGCTGGTGTTCCTCAGGCACAATGGTGTGAAAGGTAACGAGGACGTCCTGGCAAGCCTTGCCATCGCGTTCCCCGACCGCCGTGCGCTCGCCCAAGTGCTGGGTGACGAGGCTGGCAAAATGAGCGATTTCTATCCTCCCGAGGCCCTGCCCGAAACCCCCGACACGGTCACTACTATCGACCGCTTCCTCGACAACTATGGCAAGACAAGCCCTGGCGAGGTCGAAGCCATCAGCCGGGCCATCTTTAACCCGCAACCCGACTATGCCGACGTGCTCGCGGCCCAGGAGAAGGAAGAGGGTGGCATGAAACTCACTGGTGGTGACTCCCAGGACGAACTGATCAACCAGTTCATCGCCGAGCAGATGCAGCTGGGCGAACAGGTCGCACAGGTGCCTATCGCCACCCCCATCGACGAGGACGAGAAGGCCGAAATTGCCCAGGATGCCATCGAAAATCCTACCCAAAACGATGATTCCATGCTTACCGAGAGTCTAGCTAAAATGTACATCGCCAGGCACAAATATTCACAGGCTCTTGAAATTATTGAGCGATTAAGTTTGAAATATCCAGAAAAAAGTATTTACTTTGCAGACCAAATTCGATTTTTGGCCAAACTGGTCCTAAATGAGACACTAAACAATAAAAAATAAGAAAAAATGTACACTATTTTTGCAATTCTGATCACTATTGCATCGATTTTGTTAATCGGTGTGATTCTTATTCAAAAGTCTAAGGGTGGCGGTCTTGCTGCCAATGTGAACAACTATAACCAGTTCATGGGTGTTCGCAAGACTACCGATTTTGTGGAGAAGGCAACTTGGGCCCTTTCCATCTTCATCTGTGCGCTGAGCATCGCTTCGGCATTTGTTACTGCTCCCAGCATCATCGAGGGCGCTCCTCAAATCAAGAAGTTACCCACTAGCGAGACTCAGGCTCCCAACTTTGGCACCCAGGCCGAGCAGGCTCCCGCTGCCGCTGGCAAGCAGGCTGCCGCTCCCGCCCAGGAAGCTGCCGCTCCCGCTGCTAAGGAAGCCCCTGCTAAGGGCAAGTAATCAACACTGCATTCACTCAGTGAACTTTCATAAGGATGCGGTATGTCGTATCCGCATCGCGCGGACTAAGACATACCGCATTTTTTTATTGGCGATGATATAGCTGTTGGCTCCCCAAAAACCTGTAGGGTTAATGCCGATGCCAATCGAATGAGAATCGACTGTTTTTGATTAGTGTGGTTCGCTTAATTAGCCTAATTTGAGCGTTAACAAAACATTTCTGGGAACAACGTCTACATCAGCACCTTATTTTATTGCCTATCCCCAACGATGAAAATGACATTATTATATATTGTGCTTGCTGCCCTGATGGCGGCATGCGGCAGCACGGGGCAAGCGCCGGCTAGCGAGACAACGGCCCCGGCCGAACAGGCAGCCATCAACCACAGCGCGTTTGATGGCAATGGCGCCTATGAACTCACGCGTCAGCAATGTGAATTTGGCCCACGCGTGCCTGGTACCCCAGCCCACGCCAAGTGTGCCGACTGGCTCATGGCAACCCTGCAGGCCTCATGTGACACCGTCATACTGCAGACGGGCACTGTCCAGACCGCTACCGAGGGGCCCCTGGGCATCAAGAACATCATCGGCGTCATCAATCCCGATGCCAGCCAGCGATTGCTGCTAATGGCCCACTGGGACACCCGTCCCTGGGCCGACAATGATCCCGACCCCGCCAATCACTCCAAGCCCGTCATGGGCGCTAACGATGGAGCTAGCGGTGTGGGCGTACTGTTGCAGCTGGCCAAGCAGTTGAGGGCCGACAGCACGTCCCTGGGCGTGGACATCTTGCTGGTAGATGCCGAGGACATGGGCATTACCGACAATGACGAGTCGTGGGCTCTGGGCGCACAGTACTGGGCCCAGCATCCTCATGTGGCTGGCTACAAGCCGTTGTTTGGCATCCTGCTCGACATGGTGGGCGCCAGCGACGCCACCTTCACCCGCGAGTACTTCTCGGTACAGTATGCCGGTGGATTTGTCGATGCCGTCTGGAATTGTGCGGCCGGCGACCATTTCGTCAACAGTCAGGGAGGTGCCATTACCGACGATCATGTGTTTGTCAACAAGGCTGGCATCCCGTGCATCGACATTATCGACATGCGCACCGATAGCGAGACGGGATTCTGTAGTGTATGGCACACCGTCAACGACACGATGGACGGCATCAGCGCCACGACACTCGGCGAGGTGGGCCAGACCCTGCTCAACGTCATCGCCGCCCTCGAGCAGTAGTCCATAATCGTGGACCGAGAAATTCAATCATGCGATATTTCCTGTTCACGTTTTTTATGACCCATATCAACTGATTTGGACGTGAGAAATACTAGAAGACTGGC
>CAMJJG010000020.1 GCA_946406035.1 uncultured Prevotellaceae bacterium
TGAAAATTTTGAAATGCCTGCAAAGCCAGTGTTCATCGGCTCTACAGGCACTTCTCATCCTGCAAAATGACCAATAGGCCTAATTCTCAGGCATGAGAAAATGATAAGATTATGGAAATCCTGTATAACGAACAAGAGCCCCGAGTAGGGCTCTTGTTCGTCTGTAATCGATTGACTGACGTTTACTTGAGTTGTGCTCCGTCGTGGAAGGCGTTGCCCACGGTGTGGCCCAGCTCAATGTAGGTGTGGTGCACGGGGTCATAGGTGATGACCTGCATCTTCTCCACGTCGGGGTTGCCGTCCTCGGCCAGGTAGCGCTCGTCGCACAGGATGTTAACCACGTCGGCCACCAGGCAGTAGCCCGTCTTCTCCTCATCGATCTTGCGCGTGATGCGGCACTCCATCGTCATGGGGAAGCAGGTGAACAGCGGGGCGTTCACGTTGGGGGCCTTCTCGGCAGTCCAGCCCGTCTTGGTCATCTTGTCGGGGTCGTTCTTGGCGCTGACGATGCCCACAAAGTCTGAGGCTACCATCGTCTCGCGTGTGGCAAAGGCGACGGTGAACTCGCTGTTCACGGCCAAGTTGTCGGTCGTGGCGTGTGAGCCCATCGAGATGACGATTTCCTTCATGTCCCAGGTACCACCCCACGCGGCGTTCATGGCGTTGGGACGTCCTTCACTGTCATAGGTGCCAATGATGAGCACCGGCTGTGGAAGCATCCACGGTTTTGATCCAAAACTTTTCATGTTGAAATGAGTTAAATGGTGAATTTGTACCAACAAAGGTAGTCATAATTTCGGGAATTCACTAATTTTGCAGAAAAAACAAGTTCACAACATCAGTAACTCATGACTATACAAGAAGGAATAAAACACAGTAGTGAGCTGACCGTTACCCATGCAGTGACGGCCGTGGCCATGGGATCGGGCGACATGCCCGTGCTGGCCACCCCAGCCATGATGGCTCTCATGGAGAATGCCGCCATGCTGGCTGTGGCGCCACATCTGCCCGAGGGATGCACCACCGTGGGCGGCCACATCAGCTCGTCACACGTCAAGCCGACCCCCGTTGGCGAGACCATCACGGCGACGGCCATCGTGACCCATGTTGACGGCAAGAAGATAACATTCAAGGTCGAAGCCCATTGTGGCGAAGTGCTGCTGGGCGAGGGTACGCACCTGCGATTCATTGTCGATCGCGATAAATTCATGTCACGATTGTAACAATAAGATCAAAAAAAGATGAAAATCTACTTTGCAGGATCCATTCGCGGCGGCCGTGTCGATGCCGACCTGTACCGCCGCTTGATTGACCACATGCGACAGACCGACGACGTGTTGACCGAGCACATCGGCAAGAGCGACCTGAACCTGATGGAACAAGGCCGCGAGCGCGATGCCAAAATATATGACCAGGACACAGCGTGGCTGCGCGAGAGCGACGTGCTCATCGGTGAGTGCACCTGCCCGTCGCTGGGTGTGGGCTATGAGCTGGCATATGCCGAGAGCCGCGGCATCCCATGTCACATCTTCTATAACAGCAGCAAGGCACAACTGTCGGCCATGCTCACGGGCAATCCTTACTTTCACATCCATCCCTACCGTGACGAGCAGGAGATATACCCCGTGCTTGACCGGATTCTGGGTCATGACCGATGACCAAAGATCAAGAATCAACCGCTAATACATCAATTCTTTCCTTAACAATAAAAATGACGATATGTTTTACCTGATAATAACCCTGGCGATGGGACTGCTGGTACCCTTCCAGACCGCCGCCAATTCCCGGCTGCGTGGCGTTGTGGGCCCCGCCTATGTCTCGACGCTGGTATCCTTCTCGGTTTCCACGCTAGCCCTGCTGCTGGTGTCGCTGCTGACGGGCAGTCCCATAATTCCCACCGGCCAGATGCTGTCTACAGCGCCGTGGTGGAGCTGGTTTGCCGGCATTGTTGCCGTCGTGACCATCACCATTGCCATCCACCTGTTTAAAGAGATCGGGCCGTTACAGGCCGTGATTATCCCGATGTTCAGTCAACTGCTTTTCAGCCTGCTGATTGACCACTTCGGGTGGTTCGGCGCCAATGTGATACCGCTGGACGGCAAGCGCATTATCGGTTCGCTACTGCTCATTGCTGGAGTAACCCTCGTCGTTGTCCTGCCCAAGCTCAAGAGCCAGCAGCAAACAAGCCACGAGCGCGGCACTCGCCAATTATTCTGGCAACTGTGTGCTGTGGTATCGGGCTGTTTGTCGGCCAGCATTACTGGCGCCTATGCCCAGTTGTCGGCTGTCGTGGGCAACCCCATCCAGGCAACCACAGTCGCCTTCTTTGTGGCGACAGTGGTGTTGTTGCTCTTCTGCACGCTCAACGGCAGTGTACGCCTGATAGGCAAGGCCTTCTCGCGCGAGCACCCCTGGTGGATGTGGCTGGGCGGCCTGTGTGGCGCTACCATCGTGTTTGGTAATGCATGGCTAGTGGCCCACGTGGGAGTGGGCGTGTTTGTGATGGCGCTGCTTGTGGGCCAACTGACCTTGAGTCAACTGATGGAGCATTACGGGTGGCTAGGCGCCCCGCGCAAGCGCATCACCTGGCTACAAATCATTGGCATCCTGCTCATGCTTGCCGGCGTGGCCGTCATCCGCCTGTAACCATATAATTACCATTGTATTTCATGCAACACGACGTGATACATAATGCTAACGAGCTGATGGGCCGCATCCAGGAGATGGGTTTCTTGCCGTTGCTTAATTGTGGCATCGGCGGATTCTCGGCCGAGGAGATGGTTGACGAGGATTGTCGCTATGTGGTGTATGATGACGGCGGCTGGGATTGGCCCATGTGGAAGTGGAAGGGTCCCATCGTGACCGAGAGGGGCTGCGTCTATGGCAAGTTTTTCAATAAGAAGGCCGGCTACGTGAGCATGGAGTGGTGGCCCGACCTGATGAACTACCGCCACCACGCCTACCCTGCCCCACCCGAGGGGTCGATCGAGGAGGCCATCGTGCTGACCCTGCGCGAGCATGGCAGCCTCATCACGCGCGAGCTGCGGGCGGCCTGTGGGTTCACGGGCACCAAGATGCGGAGCCGCTTTGACGGCTATGTCACCCGCCTGCAGATGGCATGCCGCATTATCACCCAGGATTTTGTCTATCCACGCGACAAGCACGGGAACGAATATGGCTGGGGTTGGGCGCTGCTCACCACACCCGAGCAATTACTGGGCAAGGAGGCCTGCCGGTGTGGTCGCACGCCACAGCAGTCGCTAGAGCGCATCGTGGACCACCTGAGGCACATCCTGCCCCACGCCAGTGAGCATCAAATCATGAAATTAATCAAATAACCGTCACAACATAACCAATATGAAACGAATCCTAATCCTGCTCGCCATGTCGCTAGCCATTGCCGGAATCCAGGCTCAAAAGATCAGCCACATCGAGACGACCAAGTCATGGCACCACGTGTATGACGATAATGGCAAGAAGGTTCACACCTTCTCGACCAGCCAGGGCGAGGTGGTCGCCTACAGCGACTCGTTCTACATCGTCAAGCACGGCTCGTGGTATTACACCTGTGATGCCAAGGGCAAGAAACTGCACACTTTCTCGGTCAGCAATGTGGGAGAGATCCTGAATGCCGCTGGCGATACCTTCACCAGCCTCAAGGGAGGTTGGATCTACACCTGGGACAAGAAGGGCAAGAAAATCGCCACCCGATCGGCAAGATAATCGCTGGCCACACATTTTTATAATTTCTTTATCTCGGGAACTTGGATTATTCAAGTTTTATACTTATATTTGTACCTAAGAAAAACGCCCTCATGGGGTCGAAAATGAGTAAGAGTTTATTTTGCATCTAGAAAATTACTATCTAAAATCTAAATGTTTAAATTCATTCACACCAGCGACTGGCACTTGGGCCAGAATTTCTATGGCTATGACCGGGCCGAGGAGCAACGCGACTTCCTCGCTCAGCTGGCCGACATCGTGCGCAAACACACACCCGACGCCCTGCTCGTTAGTGGAGACATCTTCCACACAGCAGCTCCGTCAAATGCCGCGGTCAATCTCTATGTCAATGCAATGCTCAATATCCACGAGGCCTGCCCCTTGATGAAGATTATCGTTATCGCGGGCAACCACGACAGCGCGTCACGCCTGGATAGCGACAGGCGCTTGTGGCAACTAGCTGACGTCAGCGTGCTGGGCAGCATCGCCCGCGACAAGAGCGGACAAGCCGACCTGGGGCGCCAGATCATCAAGGTGGGCGACAAGGGCATTGTTGCCGCCGTGCCGTTTACCTACCCGATGAGTTTCCCAGCGGTTCCTGGCCACGAAGTTGAGCGCAGCCAGCGCCAGGATGACTATTTCCAGAGCCTGCTTGACCATGCCAATAGCACCAATGCCGCCCAACTGCCCGTGGTGCTGATGGCACATCTCGCCGTCAACAACTGCGACTACACCGGGCACGACCGGGACATGATCATGGAGTGTGTCACGCTCGAAAGCCTGGGCGAGGGATATGACTATGCCGCGCTGGGACACATCCACCGCCCGCAGCAGGTGAGTGGACGCGCACGCTATTGCGGCACCCCTGTGCCCGTGAGCTTTGACGAGCAATGCGAGCACTCGATAAGCATCGTAGAAATTGACGCCCACGGCACGATGCCACGCATCGAGACCAAGCGCATCAAGAACATCAAGCCGTTACACACCATCCCGGCAGGCGACCCCGTGGAACTAGACAAGGCGCTTGAAATCCTGCAACAGCTCAACCCCAATGACCGTGGCTACATCCGCCTGAACGTGCAGGTAGAGCGGTTCCTGCCCCCCGGTGCCCAGGAGCGCGCAGCTCTGGCCGTGAAGGATAAGCAAAGCCGTTTCTGCGAGATCAAGAGGACTGTTACGGCCGCATTGCAGCACCACGTTACCCAGATGACGGTGGAACAATTCAACAAAATGCGCCCCATCGATGTCGTTGACCAGTACTTTATCGAAACAACCGGCCAGCCCATGACCGAGCTACAACGTGAAATGTTCAACCAGGCATATCAACTGGTACAAGAGGAGAATAGACAATGAAACTCAAGAAACTCACCATCAACAATATCGCGTCGATCGAGCATGCCGAGATCGACTTTGACGCCGCCCCCTTGGCTGGGGAGCGTCTGTTCCTCATCAGCGGCGAGACTGGAGCTGGCAAATCTACCATTATCGACTGCGTGTGCCTGGCCCTGTATGGCGACACACCGCGCCTCAAGTCGGCCAAGAGCAACGAATATACCAACAATCGCGCCGGCGACACGACCCAAGACAGCCTGCACACCAACGACGTGAGGCAACTGCTGCGTCGCGGAGCCACGAGTGCCGACGTGAGTCTCACTTTTGATGACAACGATGGCACGCCCTACGTCGCCACCTGGCACGTTCACCGCGCCCATAACAAGGCCGATGGCGCGCTGCAAAACACCATCAGGACGCTCGAGAGCCAAGATAGCGCGTCGGGGCACACCATTTATACCAAGAAAAAAAAGATTGACGATGAGATCAAGAGAATCACGGGATTGGACGTGAACCAGTTCTTTCGCACCGTTGTGCTGGCCCAAGGCAAGTTTGCCGAGTTCCTTGAGAGCGACGACAACGCCAAGTCGGCCCTGCTTGAGAAAATGACCGGAACCGAAGAGTATGCACAGGTGGGGCAAAAAATCTATCAGATCAGCAAGGAAAAGGAAAACGAGCGCGACCTGCTGCGCGAGCAACTGCGCGACATCGACCTGCTGAGTGATGATGAGAAAAATGAGATCACAGCCCAGATTGCCATCTTCAAGCAACAGCAGGCCAGCGAACAGCAACAGCTCGACAAGGCCAAGAAAATGACACAGTGGCTCGATGAGATGGACAAAACTGCTCGCGAACTGGATGACAAACAGCGCCTGCTTGCCGAAATGCAGGAACAGACCCAACAGGCGAGCCACAAGGAGCAACAGACGCTGGTCGATGATTGGGACGCCACGACCGACGTCCGCCGTGACCTCAAGTCCAGACAGGCCGCACTAGGCCATGTCGAGATGCTGGAAAAGGCCAAACCCGCCATGCAACGAGAGTATGACCAGTTGTGCGCGGCGCTGAGGGCAACCATTGCCGAGATTTCACGCAAGCAGGCCGCATTGCAGGAAATCCGACGCTACTTGCAGCAAGAGGCACCCCGCAGCGCGATGTATGAATCCATCAAGACCATCAAGACGCTGGTCCAGCAGCGCGACACCGCGATGAGCAACATCACGGCCTATAGCACTGCCCTAGAGCAGGAAACCTCACGACTGCCCATTGTCGAGAGTGCACTCCGGCAAGCCCAAGAAGCGCTAGACGCCATCACCCAATCACTCCAGCAGGCCCAAGAGCGGTACAACGCCATGAACATCGATCAGGTGAACACCCGCAAAGATGACCTTAACGCCGCCAAGCAGGCCTTGAACAACCTCAAGAACCTGGCCACTACAGTCGAGCAGCAATCCCAGGCCATGCACTCACTGCAAGAGGACCTCAAGGGACAACTGGCGCTGATTGACCGCGAGAATAGCGTCATCAATGTCCAGCGTACCATGCTCGAGCAGGCCCGCCAGGCCATCGAGCGCCAGAAGGACTGGAACGCCCTTGTTGAGCAAGCCCACAAGAGCCTGCACGAGGGCGACGAGTGCCCCGTGTGCGGCAATGTGATCACACGGCTACTCACTCCCAAAAGCCAGAGCGTGCTTGACGAGTTGCAGCGGCAACTCAATGATGCCGAGGAACAGGTGAGAAAAACCACAACAAGCATCAACACCGCCACTGCACTGATCCACCGCCTTGACAAGCAGATCAAGGCCAGCGAGAATGACATCAAGGCCACCAGCCAGCAGCAGGACAAACTGTGGCAACACACCCGAGTGATGCTAACCAAGTGTGGCATCGCTGCCGATGAAATGGCCGGTAAAGAACAGGCAGACAAGCTCATTGCCGACATCGACAATGAGACAGAACGCCTCAACAAGGTGTTGCAACAAGCACAATCACTCAACAAGGACATCATGGACCAACGCGAGAAACACTCCCGCGCATCAGACCTGCACAAACAGGCTGTCATCGACATGAATCAAGTGAAATTGAGCATCGAGAAGCAACACGAAGCCATCAAGGCTAGCAAGGACCAGTGTGAGGGCCTTACCAGGGAACTCAACGGGCTGTTTAGTGACCATGACTGGCAGAATCGCCTACATAGCCCCGATTTCATCACCCAGCTGGAACAAGAAGCCACCACCTACAGGAATAAGCAGCAAGAGGCCCAGCGGCTGGAGCACACCATCGAGCTCCATCAATCCCACGTCCCCGCCATGCAGTCCAGCAAGGAAAGTATCGTCGGACTAGAAGACAACGGACTGACGATGACCGACATTCCTGACAACCTGCCCCAACGCTGGAACGACCTCGAGAACAAGCATCTGGAATGGCGCACCCGCCTGAAAACCGAACGAGACAACGCATTACAGGCCCAAGAGGCCATCGAGCTTTTCCTGCACAGCCAAACTAGAATCAACATGGAACGCCTCGCGCTGTTAGCGAGCCAACGACAAGAGGACATCAATGACATCAAAACGGCCCACAAGACCCTGTCCGACAGCATCACGCTCATGCAGGGAGAAGTCAAAGCCCTGACCAGGCGTCAACAGGAAATCGCCGCAGCCAGGCCCGAGTTTGATGAGCAGGACCGCGACAGGCTAGCTGTCATGATAGAAACAGCCGACCAGCACATTGGCGAGATTGCCGAGGAGATTTCAGTGCGCATGGTGCGCCTCAAAGCCGACGAGGAGAACCAACGGCTCGTGGGAGAGAAAAAACAGTTGCTCGAAAATGCCGAAGCCGTCTATAACCGATGGGCAGAGCTCAATAAAATGCTGGGCAGCGCCGACGGTAAAACCCTGCGCAATATAGCCCAGAGCTACATCCTAGGCGAATTGCTGGGCAGCGCCAACAGCTACTTGCGCCAATTCAACAACCGATATGAGCTTGAAGCTTATCCCGGAACACTCACTATCCTGGTGCGAGACCTGATGCAAGGCGACAGGACAGCCGTGACCACGCTGTCGGGTGGTGAGAGTTTCATGGTATCGCTGGCCCTGGCGCTGGCATTATCGAACATGTCGGGCAAGGTCTTCAGTGTGGATACTATCTTTATCGACGAGGGCTTCGGTTCGCTGAGCGCGGGTTACCTTGACAACGTGATGGAGACACTCAACCGACTGTATGACATGGGTGGACGTCGCGTGGGCATCATCAGCCATGTTGAGATGCTCAAGGAACGCATCACCACCCAGATCCAGGTTGCACGCGACAACAGCAACAACACCGTTAGCCGCATCTCCGTTGTGGGATAACATGACCAGCACGATTATCGAGGAGGATGTGCCATCATTCGACTGCAACAATTATAACCGCCATGGGCGGTTATGTTACCAAGTCACAATGATGACACATCCTCCTGGATATTGAAATCGCCTGTAGGCCCAAAGGGCTCATTCAAGCCTAAAACTTGGCTGAGGCTGATTTTACTCATTGGAGCCGAGAATCTGATTGATGATGAAATTGATGTCAGCGATATTCACATCGTTGTCGCGGTTAGCATCGCTAGTCCAGCAAGCATCATTACTGGAGAAAGCAGCTATCACCGCATTAACATCAGTAACATTGATTTCGCCATCTCCATTCACATCACAGGTTATAGATGCCGGGTCAATTCCCACAATCTTATTAAATCGCATCCAGCCAATCGCCATTCGATAGGAAATCAACGATTCTTTAGGCACATATAACGTAGCATTGGAATAAGCGATGTTACTGAAGCACTGCGGCGCGAATGAACCGTTAAAAACAGGAGGGTTCTCTGCCAGACAAACGACCCGTGTCAAGTCATTGCAGTTAGAAAAAGCTAGTTTGTCGATATCGGTTACCGATGAACCAATCAGGACATCCTTTAAACCAGCACATCCAGAAAAAGCAAATTCGCCAATACCAGAGACCTTATCGTGTATCCTGACACCCGTCAAACTTTCACAACCGCTAAATAAAGAATTATCGATTGTGGTCACGAGCTCAGGGATGGTCAACACACCCTTCATTGATTTGCAATTCCAGAAGGCATGGCGGCCAATGCTTGTGACAGTGCCTGGTATACTTATCTGGCTCAATGACGAGCACCGATAGAAGGCATAACTATCAATTGTCGTGAGGCCATCATGCAACTCGACACTTCTAAGTCCGCTGCAAGCAAAGAATGCGCTACCACCTATTATTTTGACCGATGCCGGAATAGAGATATCGGTCAATGTGTTGAGATAGGCAAACGCTCTTGGACCTATTGAAACCACGTTAGACGGTATCACTGTTGTCTTGCATCCAAGTAAGAGCGAATTGGTCTCGGTACTGATAATGGCATTGCAATTACCACGCGAGTCATAAACAGGATTCCCCTCCTCAACTATAATGCGTTCAAGGTGCTGACAACCACTAAAGGAAGTTTTATCAACCTCGGTGGTCAATGTAGGGATGGTAACACTGGTTAGACCAGTACCAGCAAAGGCTTCATACTGAATACTGCTCACAGTAGCCGGGATACTGATGGTTGTCAACAGCGAGTCCTGATAGAACGCGCCATAACCGATGGTCTCAAGCCCTGCGGGTAAATTGATGCTGGACAGGTTCATGCAGCACTGAAATGCCTGCTCACCGATAGACCTTATCGTGGCTGGGAGAGTCACACTCGATAGCCATCTGCAGCCATCAAACGCATGATTATTGATGGCAGTAACAGTATAGGTTTCTCCCTCATGAGTGACTGTTTCGGGAATAACCACGTCATCACCATAGTAAGAGATATAATCCATCCCCTCATGCATCTTGTAGGTCACGCCGACCTCAGACGGGTTATTCTGATCAATTTGATAGTATATACCATTAACCTCAAACCTATAGGCATGAACAGTTGTTGCCACACAAAACGATGACAAAAAAAGCATTAAGACCGTTAGAGCAAATTGCTTATAATTTTTCATTCTGTTTTTTAGCTTAGAGTTATTATTAAATCAATCTTTATTTAAATGACTGAAAACCAATGGGCCCTTTCAGAAAAAAAATCACTAATGAGTTTATCAAAAACTGATATTCAACGGTTTAGTATTCGGCACACACATTGCTAAGATATGAGTAATACTTCAAAGCACCCGACCAATAATCGGGCATCTGCTAGGATGCCATAAACGTTAGTGCGTCAAAGATAAACAAAAGTTTTGGATCAGTCATTATCGAGGCACAACTTTTTACATGGCAACCGCATCCCAATTATGTACAAGAGGAAAATCATGCGGGGAGCCCCAGGTTCCAAAGGACGTCCTAACGGATAATTCCCAGTAAATCAGACCTTCTCGATGAGCTTAACAGGCCTATTTACTGGGAATTTTGGCGTGAGAATGCACCTGGGACAGGGCAGTTAGCGTTAGAAGCCATCTGGGCCAACTGTAATTATGTTCCCCTAAAAAAGCTAGAATACATCGATTCTCTAGCGGGCTCACGAGGCGTCGCTATTGATATCGTCTAGCTAGTTAAGGATGTCGAGACCGTGAATCATGCCGCTATAGGAAATGGCATCGCGTCCCCGCGGCTCGACGTCGATTGTGGTCTTGCCACTCATGAACACCTCGACATGAAACATGTAGTGGTCATCACCATTATCCACATTGAAGGTAATGCGGGCGCGATCGGCCTTGGGGTACTCCACCTTGTAGTCCCTTATCGGCGCCGAGAAATTGAGCGCCTTGTTTCCGCTGGCTCCATAACCCACATTCTGTCCCGAGCCGACGTATGGCAAGTAACATGACACCGAGCCATTGCGCACTATCATCTTTTGTCCCTGGCTCACACTGATAGTGGGTGCTGACATGGGTCTCATGGACCCCACCATTACCACATACTGCTGCGCCTCGAGCAAGGAGTGCACCGCTTGCACTCGCGCTGGATCAAGGACTGTCTTACTGGCTTTGCAAGACACAAGAACCAGTGCCAGCACAACCATCGTCAATGATAAAATCTTTTTCATAAATCCAAAAGTTATGGTTAAAAATAATAATCAGTTAGTTGAACATCATCTCACCGTCAAATGAGATAGCGTCACGATCGCGGGGAATGATGTCGATGACCGACTTGCCGTTGTTAAACACATCGATGCGAAAGAAGTAGGTGTCTTCCTCGTTGGTCACGTTAAACTCGATGTGCGAGCGGTTGCTCGTGGGATAGGTGATCGTGTAATCCTTGATTTTTCCCTTAAAATTCAAGCCCTTGCCACCGCCATAGGGCAAATGATAGGCCTCGCCCACATAGGGCAGATAACTGTCCACTTCATCACCATTCACCTTGAGCTCGTAGCTCGAGGTCACATGCTTGGCCATGCCACCCAGAGGCCTCATCCAGTCTACCGCTATCGTGTAATGGCGCGTATCAAGCCCCTCCTGCACTTGCCGTGTTACCAAGGCCTCGCGCTCAGCCTTGGTCAGCCCATTGCTGGCGCCACATGACGTGAGTAGCACAAGAGTCACTAATAAAAACAGAACCTTTTTCATATTCATCTTCACTAATTAGGGTTACATAAAAACGATAAATCCAGCAATGATATTGCACCCTTGTGCAACATCACATGATTTTAATCCTTTTTATATTAGACTCCAGGAGAGGCAATAAGTTTAATCATGTATCCCCCACGCGGCATGCTATAAAAATTGCTGAAAAGTCTTCATTTTGACGTGGTTGAATGAAATATTGAGGAAAAAACGGGATTTTTCGTTTTTATTTTATAACTTTGGCATTTGATTCGATGGGAAAATCCGAAATCGATATCGTTTTTGCACTAAGAATCAACAAGATACAATTCACAACACTAAAATAGACCTACTTGATATGTTAAAAAAACATCTGATTCTCTTGACGCTCATGTTGATGGCAACAGCCGCCATCAATGCCGGCACATGGAAGATTCACAACTACTATGTGACATCCAAGATACAGAATGTCTATGACACAGGTGACAAAGTCTATTACTTGAACAGCAACGCGTTGTTCCAGTTTGACAAGACGTCACACGAGACAAAAGCGCTGAATAGCCAGAACCTGCTCTCGGACAATCAAGTCAGCCAGATTTATTATGACTATGAGCATCAGTTGCTCTTTGTGGCATATGTCAACGCCAACCTTGACGTGATTGACGGTACAGGCAAGGTCACTAACATCAGCAATGTCAAGGACGCCCTCATCAGGGCGTATAATTACACCTTGAACAACGGAGCGTTGACCGGTTACACCGAAAAGACGATCAACAACATCACCTTTGTCAACGGCACGGCATACGTTTCCACAGGCTATGGTTACATCACCATCGATGAATCGACCCTAGAGGTGACAAGCGATGAGTTGATTGGTCAGAACAGCATGATCAACTCGGTGATGTGCCTCAACGACAACCTGTTCATTATCCTGACCAACACCAACTGCTACTATGGCCCCGCGGGAGCCAGCAACCCGCTTGCCACCTATGCGAGCCACACGGGCACGTTCACTGGCGGCAAGCTGTATCCCATCAACGACCATTCGGCATTTGTGCTTGGAGCGACAGCCCTTTACAATTATGACTTCTCGGGCAGCAGCGTGACAGTGACGACACTGGTGTCGGCCAAGCCTACCATCGTACAGAAGACCCCAACGGGTTTTATCGCCAACTTTGAGGGTCAAAACTATTATTACACCATCGATGCGACAGGCAAGACAGCAACTAAGGTCACCTCGACCGTAGGCTTTGCCAGCTCATCGCCCTCGGGCGACGGTACCGTGTGGATTAACGACGCCAATGGACTGCACATACAGAATAGTACCGCCTACTACAAGCTGCCAGCCATGACCACCGACCAGCCCTATTGGCTCAAGTACAACACGGCCATGGACTTGCTGTACATCGGAGTGACCGCCCGCAATGGCGGCACCGTCACGGGCACGATGTCGCCCAACGCCGTCAACACCTATAACGGCAGTAGCTGGGCCAACACACCCAACTACACGACCTCGCCCGGCTATGAGTTTGTGTTCAATCCACTGGACTCAACAACCTACTTCCGCGCCAGCTGGGATCGAGGCATCCACAAGGTCACCAACAACTCTATGGTTCTCAATTACACCTCTAGCAACTCGCTGATTGGCACCTACAAGGCCCATCCGGCGTTTGACAAGTATGGCAACATGTGGGTTGTCAGCTCCTATGGCAACGCCAGCTGCCCCGCCGCAGTGCTACCCAAGAACAAGGTGGCCAACAACAGTGTGTCCAAGGCCGACTGGTTCCAGCCAAGCGGTTTGCTCGACCTGAACACGGGCAACATGCAGCGTTCGCGCTTTGTGATATCCAAACTCAATAACTACAAGATCTATAGCGACTGTGACTACTTGAGCACGTCAATGCCAGGCCGCATCATGTGCTGGGACAATGGTAATGAGAACCCGACCGTAGATACCTACCGCTTCACGACCATTACCCACTTTACCGACCAGGACAACAGGATGGTTGACTGGACCTACTTGACTCACATGGAGGAAGATGCCGACGGAATGATCTGGACGGGTCACATGGGTGGATTGTTTGCGTTTGACCCCAACGTGGTGTTTGATAACCATCCCCGGGCAACTCGCCCACACGTGACCAGTTGCGCCATCGAGGCTGACAAGGGCGTCCTGTGTGAAGGCTTTACGGTATACGACATCGGCATCGACCGTATTAACAACAAGTGGATTGCTACCGATAACGGCCTGTACTTTGTCTCGCCCGACGGCACCACCATCTATGAGCACTTCATGACACAGAATAGTGACATCCCGTCCAATACCATTTACAGCGTGGAGTGTGACACCAAGCATAACAGAGTTTATATCTATACCGATAACGGCTTTGCTGAGTATATTGCCGATGGTGAGATCGCAGCAATGGACTACAACAGCATGTATGTCTATCCCAATCCCGTTGAACCTGATTTCACCGGCATGATCAAGATTGCCAAGCTCATGGAGAACTCCTATGTGTCGATTGTCGACAAGAACGGCACCATCGTCAAGCAGATAGGCCCCGCAACGGGCCTGGCCATGTGGGACGGTTGTGGCGATAACGGCGAGCGAGTGCCCACGGGTATCTATGGCATCTATGCCGCCCAAGGCAGCCAACCCACAATTACGGGCCAGCCCATGAAGACGGTGATGATCATTAAGTAATAAGGAGGAAACAGCAGTCCTATCCGGTTCCCGGATAGGGTGGAGATTGCAGTGATTGGATAGCGAGAAGGGCTATCGGATCACTGCAATCTTAGTTACGACAGCCTCGCCGCCACCATTGGCACGCGAGCAGATGACGAGATAAACGCCCGTCTTGACGCGTTCGCCCCACTGGTTACAGCAGTCCCAGGTCGCCATGCCACCAGTCGACTTGAGTTGACGGACGACGTTGCCACCGGCATCGGCAATCTTGACGAGAGTGTTATCCATCATTCCCACGAGGGTAACCTCGCCAGTGTACTCGGGTCTTACAGGATTGGGATAGGCGTAGATATTGTCATAGTTCTTCTCGGCAGGGCTGCTGTCGCTAAAGTACTCATACAGTCCGGCAGGAGTGGTGAGATAAACCGAATTACTGTTAGGATTGCAGCAAACACGGTATATCGTATTGCTAGCCAGCGGGCTGTTGGCCGTATTGAATTTCTTGATAATCTCGGTTCCGTCGCTGTTTACAAGGAACAATCCAGAGGACTGTGTAGCAATCCACTTGCGGTTGGCACCGTCAACAGCGATACTATTCACCTGAATGCCATCCATGAGTCGGTCGGCCATGCCGGTACCGTCGTTGCGAGGCACCTTGGGACGCACCACATTGAAGTTGGCCGAGAACGCGTTGGCTGGGTTCATCGCACAGATTCCCTCGGTCGTACCCATCCACACGGTGCCGTTCAAGTCCTCGGCAAGGCACATGACATAGGTCCACGAGACACTCTCGCCGTCCTGGTCGGCCAGACGACTGAAGGAGACCTGCTGGGGACGGGAAGAGATATCGCCAGCGCTATTCCAGATGAAAATAGGCGTCTGGTAATCGCCATCGGTAAACACCTTGATGTCCTGATTGCCGTTGCGTGTAGAGATGAAACTGGCACGCTTGGTATATTGTCCCGAGTAGATGCCATCGATGGTGGGCGTGAGCCAATCACCAGGGGCTACCTGGCTGCTTTTCACCTTGGCCGCGGGCAGCACCATCACGGGAGTGGCCTCGTTCTCATAGGGTTGTACCACCCACACGTTGCCATTGCGGTCGATGCTGGTGATGGGATGCAGGGCATATCTCTTGCGCATGGGGCTGTTTTCGGTATTGTAGACGTAAGCGATCTCATCGTCCACGACCTTAATCAGTCCATCACGCCAAGTACTCATCAGATAGGTGTTAGGAGCTCCAGGCACAAAGTCGATCCAGTAAGATCCGTCGATGGGAGCACCCGGCGGCGTGGCATCCTTCCACGTCATGCCGTCATAAGTATTGATTACGGTGGGATAAGAATTCTTGAAGAAAGCATTGGTGGCCGGTGTGGAGACATACAATAGGTCATCCTCGACATTATAGGCCATCCAGAACGGCATCGACTCGTTCAGGGCATTGGGCAGATAATAACTCTCGCTGCCGTATTGATGCAGGCCCAGGGGTCCACAGGCCCAGGGGGTTCCGTCGCCATCGGGATGGGCGCTACAGATTTCCCCGCCAGTGTTAAACGCGACAAGATTCTCGCCGTTGACATCGCTCTTATAGTATTTTTTCTTATCAGGCACATTGAGCAGAAATCCGCCTTGGGTCTTTTGCACTACAGTAGCGGCCGAATCGATGAGTTGCTCGGTGGAGAAACTCACACGCCCATCATCATGCTTGGTCATAGCCGTTCGAGAGGTCGTGGACGAGATTGCAAAAAAACGGTCATCATTGATGGGGCGGATTCGGCAACCGGCCTCATGACTAGACTCGGTAAACGTCGACAACTGCTCGTGATAGTCGCCAGCCATGCCATAGTAGAATTTCTTGGCTGTTGACAGGAGTAACAAATTCCCGACTTGGGCCACCGAGGTCAAAGCCTGATTATATACATGAGACTCCTTGACAACAAATTTACTGTCATCAATCACCACATAGCCGAAATCGGTAGCGACATATATCAAACCAGGAGCAAACGTCACATCATTGATTTTCTTGCTCGATGTCATGACCGCATTCTCAATCTCGGGCATATTGACGACCGCGCCATCGCTCAGGATCAGGTCGATATTGGTATCACTATAGATGACTACCAGATAGTCCTTGTCACTGTTATAGAACACTTGAGAGATGGTCATGTCGCTCAAGAGGTTCACCTTGCTCAGGGCCTCATTCTCCTGGGTTTCCTTGTCAAGGCGGAAAAGATGTTCACCAGCAAGGTAGTAAACCCAATTAGAGGTCTCAGCCACGCTGGTCACCTGGGAGCCGACAAAGGAGGTGTGGATGCGCCAATCCCCCACTGCACTTTGAGCCGCCATGCTTAATGAGCATGCCAGAGCCATCAGTAACAAGATATTTTTCTTTATCATCACTCAGAAATGTTTAATCGTTGACACAAATAATATCCAATGAAAAAGTCCTTATCGAATAATCACGACAGTTAACATCGGGTCACCAGAGACAACTGGCTGGCTCCCTTGTGACACATAGACGCTATAGACGCCGGTGGGCACCCTCTCACCATTGCTGCCACTGCCATCCCATAGCGCGGTACCCGTCACGGGGCCCATCTGGGCGACAACCGTTCCCTGCTTATTGGCAATCGTCACATAGGAGTCCTGCATGAGTTTGAAAATCTTGATGGTGCCGGTGAAATCAGGCTCAACAGGGTTGGGATAGATGCGCGCCTCACTATAATCGAGAGCAGGAACGCCCTCAGAATCAATATACTCGGCAAAACCCCTGTCGGTATAGATATACACCCTGTTGTGCTTGTTGTCACACTCGATGCTGTAAACATTGTTAGACGGGATGTCGCTGTTACGGGTCATGAAGTGGTCATAGATGGTTGTGCCGTCGGGCGAAACGTGGTAGACGCCATTGCTGGTGGCCAGCCACTTGTTGTTATCGCGATCGACAGCGATGTCATAGACAGTATAGCCCTCACAGAGGAATCCGCGGTCCTCGTCCATGTCGCAATTGACTACACAGGGGCGCACAGCCCTTGGATTCTCGTCAAAGAGCACATTGGGATTAAAGGCGAACAGCCCCGTCAAGTGTCCCACCCAGATCATGCCGTCGGCATCCTCTTCCATGTGAGAGATATTTGTCCACCTCACCGTTCTGTTATCCTGGTCTATAAACTGATAGGTGCTCGCAAACCTGTAATTGTCCACAGTGGGATCCTCATTACCATTGTCCCAGCACAAGATGCGGCCCTGCATGGAAGTTATCTGCGAGAAGTCGCCATCGGTATAAATCTTGTAATTATTGAGTTTGGAAATCAAGAAACGGGAACGCTGCATCTTTCCAGTGTTCAGATAGGAGAGGCCACTGGGCTGGAACCAGTCGGTCATGGCAACAGTATTCTTGGCCACTTTGGCCTTGGGTAACACAGCAACGGGGCAAGCACTGCTGCCATAGGAGCTGACAATCCACATGTTACCCGACTTGTCAAACGCCGGGTGGGCCTTGTAGGTGCCCATTGGGGAGTTGGTCTTGGAATAAATGAGTTTCCTCACATTATTGGTTACCTTATAGAGGCCGGTATTCCAGCTGGCGCGCACATAGGTAGTCGAGTCCAGCGGGTTGAAGACAAACTCGTATCCGCCACCGTTGGCAGTAAATGCCGATGCATCGGCCCATTCCGTGCCGTTGTAGGTATTCATCACGTTGGGGGGAAGCTGATCCAGATTGGTGACCATATTCTTGGCCGAGACACCCACATAGAGCAAGTCCATCGCCGAGTTGTACTTGAGCCAATAGGGCTGGTCGGTGGTCAACGAGGGCAACTTGTAGTAGGCCGTACTGTTCTTGACGTGCAGGCCATTGGCGTCGCTAATCCACACCGTGCCGTCACCCGACGGGTTGGACGACGCAAAGCCCCTCACCGAGGAAGCCTTGGTCGCCATCTTGCCGCTGGCATCTATCGTGTAATAATACTTCTGGTTTTCAAAGTTGGCGATGAAGCCCGAAGGCGTTTTCTGCACGATGGTAGGCTTGGCCGACACCAGTGTAGTCACTATGGGGGTCGTACTCGAGAAATCGACATAGCACAATGACGAAGCTGCAAGGATAAATGCCGCGTGGTCATTGATAGGAAAGAGTTTGCCGCCTTCTGACTGCCGTTGGACCTTCTTATAGTTGACAATCGGGTTCTCGGTTCCCACGGGGCCATAGTAGCAATAGCCGTCGGACAGGATGAGCATCAGGGCATCGCTAAGCACTGCCACCGAGTTGATATTAATGTTACGGTCGATGAACTCGTCCTCAACAACAGTTAACGTTGACTCATCAATCGTCATGTATCCAAAACCCGCGGCCACATAAGCCATACCACGCGAGAAAGTGATATCTATAATACCCCTACCAGTATAACCAGTCAGATTATTATTATCATCGAGGGAATAATGATGCAAGCGTATTAATGCATCCCTGAGGTTGGTGATATTGGTCTTCCTGCCAGCGGCATCAATGATATCGATGTTACAATTGGTATAGGCGACAAAGAGCAGTTTGTTGGCGTGATCGTAAAAAATCTGACTGATATCCTCATCCGAGAGCAGGTTTTGGCTACTCAGTGCCGTGGTGACATGAGTCGCCTTGTCAAACTGAAAAAGGTGACCGCTATTGAGATAATACACCTTATGATCGGTATCATATATGTTCAGGACATTTGATTCCACATAATAGTTATGCATCCTCCATGTGCCAGCACTAGCGGCGATAACAGCAATTACCGCCATCACAATGAAGGTATAGTATTTTCTGATCATATCAACGCAAAGTGTTTATTATTCCACAATACAGTACTATTAATTCAATAATCAATTGAAATGGAAGTTAATCCACACAACTATAAAACGAAAAACTCGACAGGAAATTGTAGAGCAAGGCCACAAACCTGCCATTAATAGTTGAGGGGAACCCGCTTGGACTGGGGGTGGGTCGTATCAAGCGTAAACGACGCCCACGCACTGGTCAGCTGGCTCTCATAGCGCACCTTGTACTTGCGCCCATACCGCAGGCATTTCACCAATGCCTGTCCCGCGACAGGATCGGCGACGGCCCCTCGACATCTCTTGCCCTTTTTCTCAACGACCAGGCAGTTGTCGCCACGGATGGTGAACACTAGATTGATTGTTTCGCCTGGCGCTAGCGACAAGCCTTCACGGTAGAACTTATAGCGACCCTCGTCAAGAGGCTCGACGGTTAACACGTCCTGGGCCTCGCTAGCAGCCTCGGTCGACAGCTGCAAGATATAGGTGCTGGGCTGCTCTTTATCAAACGAGCCTATCAAAAAAGCCACCAACGCCATCGCCACGACAAAGGCGAGTGTATAGAACTCTATTGATGTTACGTCCATAATCAATACCCAAGGCTCGGGGTGCTTCGTTTTATTTCCAAACGCGGGAGTGTGTGCCCATTGACTGGTGGCACACACTCCCGTATTCTGGATTCAGTTGATATCAATCGTTTTTACTTAATGACCATAATCGTTGCCTGGGGTTTGCCTGTTGTCACGGGCTGGGCACCCTGGGCGGCATAGACGTTGTAGGTACCCGTGGACACCCTCTCGCCACTGTCGTCACAACCGTCCCACAGCGCGCTACCCATCACGGGACCCATCTGGGCAACCACCGCGCCATCCTTGTCGGTTATCACTACATAGCTGTTCTCCATGAGATTGGCAATCTTGACCATGCCAGTGAAATCAGGCTCCACGGGATTGGGGAATGCATACACATTATCATAGTCGAGCGAGCTGACGTCGCCATTGACGATGTACTCGGCAAAACCGTTATCGGTATAGATATATACACGGTCGTGCTTGGTGTCGCACTCCACGCTGTAGATAGTGTTGGACGGGATATCGCTATTATGGGTCATGAAGTGCTCGTAAACCGTCGAAGCATCGGGCGAGACATAATAGAGGCCGTTGTTGGTACCAATCCACTTGTTGTTATAGCGGTCAATACCGATGTCATAGACAGCATAGCCCTCACACAGGTAACCCTTGCCCTCGCTGAAGTTGGAGACATAGGGACGGGTAGCCCTGGGACTATCGTCAAACACCACATTGGGGTCAAACACAAACAGGCCTGCGGTGTGACCGACCCAGATCATGCCATCGGCATCCTGCTCCATGTGAGAGAGATACTCCCAGTCGATGAGCTTACCGTTCTGGTCAACAAAGTGAGAGATGTTGCTGAAGCGATAGTTATCGACCGTGGGATCCTCGTTGCCGTTATCCCAGCACAGGAGATGGCCGATCGTCGTATTTCCGTTCCAGTCACCGTCGGTATATATTTTGTAATTATTGAGCTTGGAAATCACAAAGCGTGAACGCTGCATGTAGCCTGTAGCCAACGCGAGCAGCCCACTAGGCTGGAACCAGTCGGCCTGGGTAACACTGTTCTTAGCCACTTTATCCTTGGTCAAGACAGCCGTGGGGCACGTTTTATTACCATAGGAACTCACAATCCACATGTTGCCATAGTTATCAAATGCAGGGTGAGCTTTATAGTTACCCATCAATGAGTTGGTCTTGGTGTAGGTGAGTTTCCTGACATTATTGGTCACCTTGAACAATCCGGTATTCCAGCTGGCACGCATGTAGGTGAGAGAATCCAGCGGGTTGAATACAAATTCATAGCCCGCGCCATTGGCAGTAAATGCCGTTGCGTCAGCCCAGTTAGTACCGTCATAGGTATTAATCACATTGGCGGGCAAATCATTGACTGTGACGCCATTCTTGGCCGATACACCCACATAAAGCACATCCATCGCCGAGTTGTACTTGAGCCAATAGGGCTGGTCGGTGGAAATGGCGTTCACGCTGTAGTAATCGGTGCTATTAGCGACATGCAGGCCATTGTCATCGCTGATCCAAACCGTACCGTCACCATTGGGGTCACTGCTGGCAAAACCAATCACGGTCGAGGCCTGGGTGGCCACCTTGCCGGTAGCATCAATTGTATAGTAGAACTTCTGGTTCTCAAAGTTGGCAATGTAACCGGTTGGGGTCTTCTGTACGTTAGTGGGCTTTTTTGCGACAAGATCGGTGGCTACTACCTGCTCTCCCGAGAAGTCAAAATGGTATAACCCACCCACGCCCAACACAAACGATGAATGGTCATCGATGGGTAACAACCGTCCATCGGTATAGGCCTTATATTGAAATTTCTTAAAGGTCTTGATGGGGTTTTCGGCATCGATGGGGCCATAGTAGCAATAGGTATTGGAGAGTATCAGCAATGTGCTAGTTCCCATAACGGCTACCGAGTTGATGTGTATTGTCTCGCTCAGCACATTGTTGCTTGTCACGTGCATCGTGGCCTCGTCGATAGTGATGTAGCCATAGCCAGTAGCAGCATAGGCGATACCGTTGGCAAAGGTGATGTCATAGATGCCCTTATCGTTATAGCCCGTCAATTCACCACCATTCTCTAACTTGTAGTTATAGACGCGCATGACAGCGTCCTTGACAGAGCTGATATTGGTGACACGGACCTCGTTGTCAATAATATCGATGTTGCAATCGTTATAGACAACGAAGAGCAGATCGTTCTGATAATCGTAATAGATCTGGTTGATATCGTCGGCCGAAAGCAGATTCTTGCTATTCAGTGCGGTGGTCTTGTGAGTCGCTTTGTCGAACTGGTACAAGGCATTACTGTTCAAGTAATAGACCTTGTCGCCGGTGTCATAGACATTCTGGATCTTGGAGGTCACATAGTAATTGTGCAATTTCCATGTGCCAGCATGAGACGATGCAACCGCCATCACAATTAATGCCAGGAGTATGAGATATTTCTTTAACATATTAAGAAGTATTTGATTAATGATCTGGTTTTACAATACATTGATAATCAGCGAGTCGCGCAAACACATTGCATAAAACCCACTGAATCAAATGCCAAAGTTATAAAATAATCATGAGAAAGGGGCCAGTTTTCATCAATATTAGAGTCAATTTCTTTCTTAAAAATTGCTAATTTCCAAAAACAATAGGGGGTCAACCCGCTTGATGGCGGCTTGATCCCCTCGTTAAAAAAATACTTATACCTTGTTGCGTTACTGCAGGGTTGCGGCGGCAGCTTCAACCCACTTCTTGACCTCGTCAACAACAGGGACTTTGTATCCCAGTTTATACTTCTTGTTGATGTCGAGCAGGTCCTGGAAGAGCTTGCCAGGCTTCTCGAGGGCGCCCAGTGCAGCGACAGTGAGCAGACCTGCCTTCTGGATGGGGGCAACCCACTCCTCGGGGATGCCCAGAGCAGTGAAGGCCTCGACCTTGTCGCGTGCAGGTACCTTCTCGGGGCGCATCTGCGGGAACAAGAGCACGTCCTGGATATAGCTGTTGCCGGTCATGAGCATCACCAGACGGTCGATGCCGATGCCAATGCCACTGGTGGGCGGCATACCATATTGGAGGGCGCGCAGGAAGTCCTGGTCGATGATCATTGCCTCGTCATCACCCTTGTCGGCCAGACGCATCTGCTCCTTGAAGCGCTCCTCCTGGTCAATGGGGTCATTTAACTCGCTATAGGCATTGGCCAGCTCCTTGCCATTGACCATGAGCTCAAAGCGCTCGGTCAGGCCGGGCTTGCTGCGGTGCATCTTGGTGAGCGGTGACATCTCGACGGGATAGTCGATGATGAACGTGGGCTGGATGAACGTGCCCTCGCAGAACTCGCCGAAGATCTCGTCAATGAGCTTGCCCTTGCCCATCGTGTCGTCGATCTCGAGTTTGAGTTGTCTGCACACGTCGCGTATCTCGTCCTCGCTCTTTCCCTCGAGGTCAAAGCCAGTTTTCTCCTTGATGGCCTCCAGGATGGGTAGACGGCGGTAAGGCGCCTTGAAACTGATCGTTTGTCCGTCGATCGTGGTCTCGGGTTTACCGTTGACTGCGATACATATCTTCTCGAGCAACTGCTCGGTAAACGACATCATCCAGTTATAATCCTTGTATTGAACGTACAGCTCCATGCATGTGAACTCGGGATTGTGGTTGCGGTCCATGCCCTCGTTGCGGAAGTTCTTGCCGATCTCATACACACCCTCGAAACCGCCCACGATCAGGCGCTTGAGATAGAGCTCGGTAGCGATGCGCATATACATGGGGATATTCAGCGCGTTGAAGTGGGTGATGAACGGGCGAGCTGTTGCTCCACCGGCTATAGCCTGGAGAGTGGGCGTCTCGACCTCGGTGTAGCCCGCGTCGTCAAGAACCTGTCGCATGGTCTTGACTACGAGCGCGCGCTTCAAGAAGGTCTCTTTCACGCCAGTGTTGACAATGAGGTCTACATAACGCTGGCGATAGCGCAACTCGGGATCCTCAAAGGCGTCATAGGTAACACCGTCCTTCTGCTTAACGACGGGAAGCGGCTTCAACGACTTGCTCAACAACTTCAACGACTGGCAGTGCACGCTGATCTCGCCGGTCTGGGTGCGGAAGACAAAGCCCTCGACTCCCACAAAATCGCCCATGTCGAGCAATTTCTTGAACACCACATTATATATATCCTTGTTCTCGTCAGGGCACAGGTCGTCGCGGCTGACGTAAACCTGTACACGGCCATGTGAGTCCTGCAGTTCAAAGAAGGAAGCCTTGCCCATGATGCGACGGTTCATCATGCGTCCCGCGATGCTCACCTTGCGGGGCTCGGCATCATCGGCAAAATTGGCCACGATGTCGTCGCTGTAGGCATTCACGACATACTCGTCGGCAGGATAGGGATTGATACCCATCGCCTTGAGTTGTTCCAGGCTGTTACGGCGGATAATCTCTTGTTCGCTTAATTCCAGTACGTTCATGTTATCTCTTATTTTTGATGGATTCTCATTTTCAAACCGCAAAGGTAATAAAAAAATTTCGGCAATGATATAGATGTTGGTCCAAAACCCAGCGGAGTTGATGCTAATTACACGAATTCAGCTTAATTAGAAACGAATATATCCTATTTTCCATCCGCTGATGAGCGAAACACCTGCGGGCCAACTGCTACATCTGCACCCGAATTGTAATTACAACTCAATGTCTCCCTCATAGACCAGCGTTGCCGGCCCAGAGAGATAGACATGACCATTGTCGCGCCAGTCGATGTCAAGCGAGCCGCCATCCATGATGACACGCGTGCGGCGATTGCTGCGGCCTGTCACTACCGCGGCTACAGCCGTGGCACACGCTCCAGTGCCGCAAGCCATCGTGATGCCGCTGCCCCGCTCCCACACGCGCATTCGCAGGCCATCGTCGCGCACCTGCACGAACTCGATGTTGCAACGCTGTGGGAAGCGCGAGTGACGCTCCATGATGGCCCCACGGGTAGCGACATCGACGGCATCGATGTCGTCGACAAAGGTCACATAGTGCGGATTGCCCATCGAGACAAACACGCCGCTGGGCAAGGGCTCCCCATCGGGCAGGAACAACGACGCGTCATCGAGGACGGGAGCAAGCATGTCTACCGTTACCTGCTCGACCAGACCGTGTGGATTGACGGCAAGCTCGAGCGTCTTGATACCCGAAGCGGTCATCAGCCTGATGGAGGTCTTATCGGTTAAGCCATGCTCATAAACATACTTGCCGATGCATCGGCTGGCATTACCACACATCAGCCCCTCGCTGCCATCGGCATTGAAGATGCGCATCGTGAAATCGGCTTGGGGCACAGACGAACGGCCAATCAGTACCAGTCCGTCGCTGCCGATGCCCATGTGAGGTTTGCTCCAGGCGATAGCGGTAGTCTGCGGGTCATCGATCGGATAGAGCGACGTGTCCACAAAGATGTAGTCGTTGCCCACCCCGTGCATTTTCATGAAATGGATTTTACGGGTCATATTTCTCAAATTAATATCAGAAAATCAACAGCGCAAAGATACACATTCCACACGAGACCCGCAACCCCAGCGCAAGAGCGATGATAAAAAAAGGGCCGAAGGATGCAGTATCTGACAAAAAAACACTAAATTTGCGACCGTATTCATTCACTTTATATAACAACGCCTTAAATCTTGAAAGAATAATGGCAAAATACAACTTTGACCAACTCATTGACCGCCATGGCACTCAATGCAAGAAAATAGAAGTACTCAAGCAGGACTACGGCCGCGACGACCTGCTCCCGTTGTGGATCGCCGACATGGACTTTGCCGTTTGTCCCGACATCACCGAAGCCCTGGTTAGACGCCTCGGGGAGCACCCGGTGTATGGCTACACGTGTCTGTATGACGGCTACTGGCAGTCAATCATCGACTGGCAGCGCGAACGCAACGGTTTTGAGTTCACGAGAGACGAGGTGACCTTTGTTGCCGGCATTGTGACAGGCTTTGGCCTGGCGGTGAACTTTTTTACCCACCCTGGCGACAAGATAGTCATCCAGCAACCGGTTTATTACCCCTTCAAGGACGTGATTGAGGGCAATGGCCGCGTGTGCATCAACAATGCCTTGATTCCCACCAGCGACAACCTCTACCGCATGGACCTCGAGGGGCTGGAGCGCATCATGGAGCAGGAGAAGCCGCGCATGATGGTCGTGTGCAACCCGCATAATCCCGCCGGCATCGCTTGGGACGCCGAGGTGCTGCGAGAAGTGGCCCGTCTGGCCCACCAGCACAATGTGATTGTGTTCTCGGACGAGATATTTGGTGACCTGATGCTCTATGGGCACCACCACACAGCGATGGCCAGCGTGAGCGACGAAGCCGCGGCAGTGACAGTGACGTGTGGCGCTCCAAGCAAGACATTTAACATCGCGGGGCTCAAGAGCTCGTGGTGTGTAGTCAAGAACCCGGCCCTGCGCGAGCCGTTCTTCAAGTGGATAGAGATTAACGAGCTGTGCAATGCCAATCTGGTGTCGATCATCGCCACCGAGGCGGCCTACCGCAACGGCAAGCAGTGGCTCGACGAGTGCCTGCACTACATCGAGGGCAATGTTGACTATGTGGAACAGTATTGCCGCGAACACATCCCTGGCATTGTTGCCATCAAGCCACAGGCCGGATTCCTGGTGTGGCTAGACTGCAGGGGACTAGGGCTGAGCCATGACGAAGTAGTGTCGCTCTTCCGCGACAAGGCCGGGCTGGCGATGAACGAGGGTTCGATGTTTGGCGAGGCTGGCCGTTGCCACATGCGGTTCAACATGGGCAGCCCGCGCAGCGTGCTCGAACAGGCCATGCATCAGCTCGAGGCCGCAGTCAAGGCTTCTTGTAGCGCTTGCCCAAAATGAAGGGGAAATAACGCTCGATGATCATTGCGAGCGGATAAAGCAGCACCATCACGGCCACAGAGATGGCCACCTTGATGAGAATGCTGTTGTCGAGGATGGCCGAGCCCAAAAGCTTGGCCACCACTATTTTGATGACACCTATCAAGTAATTCTGCAGGGCCAAGTAGGTGATGCTGGTAATGGCCACTGCCCTGGCAAAGCGGCTAGAGCCGCAATGCGACTCAAGCCATCGGCACACAGCCGTGTAAAGCGGCAACACGAGGATGACGGCAAGAGGCGCTAAAACGTAAGCGACCTCGCGGTCGATGGACAGAGGCGCAACCACAAGAAAACCAAGGCCCAACACAGCCATGAGGAGCCATAGCACAGCATGGGCGGAAGTGTTAAAAGCAAATTTTTCAACCTGCGGGCGGCAACAGTTGCCTACAGCCAGAATGGGCATGTATAACAGCGCCTTGTCGAGATTCCAGCACAGGAACAGCGGATGGCTGGGGATGACAAAAAGGCTCAGGCAGAGCAATACCGCGACCACAAGTGGCCAATATCCCGTCAAGAAGCGCCTGATGGGATAATAGATGAGTTGCATCGTCCAGAGCGCGGCCAGGAACCAGAACGGGCCAAGGACGACGTCGGGCGTGCCGCTGAGGAACTGGTACAGTGGCGTGAGCGTGTCGATGGCCTGCTCGCCGGAGCCCGCCATGCCGCGTCCTACAACAAGCCACAAGGCATAGAATATTATAAAAAATGTGGTGTAAGGCACCAGAATCTGCCTAGCACGATGCTTGAAGAATGCCCAAAAGCCGCGATACTTGTCAATATCAAACAGATACCCAGCCGCAAAAAAGAAGACGGGCGCACCCATGTTGAACAGGGCGGCCTCATGGGCGGTATCGTAGCGCGGCGGTGTGTGATAGACCACCACCATGAACATCGCTATCAGCTTCAAGTAATCGAGCCAGGCCTTGCGATTCATCCCGTAGGCATAATTACCTCACGCTAAGTCGCTAACATTTCCACTAATCATATTAGCGTGTTAGAGACCTAGCGTGAGAATTATAGCTTAGTCGATAATGTCAAAGCCCGTGTAACGCTGCAAGGCGGCAGGGATGCGGATGCCTTGAGGCGTCTGGTTGTTCTCGAGCAGCGCAGCGACGATGCGAGGCAACGCCAGTGCCGAGCCATTGAGCGTGTGGCACAGGTGGGTCTTCTTGTCGTCACCACGGTAGCGGCACTTGAGTCGATTGGCCTGATAGGTCTCGAAGTTGGAGACGCTGCTCACCTCGAGCCAACGCTGCTGTGCAGCCGACCACACCTCGAAGTCGAAGGTGATAGCGCTCGTGAAGCTCATGTCGCCACCACACAGCCGCAGGATGTGCCACGGCAACTCGAGCTTGTCGAGCAAGCCCTGCACATGGTCCTTCATCTCCTCGAGAGCGGCATAGGAGTTCTCGGGTTTCTCGATGCGCACAATCTCGACCTTGTCGAACTGGTGCAGGCGATTCAGGCCTCGCACGTCCTTGCCATAGGAGCCAGCCTCGCGACGGAAGCAAGCCGAGTAGGCACAATTCTTCTTGGGCAGTTCCTCCTGGGGGATGATGACGTCACGATACATGTTGGTGACGGGGACCTCGGCAGTGGGGATGAGGTAGAAATTATCCACCTGGCAGTGATACATCTGCCCCTCCTTGTCGGGAAGCTGTCCTGTACCCAGTCCCGAAGCCTCGTTGACGACCAGCGGGGGCTCAATCTCGAGGTAGCCAGCCTTGCCGGCCTCGTCGAGGAAGAACTGTATCAACGCGCGTTGCAGTCGGGCACCCTTGCCGACATAGACAGGGAATCCCGCGCCCGTGATTTTCACGCCCAGGTCAAAGTCTATCAAGTTGTACTTCTTGGCCAATTCCCAGTGGGGCAGCGCGTCGTCGCCCAGCTCGGGCATCTTGCCACCCGTTTTCTCGACGATGTTGTCGTCGGCCGTCTTGCCCTCGGGCACGCCACTGTAGGGCACATTGGGCACGCTGAGCAGGATTTGGGTGATCTCGTCCTGGGCAGCGGTCAAGTTGTCGTCAATCTCCTTGTTGGCCGTCTTGAGGTCGGCCACCTGTGTCTTTACGGCCTCGGCCTGTTCGCGGTCGCCCTGTTTCATGAGGGCGCCAATCTGTGCGGCCATTTTATTGAGCACCGCGGCGTTGTCGTCGCGTTGTTTTTGCAGTGCACGGCGCTGCTTATCCAGTTCCACGATGCGCATGATGGGCTCGCGTGCGTCAAATTGCTTGACAGCAAGGCGGCGAATCACCTCCTCGGGGTCCTGGTTAATCAATTGTAAAGTCAGCATTTTAATACTTAGTTTTTAATTTCTAGTCCCTAGTTTTTTAGTTGTCACCAAAGTCGATCGTCTGGGAGTCGCTGCTGGGTCGCTTGGGCACCTTGGGGGTCTCGACAATGCGCTCCTGGGTTACCGTCTGCTGGCGCTCCTTGATCTGGTTGCGGAAGTCGGGTTTGCGCTTGTAGGTCGGTGACTTCTCGATCAGGTCAATCACGTCATCATCGTCCATCTCGTCGGGGGTGAGCACGATGTAACGGGCACGATTCTGTGCCAGGGCCTGCTTGGTGATGGCGTCCTCGCCATACTCCTTCTTGAGTCGGTCGGTATCGGACATGTTGTTGGTGTGCACGGCAACAGCGGGCTCGCGATAGGTGCGCACGTTGACATTGGGCACAGGGGCCTCCTTGTCGAGCGAGACATTGAATCCCGAAGCCAGTACAGTCACCTTGATCCTATCCTCGAGGCTGTTGTCGAATGCCATACCCCAGATCACGTCTACCTCCTGGTCAAAGTTGGCCATGAACTCCTGGATCTCGTTCATTTCCTCCATGAGCAGTGGAGAGTCGCTGTTGGGATTATAATAGAAGTTCATCAAGATTCTCTTGGAACCATAGACGTCACGGTTCTTGAGCAAGGGTGACTCGAGCGCATTCTCGATGGCCTTGGTCACGCGACGCTCGCCCGTACCGTAACCCGAGCTGATGATTGCGGCGCCACCATCGCGCAGGGTGGTATTCACATCGTTGAAGTCAAGATTGATCTTGCCATTGACGGTGATCAGGTCGCTGATGCTGCGTGCAGCAATCGTGAGCGTATCGTCGGCCTTACCGAATGCGTTGGTAAAGTCAAGGTCCTTGTAAATCTCGGTCAGTCGCTGATTATTGATGATGAGCAACGCATCGGTGTACTTGCCCATCTCGTCGGCACCAGCCAGAGCCTTGATGATCTTGCGGGTACCCTCGAACAAGAAAGGAATGGTCACGATACCGATGGTGAGCACACCCTTCTGCTGGGCGATGCGTGCCACGACAGGAGCGGCGCCCGTACCGGTACCGCCACCCATACCCGCAGTGATGAAGACCATCTTGGTATCATCATCGAACAGTTGAGCGATCTCGTTCTCGCTCTCCTCGGCTGCGCGCTTGGCGGTCTCGGGGATATTACCAGCTCCCAGACCGTGTGTGGTGTTGGGGCCGAGTAGCACGCGGTTGGGCACCGGCGACTCGTTGAGCTGCTGCTTGTCGGTATTGAGCACGACAAACGAGACGCCCTCGATGTTCTGCATATACATGTGGTTAATGGCGTTGTTGCCACCTCCACCCACGCCCATCACCTTGATGATGGTGCGCATCTTCTCCTTGTCCGAAAAGCCTGAATTCTGGTCCAGCGTGGACATGATGTCGATTTTATTGTTGTCTACCATATTGTGTTGTATTAATATTATTGATTAGGGTGGATAGTTTCATTACTGCTCGTCATCAACGGGATCGTCCTCGGACATCAGGCTGGAAAGCTTATCGGTCCATTTCTTCCAACGATTTTTCTTGGGTTTGACGGGTTTAGTCTCTCGCACGACGGGAGGCTCGGGCGTCATGGGCTGGCGAGGCATGGCCGGTCCCTCGAACGTGGGATCCTCATACTTGTTGAGCTCGATGCAGGTCTCGCCGTCGGGCATGAGTTCGGCAGCCTTGGCCAGCAATGAGAAAATCTCAATATACTCCATGCGGTTGATCTCGGGGTTCAGGATATTGAGGATGGGAGGATTCTGGCCCATGCGCACCTTGACCTTGATGGTCTCCTCGAGCTTGAGCTGCAAGCCGCCCAGGTGGGCACTGCCACCGATGAGGACGATGCTCTGGATGCCATCGGACGAGACTCCGGCGTCGGCCAGCTGCTGATTGATGTTGGCGATAATCTCTCCAGTGCGAGCGCTGATGTAGTTGGCAGCATCACGCGCATTGACTCCCTCGATGACCACGTTGCTCACGTTGCTGGGGTCAAGCGGGTTGTTGATATTCTTCTTGACATTCTCGGCCGTCTCCTCGAGCACGCTCAAGCCGTTCATCACGTCACGGGTGAGGTTGCGACCACCCAGGGGCAGGGTGCTCAGGTAGATAAGCGCCTTGTTCTTGTAGATGGTCACCGTGGTGGTCTCGGCACCCATGTCGACAAGCATGCATCCCAGCTCGCGGTCGCTGTCGCTCAGGATCTGCTCCCCGACGGCCAGGGGGGTGACGATATAATCCTTGACAGGAATGCCGAAGGTCATCAGCCTGTTCAGGTTGAGCTTGAGGGCAGGCTTAGCCACGATGAGGTTGACCTTGATTTTTATGGAAGAGCCAAATTGTCCTACGGGGTTGGGGGTTTCAACCTTGTCGACATAGAAAGCACGCGGCACGATGTCCACGGTGTCGTGATTCTTGATGGGAGTGCTGGTGGCATCGTGGATGATGCGGTCGATCAACTCCTTGGTAATGGGCTCGGTAGAGCCCACGCTGCGGTTAACCTCGCTCACGATGCTGTGAAGCGACCTGCCGCTCACACCCATAAACACCTGTGTGATGCGCCCATCGACCATTCCCTCGAGATTCTTGAGGATGCGGTTGATGCTGCTCTTGATATTCTCAACATTCTGTACGATTCCATATCTCACGCTGTTGAGGTGTTTTTCCTCTTGCAGGTGTCGCACGCTCAAGTATCCAGCCGAAGTTTTCTCGGCGATAGCTCCAACGATCTTGGAGCTGCCGATTTCAAGTGCTACAATGTATTGGTTCTTTTCCATAAAAATGATTGATATATTTTTTATTATTGTTTTTAGTTATTTTTCTTCTTGCTGCCTTGATCCTCGTCATTGCCGCCTGGCGAGGACGCCTCGTTCTTCGGTTGTTCGGTCTTCGACTCGGCCTTCTTGACATCGGCGGCGGTGCCAGTGGTCATCGTCTCGATGTCGGGAGCCTGCTCATCGTCCTCGGGGTCATACTCGAAGACCTGCTGCACGGCCTTGACACGACGTGTAGCGACCACCTGGTGGTCCCACTTGACAGAGATGGTGTCATAGGTGTTCCACCCCTTCTTGGGCATCACCTCCCTGTAGAAAAGTTTGAGCTTGGCAAACTTGTTCTCAAAGCCGTCGGCATTGCCGATGTTGATCACGTGGCCACTGATGTTGGGCACGATGATGATATTGTTGGTGTCACGCACGCAGTACATCGTCACGAGCGCGTGCAACAGTGAATCGCTCTCCACATAATCGATGAGCGGCAGCAGTCGCAACGGCGAGTACTTGCGAGTAAAGTGCCCTTGAACAACAGGGACGTCGCAATGATAGAACGACGATGCGTTCATTTTCTTGCCCGCGCGGTTCATGTAATAGGATTGCTCGCCGTCAAAGACCCGCAGGACGGGCACCAGCTGGCTGACGCGGATGAGGATGCGGCCGTCCATGCACTTCACGATGTCGGCATTCTCGAGATAGGGCGAGAGGCGCAAGGCCTCCTCGATGTCCGAAGCGTCGATATCGCCCATATTCTTGCCCACGAGCGAGATGCCCTGCCCCTTGAGATCGCCGAGCACGCCCTGTGGCGTGACAAACGAAGTGCTGTCGGCATTCACGACCTCGACGTCAACACGGCGGCAGAGCTCGTCGCGCGACTTCTCGCGAGCCCAGATGATGCCGACGGTGAGAGCCACCGCCAGAATCACGAGTATGCTATATTGTATCAGTCGTTTCAACGCTCTTGCTTCTTGAATTCATCGCATATTGCAGGCAGCAGATTAGCGATATCGCCGGCACCTGCTGTCAATAAGACGTCAAAATTACTCAAATGTATTGACTTAATCAAATTTTCTTTAGAGTAAATGATTTTTTTTGTGCTAGTGACCTGTTGCAGAATCATTTCGCTATTCACTCCAGGGATGGGCTCCTCGCGGGCCGGATAGATGGGGAGCAGGATGACCTCATCGGCCAGAGAGAGCGCAGCGGCAAACTCGGGCGCAAAGTCACGGGTGCGGGTGTAGAGATGGGGCTGGAAGATGACCGTGAGGCGCCGTCCAGGGTACAAATCGCGCACCGACGAGATGCTGGCCCGCAGTTCACCCGGATGGTGGGCATAATCATCGATCATGACCCTACCCTGCCGGCCAGGCTCCTTGATCCAGAACTCAAAGCGCCGCTTGGGCCCCATGAACGAGGCGATAGCGTCGCGCATGGCATCGAGGGGAGTATCGACCAGACGGCAAGCCGCCATGGCAGCGATGGCATTCTCGATGTTGATATCGACAGGCACACCTAGACTGATGTTGCTCAGGGTCTCCCACGGTGTGACCAAGTCGAAGGATATCTCACCATTGCCCTTGGTGATGTTGGCGGCGTGGAAGTCACCCTCGTCACGGCTGTAGGTATAGACCTTGACATCCTTGCCCACGCGCGGTTTCAACTCCAGTCCCGTGTGGACAATGAGCGCCCCACCGGGCTGTATGAGTTCGGTGAAATGGGCGAAACTCTCGAGATAGGCCTCGGCAGTGCCGTAGATGTCAAGATGGTCAGGGTCGGTAGAAGTCACGACAGCGATATGGGGATGCAAGTGATGGAACGAGCGGTCAAACTCGTCGGCCTCGATTACCGAGAACGGGCTCGAAGGCGCCAACAGGAAATTGCTGTCATAGTTGCGCAACACCCCGCCCAGGAATGCGTTACAGCCCAGTCCCGAGCTGTGCAGGATGTGGGCAGCCATGCTCGATGTCGTCGTTTTGCCATGAGTGCCGGCAAAACAGAGTCCGCGACTGTGAGCCGTCACGAGGCCGAGTAAAGCGGCCCGCTTCACGACCTGGAAGCCGTGATTCCTGAAGTAGGTCAGCCCCTGATGCGCGTCGGGCACGGCGGGAGTATATACCACCAGCGTGCGCTCGGGGTCACGGCAATAGTCGGGAATCAGGTCGGGCGACTCGTCAAAGTCGATGTGCACGCCCTCGTGCTGCAAGGCACGCGTCAAGTCGCTGGGGGTGCGGTCATATCCAGCCACACGCTTGCCCATGGCGAGGAAATAGCGCTCCAGCGCAGCCATGCCGATGCCGCCAGCCCCCACAAAATATAGTGATTCAAAGTCTCTCATCTCGCTTGTCGCCATAGTTGTAGGTGTGAATTATGCTTTATGCTGATTGATGATTCTCTCCACCTCGTCAACGATGCGTTCGGCAGCGTTGCGAAGGGCCATTTTCTCGACATTGACGCCCAGATTGTTGACCAGGGCACTATCGGCCACGGTCTTGAGCATGGTATCGACCAGATGGGTTGCCGCGTCGGCATCGGTGACCATGATGGCCGCGTCGCGGTTGACGAGCGCCATGGCGTTCTTGGTCTGATGATCCTCGGCGACATTGGGCGAGGGCACCAGTATGGCGGCCTTGCCCAGCAGCTGTAACTCAGAGATCGAGCTGGCACCAGCGCGCGACACCACCAGGTCGGCGGCACGATAGGCCATGTCCATATTGCTGATGAAGGGCATCTGGACCACATTCTTCACGCCCGAGGCGTCAAGAGCCTCGCGGCACTGCTGGTCGTAGATTTTGCCCGTTTGCCAGATGACTTGGGTTGCAAAGGTATTCCCGATCAGTGACAAGCCATTGATGATGGCATTGTTGATCGTGCGAGCACCCAAGCTACCGCCGATGATGAGGATCGTGCGCTTGTTGGGATCCACGCCCATAGCCTGACGCGCCTGCTCGGGTGTGGCACCGCAGTCGAGCAGGTTGCGCCTGACGGGATTTCCCGTCAGAACAATCTTCTCGGGCGGGAAGAAGCGCTCCATGCCCTCATAGGCGACACAGATGCTGTCGGCCTTGGCCGCGAGCAATTTATTGGTCACTCCGGCATAGGAGTTCTGCTCTTGCAGCAGGGTGGGAATACCTTGTTTCTGAGCCTCCTTGAGCATGGGTCCACTGGCATAGCCGCCCACGCCGATGGCGATGTCGGGCTTGAAGTCGTTAAGGATCTTGCGCGCCATGGCCATACTCTTGAACAGGCGCGCGAGCACCTTGACATTGCGCCACAGGCGCTTGCGGTCAAATCCACTGACAGGCAGGCCGATGATATTGTAGCCCGCAGCGGGGACTTTTTCCATTTCCATGCGGCCCTCGGCGCCGACAAACAGGATCTTGGCGTCGGGGAAACGATTGCGCACCTCGTTGGCGATAGACAGGGCGGGGAAAATGTGACCGCCAGTGCCGCCACCGCTCACGAGCACGTTGAGTTGTTGATTGTTGTTATTATTTCCAGACATTTTTAGCAGGTATTTCGGTTGGATTCTCGGCGTCGAGGCCCTCGATGATCGGGGTCTCGTCAACCTTATTTTTCTTATTACCATAATTGGCGATGGTGCGGCTGACGCTCAACATCACGCCGAAGGCGATACTGATCACAAAAATCGACGTACCGCCCTTAGAAATCAGGGGCAAGGGCTGTCCCGAGACGGGGAACACGCCCACATTAATGGCCATGTGGAACAAGGCCTGGAACGTGATGAACGACGCCATGCCGATGACGAGCAGCGAGGGCAAGACGCGCTTGCTGCGGCGAACGATCATCGCGGCACGTCCCAGCAGGGACAAGTATAGCAGCAGCACAAAGAGGCCGCCAATGAGTCCCGTTTCCTCGACAATAATCGAGTAGATGTAGTCGCTGAAGGCCAGCGGCAGGCGGCTACACTCGCGAGACTTGCCGACACCGACGCCGACAAGTCCACCGTGGGCCTGTGCCATGCGGGAGAACATCTCTTGCTGGTTCTTGGGCGTGATGGGGCGATGAACCAGCGAGTCGCTGTGCCACCACTCGTTCAGACGGTTGCGCCAAGTGCCCGAACGGGCTACCTTGGAGTTATTGTCCTTGTCGTCCTTATCGACGATGACACCATCGGCCCTGGCCTCGAACTGCATCTCGCGCTGTGTCTCCTTGAAGGTTTCCTCCTTCTTGTCGTTGTTGTGCTTGATGATGAAGAAGCAACCGAACATGATGCCGAAGAATACCATCAAGATGCCGATTTTCTTCAATCGGGCGCCACCAATGAGCAGCATCGATCCACTGATGGCAATCAACAGCAAGGTGTTGGTCAAGCCGCTCCTGATCATCAGAGCGCCATAGATGCCCACGGCAAAAGCCGCCGCCACGAGCCCCTTGTTGCTGATGTCCTGATTCTTCTGCGACTTGGCGAAAATATAGGACAAAATCGTGACAATCGACAGCTTGGCCAGCTCGGCCGGCTGCAGGGTGACAAGGCCGGGCACCAGTGTCATGGCACGGCGGGCGCCGTTGATGACCTCGCCAAAGAACATCACATACAACAGACTCACGACGGTGATGACCGCCAAGCCGGGAATCATGATATACAGGAAACGCGGCTTGTTATAGTCCACCCGCTGGAGCAGCCCGACAAACGCAGCTCCCACACCCAGGAAGATGCACTGCTTGATGATGGGCATGTAGATGCCCTGGGCCGCGATTTCGCGACTCGAAGCGCTATAGCTCTCCACCACCGAGATGATGAGCAGCATGATGTAGATGCCCCAAATCCACGGGTCGCCGTGCTTCTGGGAAATTTCGGTATATCTGTTTGTCTTTTCGCTAGGGGACATAGACGGGGTGTAGTAAATAATCTGGTTAAAAAAGTTGGGGTTATTGTTCGTTGGATTTCATTTTCTTGACACACTCCTTGAACTGGTTACCGCGATCGGCCATGCCGTTGAACAGGTCAAAGCTGGCGCAGCAAGGCGACAACAGCACCGTGTGTCCAGCGTGTGCCAGCTGGCGGCACTTGTCCATGCACTCGGGCATGCTGGTGGCGTCGGTCACGACAGGGACCATGCCGTCAAAGAAGTCGTGCAGCTTAGCGTTGTCCTTACCCAGGCAGACGATGGCAGTGACTTTCTCCTTGACCAGCGGCTCGATCTGGCTGTAATCATTTCCCTTGTCAATGCCACCCAGGATGAGCACACACGGCTCGTTGACACTCTCGAGGGCATACCAGCAGGCATCGACGTTGGTAGCCTTGCTGTCGTTGATGTATCGCACGCCATCGACCGTATCAACATACTCCAGGCGATGTGGAACGGCCTCAAAGTCGGCTAACGCTTCGCGAATCACATCCTTGCGGATGTCGAACACCTGGGCCGACAGGCCGGCGGCCATCGTGTTATAGACGTTGTGCAACCCCTTCAAGGAGAGGGCGTCACGCGGGATGTCCCAGCGGTCGCCGTCCACATTGAAGTTGAGCACACCCTCGTGAACCCAGGCGGCACCGGTGTCATCATCGTCGCCAGTGAAACTAAGCAGTCGCGACTCGAGATGATGCTGACGCATCTGCGAGGCGATGATGGGGTCATTCTGCCAGTAGATGAACGAGTCCTCGTCCGTCTGGTTGCGGGTGATGCGGAACTTGGCAGCCGCATAGTTCTCCATCTTGTAGTCGTAGCGATCCAGATGGTCGGGCGTGATATTGAGCAAGACAGCCACATTGGCCTTAAAGTCATACATGTTGTCGAGCTGGAAACTGCTCAGCTCGATGACGTACACATCGTGGTGCTCGGTAGCCACCTGCAAGGCGAGGCTCTTGCCCACGTTGCCGGCGAGTCCCACGTTGAGCCCCGCCTTCTTGAAGATGTGATAAGTGAGCTTGGTGGTCGTCGTCTTGCCGTTGCTGCCAGTGATGCAGACCATCTTGGCATCGGTGTAGCGGCCAGCGAACTCAATCTCGCTGAGGATGGGGATACCCTTCTCGATCGCCTGGGCCACCATGGGCGCCGTGTCGGGGATGCCGGGGCTCTTGACGATCTCGTCGGCATTAAGGATCTTCTCGGGCGTGTGTCCACCCTCTTCCCAATCGACATGATATTGATTGAGCAATTCCTTGTGTGCCTGGCCGATGCTGCCCGCATCGCTCAAGAACACGTCCATGCCTTTTACCATTGCGAGCACAGCGGCACCCGCGCCGCTCTCGCCACCACCCAGTACTACTAATCTCTTGGCCATAATATCTTGATTTAACGTATTTTAAGGGTTACAAAAGTCAATGCGGCGAGCAGAATGCTCACCAGGAAGAAACGCATCACGATTTTGGCCTCGGGGATGCGGTGGTCAGGCAGGTTGATCTTGTAATCCCATGTGATTTTAGAAGGATCTATCGTGAAATGATGATGCAAGGGCGTCATCTTGAACAGGCGATGGTTGCTGCCATGGCGTTTTACATACCACACTTGCAGGATAACCGACAACTCCTCGATCAAGAAGATGCCGCACAGCAAGGGGATGAGCCACTCCTTGCGGATGAGGACGGCAAATACCGCGATGATGCCACCCAGGCACAGGCTACCCGTGTCGCCCATGAAGACCTGGGCCGGATAGGAATTGTACCACAGGAATCCAATGGTCGCGCCGATAAATGCCGCGGCATAGACCACGAGTTCGCTGCTATCGGGTATATACATGATATTCAAGTAGGACGAGTAGATGACGTTGCCCCCCAGATAACACATGATGGCTAGGGCAACGCCAATAATCGCCGATGTTCCCGTAGCCAGTCCATCGACGCCATCGGTCAGGTTGGCGCCATTGCTCACTGCCGTGATGACGAATATTGTCACCAAGATAAACAGGATCCATCCTCCCAGCTGCTTGTACTTGCCCATCCAGCCCGTGAAGTAGGCGTAGTCAAAGTTGTGGTTCTTGACAAAGGGCAAGGTAGTCTTGGTTGCCTTTACTGCTTGAGACTTGTGGATTTCGACCAGCTCGGGCGTCTCGTTGCGGTTGGAGACATGCACGTTCTCGTTCATCACGATGGCGGGGCTCAGATACATGGTCAAGCCCACGATGATGCCCAGTCCGACCTGTCCCACGATCTTGAACTTGCCCTTGAGTCCCTCCTTGTTGTGGTGGAACACCTTGATGTAGTCGTCGGCAAAGCCGAGCGCACCGCACCACAGCGTTGACACGATCATGAGCAGCATGTAAACGTTGTTGAGTTTGCCGAGCAGCAGGCAAGGAATCAAAATCGAGATAATGATGATGATGCCACCCATCGTGGGTGTTCCCTGCTTGGCCGCGTTACCACCCAACTTGGCCTCTCGCTCCTTGTCACACATCTGGCGGCTCTTGAGCTTGAATATGATGCGTCGTCCAATCACGATGCCGATGAACAGTGACAGGATGAAAGCGAAGCCAGACCTGAAAGTGATGTACTCAAACAGGCGGGCACCGCTAACGTGGTGGTACTGCTCCAGATAATGGAAAAGATGATATAACATATCTTGCTATTGTGTAGTGATTAATAATCAGTTATTTCTCGGTCGCGAACACGTCGAGCACCTGCTCGCGGTCATCGAAGTGATGTTTCACACCCTTGATCTCCTGGTAATCCTCGTGCCCCTTACCAGCGATGAGCACAACGTCGCCCGACTGGGCCAGCTGGCAAGCCGTGCGGATGGCCTGACGGCGGTCGGTGATGGACAGCGTGGTGGAGCGAGACTCGTCGGGCAAGCCAGCTTCCATCTGCCGCAGGATCTCGTCAGGATCCTCGCTGCGGGGGTTGTCGCTGGTGAGGATGACACGGTCACTGCGCACGGCAGCCTCACGAGCCATGATGGGCCGCTTGCCGGCATCACGGTCCCCACCGCAGCCACACACGGTGATGATGTGTCCATTCCTGCCAACCACGTCACGGATGGTATCAAGCACATTGACCAGGGCGTCGGGCGTGTGGGCATAATCCACGATAGCCGTGTAGCCACGGGGCGATCGCATAGTCTGGAAACGCCCCGCAACGGGCTCGAGCAGGCTCATCTTGACAAGCACCTGCTGTGGGTCGAAGCCCAACAGCAATGCCGCGCCATAGACCGACAAGAGGTTATAGGCGTTGAAACGCCCGGTAAAGCCCACCTCAAGCTGGTTGCCGTTGAGCTCCAGCGTCGTGCCGTCCAATCGTGACTCCACAATGCGGCCCTTATAGTCGGCCAGGGCACGCAACGAGTAGCGGTACTTGTCGGCACGGGTGTTCTGCAACATCACCTCGCCCACCTTGTCGTCGGCATTGACCAGGGCAAAGGCGCCAGCGGGCAGTGCGTCAAAGAACATCTTCTTGGCTGCGATATAATTGTCCACCGTCTTGTGGAAATCCATGTGATCACGCGTCAGGTTGGTGAAAATGCCCCCGGCAAAGGTAATGCCCTCGATGCGGCGCTGCACACAGGCGTGAGAGCTCACCTCCATAAAGGCATATTCGCAACCAGCCTCGACCATCTCGTGCAATAACCTGTTAAGCGTGAGGTGATCGGGGGTTGTCTGCTTGGCGGGCTGCTCAACAGTGTCGATGATATTCTTGACCGTCGAGAGCAGTCCGGCTTTATGTCCCATCAAGCGCGCCATCTCATAGAGCAGCGTTGCCGTCGTGGTCTTGCCATTGGTACCCGTCACGCCCACCAGACGCAATCGCCTTGAGGGATGGTCAAACCACTCATCGGCGATATGTGCTAGGGCGATGACACTGTTCTCGACCTGAATGTAGGCTACATTGGGGTCCACGTCTTGAGGCAGGTCCTCACAGACGATGGCAGCAGCCCCATGCGCCACAACATCGGCGATAAAGCGGTGGGAGTCCACGGCGACACCCTTGACGGCGACAAACAAAGCGCCCCTTGTGGCCTGGCGTGAGTCGTTGATCACGTCGGTGATATTGATGGCGGTGTTGCCCATCACCTTGACGGGCTGTATTGACGAGAGCAGTTGTGATAATTCCTTCATGATGATATTGTGATTTTAGGAGTTTCTTAATCTTAGGTTAATACGTTGGCCACGAGCATATTGCGACCCGGCCGCGAGGCTCTGGGCCGTGACCATGCCCGAGCCCGTGAAGTTAACGATGAGGCCTGCATCCTCGAGTACCTTGATGGCCTCGCGGACGTTCAGCCCAATAACATTGGGCACTCCACGCTGCACCACCTTGGGGCGGGCATAGTGGTGGGAGTTCTTCACGCCCAGGCCATGCTTGATGTTGTTGGCCGCATAGTCGTTCATCGAAGCGAACAAGGTGGGATAATATTTGGTGTCCTGCTTGTTGGCATCAGCATCATAGGCTGGAGAGGATCCCAGCAGTCCACGAGCATACATCTTGCGGGCAATGTTCCTCAACACCATGCCGCTGCTCGCGCCGGCACCACGGTCGGCCCCCAGCATGAGCACGATGCAAGAGTACTTGGGCTTGTCATAGGGGAAGAAGCCGCAGAAGGCCAGGCGCTTTTGTGCACCATACTGGCCGCTGGCGTTGGTAAACGCAGTACCGGTCTTGCCGGCAATCTCCACCTTGTCGTCCTGCACCCAGTGGCGAGCCGTGCCGTGACTGCCCCACACCACGTCGCGCAACATCACGCGCAGCTTGCTGGCATTCTCGGGCGAGCACACCTGCTTGCGAACGTATGTCACGGGAATAATCGAGTCGGGCTCACCTTCACGAGAGAGCTTCTTGACCAGGTGCGGCCTCACAAATTTGCCGTCATTGGCAATGGCGTTATACATGGCCAAGGTGTACAGTGGCGGGATTGTCGTGGCATAGCCATAGGCCTGACGGGTGAGCGACAACTTGTCCCAATTCTTGTTGCCCAGCACGGGGAAATTCGGGGTCATCTCGCCTCCGATACCGGTATTGAACGGTTCAAAGAATCCCATCTGCTCAAGGCGCTTGCGAAAACCGCCGGGATTCTTGCCATAGTCCTGGACAATGAGCTTTGCCATGCCGATGTTGGATGAGGTCTCGATAATCTCACGCGGCGTGCGAGTTGCAGCACCGTGGGGACGGTCACTGATGTTGCGCCCGGCATACATCCAGTCCGACCCTGTGGCAATGGGCTTGTTGATGTCGGTGACAATGCCATCCTCGAGAGCCACCATCATCGAGATCGTCTTCACTACCGAACCAGGCTCATAGCCCAACACAGCATGATTGACGCCCTCGACATATTCGCCAGTAGTTTTATTGCGCTCCAGGTTGCTGATGGCCTTAATCTCGCCTGTAGCGACCTCCATCAGCACGCAGGTGCCCCACTCGGCGCCAGTTTCGAGGCACATGTCGTTCAACTCATTCTCGACAATGTCCTGCAACTGGACGTTGATGGTTGTAGTGATGTCATAGCCCTTGACCGCGGGAACACTCTCGGCCCTCACGATGCCGTTGGTGAGCTGGATGTTCTTGGCCACGCCAGGCTTGCCATAGAGCAGCGAGTCCAGCGCCATCTCCAGGCCCGAGTGGCCATGAATGCTGGAGCTCTCCTCGTTCTGTCCTACGTTACCGATACTGCGCGCCGCCATGTCGCCATAGGGCTTGATGCGCCGGCTGTGCTTCTCGGTGTAGAAACCATTCTTGTTCTTGGCCCGGCGCAGGAAGGGGAACTGGCGCACCCGCTCATACTCCTTGTGGGTAAGCATGTAGGGGAACAGTTTGTAGGCACGGTTTTTGCGTCCCTTCTTGCCACCAGGATAGACCTTCTTGGCCTCGTCCAGTATCCTCTTGCGGTCGGTTAGGATTTTCTGTTTCCACTGCACGGCAGTCATCGAGTTGTCGAAGCGGGCCAGGCTGTCACACAAGGGGCCGATGTCCTTCATCAGGGTGTCGGCCTTGATGCCATCGGTAAACCAGTCGATGCGCAGCACGTAGTATTGCAGGTTGGCCGAGAGGACCGTGCCGTTGTCGGCCAGCAACTTGCCCCGCTCGGGTTCGATGGGGGTAGTGCTCGTGAGCACCGAGTTGGCCTTGTCGTTCCACTCGGTGGCGTACACGACGGTCGTCTTGAACAGGTTCCAGACGATTGCCGTCGAGAAAGCCAACATGATGCCCACCACTATCGCATAGCGTGCGAGGATATGTCGTTTATTGTTCTGCTTCATTACCTTGCTAGTTAATCGTTGGGGAAGATGGGCGGTTACTTGGACTTGAGCTCATAGGGCGGGTCGAGGGGCGCCGTCAGCCCCAGGTGCTTCTCGGTCATGAGCTTGGTCATCTCGCTCTCGCGTATCATCGAGTTGTACTTGGCACTCGCGTTCACCAGGTCGGTGCGCGCATTGGCCAGCTCGGTCTTGAGCGCCATGACCTCTTCCATGCTGCTCTGGCACACAAACTTGTTGGCGATATACATGAGCGCCATGATGACTAGCGCGATGATGTAAACCGCGTTGCGCTTGAAAAAGTCAAGCGAGAACAGGCGGCCCTGGAAAATGTCCTTGCTCGCCTTCTTGCCTGTAGCCGATGCCGTATAGTTCTTTTTTTCGCTCATCGAGTCGTTAATGCTTTTAGGATATTGGTTTCTGTTTGTCGGTAGATATGAGTTCAGCAACACGCAGCTTGGCACTGCGGGAACGGGGGTTACGGGCCACCTCCTGGTCATCGGGGACGATGACCCTGGCGTTCACCACACGCCACGGAGTGTTCAACCGGCCGTAGAAGTCTTTTTCCTGACGACCCTCGACATTGCCCGTGCGCATGAAGTTCTTGACCAGGCGATCCTCTAGGGAGTGATAGGTGATGATGGCGAGACGCCCGCCAGGATTGAGCACCTCGAGCGACTGGCTAAGTAACCGCCGCAGGGCATCAAGCTCACCATTGACCTCGATGCGCAAGGCCTGGAAGACCATCGAGAGCTCCTTCTTTTCCTGGGAAGGCTTGACTAATGGCCGCACCGCGCCCACCAGATCGCCCGTAGTCTCGAGTGGGCGGGCCTTGACTATCGCGGCAGCCATGCGCCGCGACTGGCGCAACTCGCCATAGAGGTAGAGGACCTGGGCGATGCGCTCCTCGGGGTAGTTGTTGAGCAGGTCCCGGGCCGTAAATGAGGCAGCGCGGTTCATGCGCATGTCCAGCGGGGCGTCAGCGCGAAAGGTGAAGCCCCGGGCCACGTCGTCAAAATGATGGAACGACACGCCCAAGTCGGCCAGGATGCCGTCAACCCCGTCAATACCGTAATACCGCAGGAAATTCTTCAAGTAAGCGAAATTCCCGTGTGCAAATGTAAATCTTTCATCATCCAGGCGGTTGGCCCAGGCATCCATATCCTGATCCATGCCCACAAGGCGACCATCGGGCCCTAACCGCTGCATGATGGCACGACTGTGGCCGCCACCGCCAAAGGTGACGTCAACGTAGGTGCCTCCAGGCTTAACAGCAAGCCCGTTAATGCTCTCGTCGAGCAACGCAGGTATGTGATACACAGTCTGTTCCATTGTATTTTTACATTGCTATCGGGTGTGTTTCCTTACCCTTCTTTTTAGGGACTTCAAAGGTACTGCTTTTTTTTCGATAATTTGCAATCTCAAACATTTTATTTACAATTTAGAAAATAAAAATTGTTAACAGGCCCTGTTAATAACTTTATCGCATCTGAAATTCAGGCCATTATGTTTCAAATTTACAAGTGCAAAACATATCAACAACCTAAGGATTCAGAGGCTGTTTTCATTCTTGCCGACTCGGTTGCTGGAATGTGATGACTTTTTTGGCTTAAGGGTCAAATATACTCCTAAAATCGTTGTAATGAATTGAAATACTTA
>CAMJJG010000021.1 GCA_946406035.1 uncultured Prevotellaceae bacterium
CACCACAGCCAGCAGGCAGAGTGCGATAATCTTGAACCGGTTACCAGTCATGGCAATGTCTAGAACTGGGAGTAGAGAAAGGGCTGGACTGTGGCGCTGGCAAACTGCAGCACGAGCTGGATGAGGAGGATGAAGATGACCAGTTTGGCCCACCAGGGAGCGGCGATGAAGCGGTCGCGCAGGTTGTCCCACACGCGTCGGGGCACGAAGTGAAGGCCGTAGATGACGGCTAGCATCAGGCACCACGTCGCGCGGCGCTCGATGAACACGGGCAGGTAGGCCCAATCAAAGTCGGTGAAAATGCCGCCAATGACCTGACCCGCAGCCTGGAAAGAGCTGGCGCGGAAGAATATCCATAAAAACGCTACAAACGAGAACGTCATCAGCCACGAGGCAAAGCGGGTGGCGCGGGTGCTCTCGATGCGGTCGAGCCAAGGCTTGCACACCTTGTGGACACACAGGGCGATGCCGTGACCGGCGCCCCAGACGACAAAGGTCCATGCCGCGCCGTGCCACAGGCCGCCCAGCAGCATCGTCACCATCAAGTTGACGTGCTGGCGCACCTTGCCCTTGCGGTTGCCGCCCAGGGGGATGTAAACATAGTCTCGAAGCCAATGTGATAGCGTGATGTGCCAGCGGTGCCAAAACTCCGAGACGTTCAACGAGCGGTAAGGGTAGTCAAAGTTGATGCCCAGATTGAAGCCCATGATGCTGCCCAGGCCGATGGCCATGTCGCTGTAGCCCGAGAAGTCGCAATAGATCTGCATCGTGAAACCCAGCACAGCCATGAGCAGCTCAAAGCCGGTGTAACCCGTTGGGTTGCCAAAGACGATGTTGTTGTACTGGGCGATGTAGTCGGCAAAAACGGCCTTCTTCAAAATACCCAGCATGACCAGAAACAGGCCACCGTAGATCATCTCGCGCGTGGCATGCTTGTTGAGGCGCAGCTGGGGCATGAAGTCGCGGGCGCGCACGATGGGACCTGCTACCAGACAGGGGAAGTAGGAGAGAAAGAACAGGTATTCAAGGTAGTCATCGACGGGCTGTATCTTGCCCTTATAGACATCGACGACATAGCTGATGGTGCGGAAGGTGTAGAACGAGATGCCCACCGGCAGGATGAGGTCTAGCGGCTGGAAATTGCCGCCGATAAGGGCCTCGAGGTTGGACATGACGAAGTTGCTGTACTTGAAAAACAGCAGGATACTCAACGAGAACACGAGCGACACCGCCAGGGCGATGCGGCGCTCGGTGCGGTTCTTGCTCGAGTCGATGAACTGCGCCACCCACCAGTCAAAAAAAGACGTGGCGACCAGCAACAGGAAGAACACGCCGCTCGACTTGTAGAAGAAGAACAGGCTGAAGGCGATGACAAAAAGCATCATCTGCTTGCGGCGCGACTTGAGCAGGGCATACACCGGCAAGAATATCAGGAACAGTGCCCAGAACAGTCCACTGGTGAACAGCATGGGCTCGTCGCGGTTGAACGTGAACAGTGACAGCAACTGGGTTATATCGATGGCATTGAGTATCATGGCATTATACTGGAGGCTGATAAATGACAATGCGGGATGCGCGAGCGATGCCCTCGCCAGGGTAGTCGAGGCGTATGGGGTGATAGCATGAGTCGTTCATCCACTTGACGACGCGGTCCATCCACTGGTGGGCCGACGCGCGGGTGGGGTGGGCTCCGTCGCGGCTACGCTCGAACTTGTCGTGGGCGCTCAGGTAGAAGCTGCCCTCGTCGAGCTCTTGGGCCAGCAGGTCGTTGATGCCGGTGTCCTCGTCCCAGTTGGGCGGACCGATCCAGACGTAGGGGATGTCACCGAATTCGGCCAAAATCTTCTTCAGGTGGGGGCGGCGGGCGTTCTTGATGTCGGGGACATAGAGCTCGTTGGCACCGAGGCACACCATGATGTAGTCGGGATGGTATTTGGCCATGAGTTCGGTCAATCGGGTCGATTCGCCCCAGCACAGGGTAGAGCTGCTGTACCAGATGACCTCGATGAGGGTGTGCCCGCTCTTGTCGCAGTAGGCGGCAAGTCGGGGCGCCAGTCCCTCGAGCATCGAGTCACCAAAGAAGAGGATGGTCTTGGCAGTGGTGTCCATCGGTTGACGCTTGGGCTTGGTGTTGCCCTGGCCGTCGGTCGAGTCGTTGGCTGCATGGTGGGCGGGCACGTTGAGCAGGTCGCGGGCAAACGTAGCTGTCTTGATATCGAGGCTACCAACGCGTATGCCGTCCTGCCAGAATGACAGAACGACAAAAAACGCGAAGGCTGCTAGCAGCAGGGACCACAGGCCCCAGTATGGCTTGTTCATTCAGTAGTTGTTAGGTGTCGTGTGTGAGTGTTAGGATGTCAATAATTACTTGAGCAGTTCGATACCCAGGCCGGGACGGTCGTGCAGGGCGATCTTGCCGTTCTCGACAGTCATGCCGGTAAAGCGGTCGTTGGCGATGAGCAGGTTGCCGTCCAGATCGGCATAGTCAACGACGGGCGACAGGTTGGCGGCCGCTGTGACGGCACATGAGGTCTCGGTCATGCAGCCAATCATCACCTTCATGTCGAGGGCGCGTGCCAGGGTCACCATCTTGTGGGCCTCGTGCAGGCCGGTGCTCTTCATCAGCTTGATGTTGATACCGTCATACACACCCTTGAACCTGAGGATGTCGGGCAGGCGCTGGAAGGCCTCGTCGGCGATGATGGGCAGGGGCGAGCGCTCGCGCAACCATGCGGTCTCGTCCATCCACGTCTTGTCGAACGGCTGCTCGACAAACAGGCAGTTGCGCTCTGCCAGCCAGTGGCACATCTCCAGGGCATACTCCTTGTTGTTCCAGCCCTGGTTGCAATCGACGCAGATGGGGACGTCGGGCATCATCTCGCGGATGATGTCGATTGTCTCCTGGTCGCGGTCCAGGCCCATCTTGACCTTGATGAGCTTGTAGGGGCGCGCCTCCTCTACCTTCTGGCGCACGACTTCGGGCGTGTCGATGCCGATGGTCATGCTCGTCACGGGCGTGTTGGCGGGATTGTAACCCCAGATTTTGTACCAGGGCTGTCCCATGATTTTGCCCAGCAGGTCATGCAGGGCGATATCGATACTGGCCTTGGCGGCACGGTTGTTATCTTCTACCTTGTCAACATAGTCCAGGATGTCCTCGATGCAGAAGGGGTCCTTGAACTGCTCCAGGTCGAGCTTGTTGAGGAATTTGGTCACACTCTCGACGCTCTCTCCCAGGTAGGGCGGCATTGAAGCCTCGCCATAGCCCGTGATGCCCTCATACTCGAGCGTTACTTGCACGTCGGGGGTGGTGGTGCGGCTGTAGCGCGCCAGGTTGAAGGCGTGGCGCAGTTGTAACTCATAGGGGAAAAACGACAATTTCAGTTTGCCGGTTTTAGGCACTTGGTTGACGCGAGGCACTGCACGGCGGCGCCCCTTCTTGGTGACGCGCTCCATGGCGTCGATCGACACGGGCGACGCTGCTGCAATCGCCGTCAATCCCATTCCTGCTATAAATTTTCTTCTATCCATAATACTTGAGTTTTAAGTTTAATATGGTTCTAAATATTATTATCTCAGTCGCCAGTTGGCGGATGCCAATTCCTTACTCCTCAAAAGTACCAGGGGTGGCTCTTGAGGGCGGTGATGCCACGGGTGCCCACCATGCCCTTGACGCGGCTGGCGCTCAGGGGCGAGTACAAGTAGGGATAGTCGCTGGCCTTGGGGTCCAGGCTGTTGATCTTGACCTGGCCCGAGCAGTGGATGTACTTGCCGTCGCGCAGGTACAGTCCCACATGTGTCACGCGGCCCGTCTTCTCGTTGCCAAAGAACAGCAGGTCGCCTGCCTCATACTGGTGCCAGTCGGTTCCTTTCTTCATGATTTTGCCGGTCAAGGCCTGCTGTGACGCGTCGCGTTGCAGGATGATGCCGTTGCTCAGATAGGCCACCTTGGTCAGGCCTGAGCAGTCGGTAACCTTGGTCGACGTGCCGCCCCACAGGTAGCTCGAGCCCATCATGCGGCGGGCGGTCTTCTCGATTTGGGCGGCACTGAAGCCCTGCTGGCTCCACTGTGACAGCTCGGCCACATCGGCGCCATCGACCCAGCCTGTGCGCCCGTCGGGGGTTGCCAGTTTGAGCCATCTGCCCGATTCAGCCTTGAACTCCAGGATGTTGCCCATGACCAGATCGCTCACGGTCTCGTCGCCGTGGGCCTCGGTTACCAGTCGCGAGTCATAGGCCGTGACGATGTATCGCTTGGCCTTGCGCCAAGCCTTCATCTGTGCGTCGGTCTTGAATGCGAGCGAACTCTCGGGGACATAGGCGATGTAGTCGTCGGCCATCTGCACGCGGTACCATTCGCCACTCTGTTGCAACACCTTGACGGGGGCGCCCATGATGCCCTGGGTGGCCACCTCGGCGCTATGCTTGGGCTCGGTGCGCAACGTGGCGATGCTCAGTTTCACCTGTGCCCACTTGCGGTTCGCTGGGATGGCGTCCTCGAGTACGGTGATCTTGTCGGTATAGTTGCTCAGGCCGTTCTTGAACATGGCTGCCTGGATAGCCTTTTTCTGGGCCTGGGTGCCCACGGTGCCGCTCAGCACCCACTTGCCGCCCTGCTGGCTGGCTGTCACGTCCCACACGGCTGTGCGCTTGTCGGGGGCGATGCGTCCCTTGAGGTCGTTGAGAGTCTCTACGGGCGTCACCGCCATTGCGGCTAGGGTGGAAACAACCAGTAGGACAGATAAGATTAATGATTTGATATTCATGTTTTTTTTAGTTTTCAGTCGTCAGTTTCCATAATGCGGATGCCATTCCTAACTCCTAATGTGTTAATGGTGTTATGGAGTTTACTTGCAGGTGGCTGTCCCACTTGTCATAGAACAGGTTACCCTTTCTCCACTCGACCTCGCCCGGCTGGAAATCGACCGTCTCGCTGCGGATGTAGGTCTTGGCAGGGCTGAGCACGTCGCCCACGCCCTCGTTGCTAGCCATGCGGTACAGGTCGATGCCGGTAGCATAGTAGTCGTTCAATGTGGTGCCCACGGCGCTGCGGCCAAATGACGGGTCGGTGGGCACCCAGCCCACGCCCTCAAAGTAGGTCTCGGCCCAGTCGTGGTAGTTGATTTCGTCGGGGTGGAGCATCCAGCCGCTCTCCCATCGTGCGGGAATTCCCAGCGAGCGCACCAGTGTGATGTAGAGTAGGGCCACCTGGCCACAGTCGCCGTGGTGGTTCTCGAGCACATATTGCGGGATGTTGGCCAGTGTGCTGTATTCACGGGCCCCAGCCCACGGCAGGTTGTAGCCGATCCACTCATAGACCTTGGCGGCCTGCAAGACGGGGTTGGTCTCGTTGCCTACAATCTGGCGTGCCAGGGCGCGCATCTCGTCGGTGATGATGACGTGGCGGGGCTCGTCGCCAGTGTATCTGATGTATTCCGGGTCATTGGTGTTATATGGCTCCAGCATGGCGATAAGGTCCTGCTGGCTGTAGTGGCGCTCACCCACGTCATAGGAGAAGGTGTACTCAAAGTGAGTGGGCTTGCCCTTCTCGGCCACAGCCTCCATATAGACGGTGTGGTGCTTGCTGCCCTGGCTGTAGGTCACGGGGCGGTTGCTGCTCTCGAGGCGGATGTTGCGCTGGCGCAGGTTCTCGTAGGGGAAGGGCATCCACACCCTGAGCGTCTCGCCAGCAGGCACGGCGTCGGCTTCCACGTCGAGGGTGAACGTGATGTTCATGTGGCGCCAGTCGCGCACGCCATTAGCGTCGGCGGGCGTGTGCATGGCCTCGAGGTAATACTTGCGGCGGGTGAGGTAGGACTCGTAGTTGTCCTGTGCGTTCTGCTCTGCAAATTCCTTGCCCAGCAGCCACAGGTTGCCCACGCTCTTGCGGAACCACATCTCCTTGCCATCGATGTTCATCACCTCCAGTGCTCGGGTGCGTTTCCAGTTCTCGATCTGGGCATCGGTGGCCTGGGGCATCTTCTCTCTTATCATCTTCACGCCCTGCTCGGGAGTGATGCGGAAGTCGGTGCGGATGCGCCCGATGATGGTGCGCAGCGAGTCGATGCGCACGGCGTCGGCCTGGCGCACCCGCTTGGGCAGTGATTTCATCACCTTCTCGGCACGGGCAAATTCGCCCTGTGCAATCAACTCATCGACTTGGCCTTGCCAGTCGGGCGTGGCGGCGGCGCCAGCAAGCGCTAGAGCGCTAATGGCGAGTGCCAATACTTTCTTTCTTAATCCTATCATCGGGTCATGTACTTTGGTTTTAATGTGCAAAGATAATTCAAGCCTGACACATTCGCAAGAATTATCCAGATTTTGTTGAAGCTCGCATTATAGGGGTTAGGTTTTAGGCTTTAGGCTTTAGGGATTATAGGGCCATAAGGGCTTTAAGGGGTATGGGGAAAAGAAATTGCAAAAATGGGTGTGGGTGAAAATAATTAAGAGAATCGGTGTGAATAGTTGAAAATATTTTGTTTTCGTGCTGAATTATAGTAAATTTGCAACGTTGGTGAGCGAGGAGCCGCCTGTCAACAATTTGGATGAGAAGATTTTGGATGATGGACATAAACCTAGACGCTATTCCTAGTCATGTCCCCATGCATTGTATACAATTAACGTGTAACTCAAATAAAACTAACATGATTATGAAAAAAGTACTACTACCTTTATTATTGCTAGTAATGGGCCTCATGGTCGCCGCCCAAGAGACCACCATTGCGCCCTTGCCGATGGGCCAAACGGCACACCCAAACATCAACTTCGTCATGCCTGAAGACTGTAGTTCCTGCTTCTTGACCATCGAAAACAGTGACGAGGATCCTGATGCTACGATTTACTTCGCCTACAGCGACGGCAATTCCATTCCATTTGAATGGATGATTTATGACGGTTCACCTGTAGTCATCACCCAACCAGGAGATTACACTGTCATGGCCTATGCTCAAAGTGAGGGCAAAGAAGCCAGTGAAGTCACTGAGGCGTATTTTACTGTTTTCCAGCCAAAGCCCCAACGAGCCTCAGCACCGCTCATCCATCCCTTGGATAACTACCAAATCAATGGATTGGAATTGAGTATAGGAACCGACCCTGTTTACGATGAGTATATTGTCGGATATAACCCAGAGCCTTATACCTATATCTACGCTGACACCTATTATTATCGCATCAATGGCGGCGAGTTGATGAGCACCAGCCAACATGGCAGTACGATCACGCTACCTGGTTATGGCCACTACACCATCGAGGCTTACGGACACACCGAAGGAGCCATGGACAGCCCCACGGCCACTGCGATTGTTGACTATGACGCGACGGGCTACACCACCCTGTGTGACAACATTATTGTCCACAATGGCATCATTTATGAGATTGATGATAACCAAACGTTATCCCTGGCCCCAGACCTGTCAATACTCAGGCCTGGTTTCACTCTAGAATACAGCGGTGACATTGACATTCCCGCCACCATCTCCATTGGGGGAAACACCTACACGGTGACAGGTATTAAGCAATGGGCCTTCTCACATCGTGACTATGGCATCACAGGTATACACTTGCCAAAAACAATCAGCTATATTGAGGAGAACCCCTTTGATCGCTGCTCCAACCTGCAGTCGCTTAGCGTGGATGACAGCAATCCCTATTATGACTCCGGATATGGTAACGCGATCATTGAGAGGACTACCAACAAGCTGATTGCGGGATGCGGGAACACCCAAATTCCTGGCACCGTCGAGACCATCGGCAGCTATGCGTTCTACAATAGGCCAGGATTAAGAACGATCACCATCCCTGAATCGGTCACGACGATTGAGGGCAGCGCCTTCGGTGAATGCTATGAATTAATGACCATTTACTGCATGGGATTGACTCCGCCAATTGCTACCGGAGCTTTTAGCGCAGATCCCTGCTATTATCAAACAACACTATATGTGCCTGGCGAAGCTATCGAAAATTACTATTCAGATGAAGTTTGGGGACAGTTCCAAAACATCCGGGGTATGGGGTATGGTCCCCAGGTGATGTTTAATGAGTCGGGCGATGAGTTGACGATTACCATCATTGGTTGGGGCTATCTCGAGGTGGATGTTAACGGAAGATATCTCGGGACAGTCGAGAACTCATTAACCTACACGATGCAGCGGCAAAGCAGCGATGATTTCCACGTGAGTGTCCGCGTCATTCAGCATTACAATGGGCACAGTAGCGCATCTTATTATGGTTACGACTCCCACTACGACACATTCACCACACTACCGATATTCTATGCGAGCGAGGTCGAGCATGGTCAGGGACTGAAGATTAACATGATCAGTGACGGCGACGACTATTATAACAATTACTTCTGGAATGACGGCTTCGAATTTGTGTGGCCCGAATATTGCTACTACCGGATCAACGGTACGGGAGAGTGGACAAGAGGCGAGATTGACGACTCGTTCTACCTGTCCGAGTATGGGGACTACACCATCGAGGCCTATGCTGGTGCTGGCGGTGACAGATGCGCCAACAGCTCGACGATCACCATCGATGTTCACTATGGACCAGATGGCTTCTACAGCCGCTACAACAATTATCGCAACACCCATATCGTCTATAATGGCCTGTATTATTTTAATAGCAGCCTCGGCAACGATGTCACGGTAAACTTGAACCAAACTGATTCTTATGGAATCATGTTGCCCACGCTGAGCGACATCGTGATTCCAGCTTCGATTACCATCGCAGGCGATGAATACACGGTAACTTATGTAAGTCGTTCTAACCTCGAGGTCGCTAACAGCATCACCTGCTTGTCGGCCACACCGATTGATGGCTATCTTGGCGAAGATTCCGACCCTTTCTTCGAGACGCCATTGTTTGTGCCTCTTGAGGGTCTTGAGGCCTACAAGGCTCATGAGGAGTGGGGCAAGTTTACTTGCATCGTTCCGTTTGTAGGGGCTGGTCCTGGCGATATCAACGGCGACGGTAACATCGCCATCAATGATGCGACCAACTTGATTGACATGCTGCTTGGCGGTGACGAGTTGCCCGCATGGGGCGATGTCAACGGCGACGGCGCGATTAACGTCAAAGACATCACCGACCTCATTGACATGCTCCTGAGTGGCCATTGATTGATGATGTTCCCGTGGGGATGAACTATACGAATTGCGCTAATCAGATGAAATAGTCTAATTAGCGCAATTCGAGTTTTCAGAAAAGGTGTTTTACTTGTAGCGGTCGCTGATGTTGTAGATGGCCTTGTAGATGTCGCGGTCAACGTCGGTAAGGGTGATTTTGCGGCGGGCCATGACGCGCTCGGCAATGGTGTAGAAGGTCTCGAGGGGCACATTCTTGAAGCCGGCGGCAGCGCTGCCCTCCTGGAACGAGGCGACAAAGTTGCGGGGAAATCCCGCACCGTGGATGTTGACGCCCACACCCAGCACTGTGGCCGTGTTGATCATGCCGTTGACGCCGATCTTGCTGTGGTCGCCCATGAACAGGCCGCAGAATTGCAGTCCCGTGCGCTCAAACCGCTTGCTGGCATAGTTCCACAGCTTGATCTCGCCATAGTCGTTCTTGAGGTTGCTGGCAGTGGTTCCACCGCCGATGTTGCACCACTCGCCGATGACGGCGTCGCCCAAGAACCCCTCGTGGGCCTTGTTGCTATAGCCGATGAACACCGAATTCTCGACCTCACCGCCAATCTTGCAGTGGGGACCCAGTGTTGTCGCTCCATAGACCTTGGCGCCGATTCTCACCTTGGCATCGTGGCAGGCGGCGAAACCGCCGCGGATGCATGCCCCCTCCATCACCTCGACATTCTTGCCGATGTAGATGGGGCCATCGTGGGTGTTGAGCATGGCACCCTCGACATAGGCGCCCTGCTCGACAAAGATGCGTGAAGGGTCGCCGATGATTGTGTTGGCGGCCGATAGCGGCTGTGACTCACGGCCCGCTGTCAGGCGGTCAAAGTCCTGGGCAAGCACGACACCGTTGAACTCAAAGATGTCATACAGGTGCTTGACCACCAGCGGCACATTGTGGGGATAGACCACGCGGGTATAGTGACGCGTGTCATAGTCGTGGGCACTGCCGTTAAAGGCGATCAGTTCCTCGCCCACCATGAGCGCCTCGCCCAGCTGCAGGTCGAGCACCTGCTGCGCCAGCTCGGGGGAGGGGATGACGTGGCCCGCGACCATGAGGTTGCTGCTGCGGCGGGCGTGCAGCGGGAATTTCTTCTTGAGGTAAGGCACGGTGAGGTAGCTGTAACTGGCCTCGCCCAACAGGGATTGCCACTTCTGGGCAATGGTGGTGATTCCCACACGCAGCAGGGCGGTGGGGCGTGTGTAGGTGAACGGCATCAGGTGCTTGCGCACCTCGTTGTCGTCAAACAAGATGACATTGCGTCCAGTCTTCTTCATAGCGTCACTAGTTAGAATTTGCGGGGCAAAAGTACTCGTTTTTCCCGAATTATATTGTATCCCTGCCTAAAAATGGCTAATTTTGCAGGTCGTTTAACTACAATAAATAGGATAATGAACTTCATTGAACAGGAGATAAAGGGTGTTTGGGTGATTGAACCCAAGATTTATGGTGACAAGCGTGGTTACTTCTGCGAGGTTTACAAGCAGGCCGAGTTTGACGCCCATGTGGGCCATCATGTGGAATTTGTCCAGGACAACGAGTCTTTCTCGACGCGCGGCGTGCTGCGTGGCTTGCACTTCCAGCGTGGTGAGTTCAGCCAGGCCAAGCTCGTGCGCGTGTCCCAGGGCGTGGTGCTCGATGTTGTTGTTGACCTGCGTCATGGCAGCCCCACCAGGGGGCACCACATTGCTGTTGAACTGAGGGCCGACACAGGTCGTCAACTCTTTATCCCCCGCGGTTTTGCCCATGGTTTTGTGGTCTTGAGCGACGTTGCCCAGTTCCAGTACAAGGTAGATAACCCCTATGCACCACATAGCGAGGCCACCTTGCGCTTTGATGACCCGGCGCTTGGCATCGACTGGCGTATCGCTCCAGCCGACATGCTGTTGAGCGAGAAAGACCTTAAGGGCCTGTCACTGGAAGAAATGACGCCTGAGTACCTCGGGTTTTGACGTCAGCACTGGCTTGGACCATTCCGGAAAATCAATGATTCTAATCTCCCTGAGGCGTGACTCCTGGGAGGGATGTGTCTTGGCTAGCAGGGCATAGCGCTCGTTATTGATGGTGACAAACCTGGGCTCGTCTTGAAATACCTCAATCTCATTGCTGAGCTTGGAAATCAGTCGGTTGAGAGGCCATGGCCACGAGCTGAACCTTGATGGCTCATAGATGAAGTTGGCATAGCGGATGGATTGACCTTCGGATAACCTCATGGCATAGAACGGCAGGCCATCCAGTGTGTGAAACTGATTGTAGGCCTGTGGATGGGCGTTTAGGTCATCGATGAATGCCTTGGGCAGGAAACATACAAACTTGTCATACCACCCGTAGTATCGGGTTATGAAATCCTCCTCACCATACACCTTGTCATCGTCAATGCCGCTGGTGAGATATGTCCCCATGTAGTCAAGAACATAGCGGCGCAGGTAGGAGGTCGGCTTGATGGGCTGGGTCGTGAGCACCATATCATCTCCACGTTCGACACATCGCAACTCCTGCTGGCACACCGCATAGCACTTGCTGCACGTGAAAATGACAAATCCGGCAAAAGTCATTATTGCCACGTTGCCAATCGAGATCACGCGCCTGTCAATCCTGGACCAGTTGATGGATTTCAAGATCAATACCAGTGAATAAAACTCTATACCCAGGCGGGACTGCTCATAATTGGCACCGGTAAAGATGATGAACGCAAATATCGCTAGGGTTGCAGTGATGAGCAATCGCTCTCTCTTGACCCAAGCGATGAATGATTTCTTGTTAATCACCAGCCAGGCCAGGGCAATGAATAACAGGACAAAGAACAGGCGCAGGTTGCGCATGTTGATGATGCGGTCGGTAAGGCTGAGTAGCCTGAGTGATGAATGTGTGGCCCTGTAGATGGAGGCTGGAGCAAAAACAAGGAATAGCGAACCCAGAAAGAATCCTGACAACATCAACACACGGTGAGGGGTCAGTTCTTTCCTGTTAAACAAATAATAGAGGAAATAGGCTGCTCCCACCCCCACGACAAAGGCCTCGTTGCTCCAGCCGCACACCACCGAGAAGATGAATAATAGTACTCGGCTCCATGTCGACTGGCTGTCCTTGCCGAGCAGGTAATGGAACAGAAGCAGAGCGGCACCCACCCACATGTAATTCATGGAACCGCTCAACCACAAGCAGCCATACTTGAAGCCTGTCATGACCAGGAAAATGAGCATGAAGGCCACCGAAACCACCTTGTAATGATTCTCCCTATTGCCGGTAGTGAGCAGGGCTATAATGTATAGAAAAAAAACAAAAACCAGAGTGTTGAATACATTAAATACCCCCTTGCCCAGTATGCCATCAAAATACTGAAGAAAGAAGTGGACGATAAAGCGGCCATTGAACACAAAATAGTGCTCCCATTGACCCCTGAGGATGTCGCCGACTGACTGGATGGGAGTGTGGGGCGTCCCGAAGACAAAGGCATAGTGCCAGTCGTCGCAAAACAGCGGCGTGAACCGGTTGAGCAGATACATCATGACTGCTACCAATGCCAGGAAGGTGATGAGCAAGTTTCTGTTAGAGGACTTAAACATGAAATTAGTAAGGTGTTAGGATACTTAATTCTTCAATAATATCTCAGTGATGCGGTCATCCTGTGAGGGGCGCATCTTCTGGACGATCACATAATCTTCTCCATTGACGGGGAGCACTCTCGCCATGATGATGTCATGGTCGACCTCGCCGGCTATCTTGCTGCAAAGTCGATTTAGCGGCCACGGCAGCGTGTCATATTCTGAGGGTTGGTAATTGATCTGGGCATAGCCAATGTTCTTGTGGCCCGCAGCAAGCCTCATGGCATAGAACGGTAGGCCCTCGAGCGTGCGGAACTCGCTGTAGGCATCGTGATGGGCTTGAACGTCGTCGAGAAACGCTTTGGGCCAGAAATAGACAACCTTGTCGTTGAGGCCATAATACTTGGGAATCCAGTCATCCTCGCCGAAGTACTTGACCTCATCGATGCCGTCGTTGGTGCCGAGGCCTTGATAGTCGAGAACATATCGGTTGAGATAGGACGATGGCGCCACCAGCGAGGCTGTCGCTATCTGGCTGTCACCAGCCACCACGCGAGAGAGCTCTTGCTGGGCTATGCCGTAGCAACGGGCACACACGGTGATCACATAGATGGAAAACGCGACAACGCATGCGTTGGCACCTGTAATAACGCATGCGTTCACCCTGGGCCAGTCAATGACCCTGAGGATGAGTACTAGCGAGAACAGCTCGATGCCAAACCGGGAATGGGCATAATAGAATCCTGTGAAGATGATAAACGCCAGTGAAATGAGGGTCGCCATGATGAAAACGCTTTCCCGCTTTAACCATTGCTTGAAATCAAGCCGCTTGAGGGCTACCTTGACGAGGATAATCGCGGGCAGGACAAAGAAAAGCCTGAGGTTGTTTAAATTCAAGATGCGATCCACTAGACTGAATTGCCTTGCCGATGAAACAAGGGCGCGGTTGATCGACGCCGGAGAAAACACCACAAAGAGCATGCCGACGTATAACCCCACAAGCAGGTATGTGCGTGTTACGGTCAACTGCTTGCGGTGGAAGGCGTAGTAGAGGAAATAGGCGCCGCCCAGTCCTAGCACTATGGCCTCGTTGGTCCAGCCGCAGATGAAACCGAAGAGGATCAAGACAACATTGTATCGTGCCGGGATATCGTTGCGCTCCATGAGGTGGTGAAAGAACAACAGCAGCACGGCCATCCACAGGTAGTTGCATGCCCCGCTCATCCACAGGAACACATACTTGAAGCCTGTCATGAGCAGGAAAACCAGAATAAAAGCGACCGAACTGATCTTGTAGTACTGTCTCTTGTCACGCGACGTGACAACCGCCAGCACATACAGGAACAGGGCAAAAAGCAGGGCATTAATGACATTGAAGGCGTCCTTGCCCAGAATGCCGTCAAACAGTTGAACGAAAAAGTGTGGCACAAAACGGCCGTTGAACACAAAATAGTGGTTCCACTGGCTGACCAGGATGTCGCCGACTGACTGGATGGGAGTGTGGGGCGTCCCGAAGACAAAGGCATAATGCCAGTCGTCGCAAAACAGCGGGGTGAACCGATTGATGAAATACATCACCACAGCCACTGTCGTGAGCAGCAGGGCGCATAGGGCCTTATGATTAGTTCTGTGCATAGTGGCAGCTGTTAGTTTTGTTGGTTGGCGCTACTCTGTGAATCGTGTTCAATCAGCTTGATGTCCTTGAGGCGGTAGTCCTGGGCCGGACGCGGACGGCGAATCAAGGCATATCGCTCGCCCTTGTGATGCATGACTATGACGTCCGAGATGTCCCAGTCGGTCTCGTCGGCAAACTTCATGCTGATTCTGTTGAGTGGCCAGGGCAACTTGTTGTACTTTGACGGTTCATAGGAGAGCTCGGCATACCAGATGTCTTGACCGGGCTTGAGCCTGATAGCATAGAATGGCTGATTGCCCAGGGTGCGGAAGTCGTTGTACAATTCGGGATGCTTGTCCAGGTCGTCGATGAACTGCTTGGGGTACATGTACACCAGTTTGCCATGATAGCCATAGTAATCGGGCATCCAGTCGTCCTCGCCATAGTATTTCTCCTCGTCGAGCCCGCCATGCAGTCCATAACCGTAATAGTCAAGCACATAGCGGCGCATTGGTGAGGTCGTCTCGATGGGGTTGGTCGTGAGGATCAAGGTCTCGCCCCTTGTGGCTGGCGCTAATTCCTCTTGCCCGACCTTGTAGCACTGGGCGCACACGGTGGCCGCATAAATGGCAAAGGCCAGCGTGCAAGCATTGGCCACGGTGACGATTGCGCTGTTGACTCGTTCCCAACTGATGGTCCTCAAAATCAAGAGCAATGAGAACAACTCAATGCCGAAGCGGGAATGCTCCAGATAAAAGCCGGTAAACAGGATGAAAACCAGCGAAATCACCGTTGCCGTGACCAGCATCTGCTCCTTCTTGACCCATTGCTTGAAGTGTAGCCGCTTGAAGCTCACCTTAGCGATCACCAGCAGGATGAGTACAAAGAAAAGTCTCAGGTTCTGCATGTTCACTATGCGGTCCATAGGGGTGAAATTGCGTGCGCTCGACGTGAAGGCGCGGTGAATCGAGGCCGGAGACAAGACAAGAATGAGCGCTCCCAGGAAGAAGCCGATGAGCATGTAGCGCCGGTGAACCGTCAACTCCGAGCGGTGGAAAAGGTAATAAATGAAATAGGCACCGCCCAGGCCGACGACCATCGCCTCGTTGGTCCAGCCGCAGATGAAGCCATAGAGCAACAGGGGCACGTTGAACCGCGTGGGAATGTCGTCACGCTCGATCAAGCGGTGGAAGCACAGCAGCAGGATTGCCATCCACAGGTAGTTGCATGACCCACTCATCCACAGGAATACATACTTGAAGCCCGTCATGAGCAGGAAGACCAGAATGAAGGCGACCGATACAATCTTGTAGTACTGTTTCCTGTCACGCGATGTGACAACGGCCAGTGCATACAGGAACAGGGCAAAAAATATCGCGTTGAACACGTTGAAGGCGCCCTTGCCCAGGATGCCGTCGAACAGTTGCACAAAGAAATGGGCGATGAAGCGGCCGTTGGTGAACTCAAAATAGTGATGCCACTGGCTGACCAGGATGTCGCCGATAGAACGGATGGGCGTCTGGGTGCCAAAGATAAAGCAATAGTGCCAATCGTCGCAGAAGATGGGCGTGAAACGATTGATAAAGTACATCACAACTGTCACAACCGTTAGGAAAATGGCACATAGGATTCCGGGATTTGTCTTCTTATCCATCACTTGTATGTCTATTAGGGTCTATCTGTATTTTATCGAATCAAATCATCGACACTATACTCAGGCAATGATAGAACAGTTGACCTGTCAAATGATAACCATCCTATAACCATGCTCCGCTTGGGGAATTAAGCAAATTCTTAAATAATAATCACTTAATATCGATATGTTTTAAAAACTTAAACATATTATAATTCCCCGCCCCAGGGCGGTTAAAGATGCGGATGGGCCAACTGGTATATCGTTTCCTATATGATAATGTCGGTCACGCTGCAAAAGTAGTATTTTTTTTTGATATCGCCAATGTTGCCTCATGAACTAAACAGCAAGCGCAGGTGACTGGAAATTGTCGCCTGCGCTTGTCGATGATTATGGTTGTGGCACTCAGTTCTTGAACACCAGTTGGCCGTTTACCGCATCGATGGTGATGGGATGGTCGCGGTTGACCTTCATGGCGATGATGTCCTTGCTCAATTGGTTGAGTACCAAGCTCTGGATGGCACGCTTGACTGGTCGGGCACCAAACTCGGGGTCATAACCGGCCTGGGCCAGCAGCTGGATTGCCGCATCGGTCAGCTCGAGGGTGATGCCGTTGCCGGCGAGCATCTTCTTGACTCCGTTGAGCTGCAAGGTGACAATTTGGCGTATCTGCTCCTCGTCGAGCGGGGTGAACATGATGATCTCGTCGATACGGTTCAGGAACTCGGGACGGATGGACTTTTTGAGCATCTCCATCACCTCGCCACGGGTGCGGTCGATGAGCTGGTCGCGATTGTCGGCAGTCAAGTGCTCGAAGCGCTCTCGTATCAGGCTGGACCCCATGTTGCTGGTCATGATGATGATCGTGTTCTTGAAGTTGACAGTGCGTCCCTTGTTGTCGGTCAAGCGCCCGTCGTCGAGCACTTGCAGCAACACGTTGAACACGTCGGGGTTGGCCTTCTCGATCTCATCGAACAGGACAACCGAGTAGGGCTTGCGCCTGACGGCCTCGGTCAACTGTCCGCCCTCGTCATATCCCACATATCCGGGAGGCGACCCGATGAGCCTTGTCACCGAGAATTTCTCTTGGTACTCACTCATGTCGATGCGGGTCATCATGTTCTCGTCATTGAACATGTAGTCGGCCAGCGCCTTGGCCAGCTCGGTCTTTCCCACGCCCGTGGTGCCCAAGAATATGAATGAGCCGATGGGTCGGCGGGGGTCGTTAAGACCAGCACGGCTGCGGCGCACGGCGTCGCTGATGGCCTTGATGGCATCGTCCTGGCCGATCACGCGCTTGTGAAGTTCCTCCTCGAGGTGCAGCAGCTTGTCCTTTTCGCTCTGGAGCATCTTGGTGACGGGAATGCCCGTCCAGCGCGAAACCACGTCGGCGATGTCGTCGCTATCAACCTCCTCCTTGATGAGCGCTTTGTCGCCCTGCATGTCGCGCAGGCGGTTTTGAATCTGTATGTTCTCGTCCTGTTTCTGCTTGATGAGCGAGTAGCGGATTTCGGCTACGCGGCCATAGTCGCCATTGCGTTCAGCCCGCTCGGCTTCAAAGTTGAGTTGCTCGATGTCGATTTTGTTCTGCTGGATGCGGTTGATGAGTTCCTTCTCGCTCTTCCACTTGGCGTTATAGTCGCTCTCGCGGTCTTTGAGTTCGGCAATCTGCCGGTCGAGGTCGGCGATGCGGTCCTCATCCCCGTCGCGCTTGATGGCGGCCCGCTCGATCTCGAGTTGTGATATCTTGCGTGAGATCTCGTCAAGTCCTTGGGGCACGCTATCCATCTCGATGCGCAGTTTGGCCGCAGCCTCGTCAATGAGGTCGATGGCTTTGTCGGGCAAGAAACGGTCGCTGATGTAGCGTTGGCTCAGCTGCACGGCAGCGATGATGGCGTCATCCTTGATGCGCACCTTGTGGTGGTTCTCGTATCTCTCCTTGAGTCCGCGCAGGATGGCGATGGCGCTTTCCTCGTCGGGCTCATCGACCATGACGATCTGGAATCGGCGTTCGAGTGCCTTGTCTTTTTCAAAGTACTTCTGGTACTCGTCGAGCGTTGTTGCGCCGATGCTGCGCAGGTCGCCTCGGGCCAGGGCCGGCTTCAGGATGTTGGCGGCGTCCATGGCTCCGCTGCTCTTGCCGGCTCCCACCAGCGTGTGAATCTCGTCAATGAACAAGATGATCTCGCCATTGGCCTGAGTGATCTCGTTGATGACCGACTTGAGTCTCTCCTCAAATTCTCCCTGATACTTCGCTCCGGCAATCAGTGCGCCCATGTCCAGTGAATAGACCTGCTTCATCTTCAGGTTCTCGGGCACGTCGCCACGCACGATGCGCTGTGCGAGTCCCTCGACAATAGCGGTCTTACCGGTACCCGGTTCACCGATGAGGATGGGGTTGTTCTTGGTTCGGCGGCTCAGAATCTGCAGCACGCGGCGAATCTCGTCATCGCGCCCGATGACGGGGTCAAGTTTGCCTTGACGCGCACGTTCGTTCAGGTTGATGGCATATTTGCTCAGTGCGTTGTACTGCTCCTCGGCACTCTGTGATGTGGCGCTCTTGCCCTTGCGCAGCTCGTCGATGGCGGCCTTGAGGTCATCGTGGGTGATGCCGGCGTCCTTGAGGATGGCCGATGCTGTCGATTTGACCTCAAACAGCGCCATCAAGATGGCCTCGACTGTGACATACTGGTCGCCGTTCTTGCTGGCCATGTCGGTTGATTTCTCGAGCACCTTGCTGCCGTCGTTGCTCAGGTAGGGCTCGCCGCCACTGACCCGTGGCAACCGCTGTAGCGCGGCGTCAAGGGCCTGTTCGACGCTGTTGCGGTTGATGTCGAGTTTCTGGAAGATGAAACGCACAACGGCATCCCCCTCGGTGAACACGGCCTTGAGCAAGTGCTCGGGCTCGACGGCCTGATTGCCGCTCGAGCGGGTGAGCTGCACGGCCTTCTGGACGACCTCTTGTGCCTTGATTGTGAAATTGTTGAAGTTCATATTGTTGTGTCTCCTTTCATTCTATCATTGTTCATTAATATACCATTCAACACTTGTGCCAATGATGGAAAACTGCCATTATGTCATGCCGGTTGCGCGCCAAAAAGAAAAGCGGCCCGCCGTCTAGCGAGCCGCTGTGCAGATATGTTGCCTATGATTATTTTGCAAGCAAGAGGATGAAGTTAACCACCGACACGCCAGTGCCGAAGATGCTCACTGCTGCATTGTACACGGGCGGCAGGCTCCAAATCGAGCGCTTTTTGTACTTGTTGGGCTCGACGTAGATGATGTCGTTCTGTTGCAGGTCAAACTCGGGCATGGTCATGAAAGTGGCATCGTTAAGGTCGATGCGCTTGGCGTAGCGCTCGCCGTTCTGGTTGGTGCGGATGAGCATGACGTTGTCGCGGCGTCCTTCATTCTTCAAGTCGTGGCACATGGCGATGGCCTCGATGAGGTTGAGGCGGCCATTGGATGCGTTAATCACGCCCGGAGAGTTGAACTCGCCGAGGCAGAAGACGCGGAAGTTCTGGATGCGGCACTCGATATCGGGCTTCTCGGTCAGGTACTTGGGGTAGATCAGATTGGCGATGTGGTCCTGAAGGGAGCTCTTGGACATACCGATGACATGCAACTTACCCAGAATGGGGAAATCGATGTTTCCGTTATCATCCACAAGATAATATACCGTTGAATAGTCGAAACCATAGGTTTGACCTGATCCTAGGGTGGGAATGTATTGTTGCTTGTTAAAGGGCCTGACAGCGTCGGCATTGGAAGCCGAGACATTGATTGCCAGCAGGTCTCCACGCTTGATCGTGAAGTCGCCAGCTTGGGTCGCTGCGGCCGACAGGGCTGCCGATGGAATCTGGTCGATGTTAGTCATGTAGGAGAGGTCCTCTTTGGGATTGCATGCTGCAAGTATCAGCAGGGCGCTTGCAAGCATCAGTAGGTTACGGATTTTCATATTCATTGATATTTTAGTGGTTGATATTCTAAGTTGCAAAAGTAGTGAAAAATTGTAATAATCATTATTTTTTTAGTAAAAAGATTTTGGTGATGCGTTTTTTTTCATTCCTTTGCAGATATGAAAAACAGACAACCGGCTATTGAACACCACCCGTGGCCCCCGTTTGTGCCTGATGGCGCGAGGTTCCTGTTCCTGGGGACTTTCCCGCCCAAGCCCGAGCGGTGGTCGATGGATTTTTTCTATCCTAACCGCATCAACGACTTCTGGCGCGTGATGGGCATCATCTTCAGGAATGATCGTGATGCATTTTATGACAAGGAGAAAGGGCGATTTGATTTGCCCTTGATAAAGGCCATGCTGGAGCAGGAGGGCATCGCCTTGTGGGACACGGCGATGGCGGTGCGCCGCCTCAAGGACAACGCCAGCGACAAGTTTCTGGAAATCATCGAGCCGATTGATCTGGCGGCTTTGTTGGACCGATGCCCCACGATCGGGCAAGTGATAACTACTGGCGAGAAGGCCACAAGCGTGATTGCCCAGCAGGCTGGCGTTGCTGTGCCAGCCATCGGTGAGCCCATTGATTGCGTCATCGGGTCGCATCCCTTTACCCTGTGGCGCATGCCGTCGACCTCTAGAGCCTATCCGCTGGCGCTGGAGAAAAAAGCCGAGGCCTACTCCCGACTGTTCACCACTTGACTCCGTTTTGGACTTTTGGGGGCATTTAGCGCGCCTGTTAATAACTTTTTGGGGTGATTTTTTGTTGACAATGGCAAAAAAGCGTACCTTTGTGTGATGTTTTCCATAATTGAACATATAGAATACTTGATGATGCGCCATGATTGTGTGGTCATTCCTGGATGGGGCGCATTCATCGCCAATTATACCACGGCTCACTATGATGAGTCCAGCGCTACCTACGCGCGCCCGCAGCGCACGATTGGCTTTAATGCCAGTGTCGTCCATAACGACGGCATGCTGGTCCAGTCGTTGATGCGTCGTGAGGGGCTAAGCTATGACGCCGCCATGCGGTTTATCGTCGACAGCGTTGCCTCGTTCCGCCAGCAACTGGCGGCAAATGGCGAGGTGTCGATGGGTCGCTTGGGCTATTATCGGCGCAACGATGACCGCTTCATCGAGTTCGTCCCCTTCACCCATGTCCAGCCCAGTGACCAGTTCTATGGCCTTGCCGATCTGGAGGTTTCTACCGTCACGGCTCTCGAGCAGGAACGTGCCGTTGCCGAAGAATCCACCTCGGCGACTGTGCCCGCTAGTGAGGGCAACCTGTTCACTCGTCGAGTGGGGAGGATTGCCGCATCGATTGCCGTGTTGATTGGGCTTGGCGTGCTGCTCTCGACGCCCGTCATGGTCAATCGTGGCAATAATGACATGGCAGGTATGGTTCCAAGCGTGTCGGCCCCGCAGCCGCAGCAGTTGGCACCCACTGTCCAGGATGGCGTGGTCGCACAGGGCATAACTCCCGTCGAGGCCTATCAGGGAGTGGCCAGTGTTGGTAACACAGCCGGTAAATACTACATGGTGATTGCCACCCTGCGCAATCAGCATGAGTTGGAGGCCTTCAAGAGCGCTAATGCTGCTCTTGTCCCCTACATGAAGATGCTGGATTACAAGGGGCTGACCTGTGTCTATGTTGCCCGCAGCGACGATTATTCCCGCCTAATGAGCTTGCGCGACGAGTTGCCCGATGGCCTGCGCGACGTCTGGATCTACAGCCGATGAGGGCAACATCAGGCAGGTGTAACGCTTGCCGTTGAGCATCAGTAGCAGCGCGTCATTTTTGATGATGATTTCACGCACGTCGTCCCAACGGATGGCGTGCGTTTTCATGCGTGGGTCGGTAAAGGTCATCGTAGCGCCCTCGTTATTGATGTCGACGTCTTTTTCCATGATCGACCAGCGCGCTTCGGGCGAAAACCCATAGTAGAAGTAAAGCAGCGACAGAATCATGGGCATGGCGATGAACAGCACCATCAACGCAACGATGATGAAGCGCACGTCGATCCATGCTGCCAAAATAGCGCACAAGGCCACCGGTAAAACCATCCACAACCAGTTATCGGCTAGGAATAGCAGGCACAGGTGCCTCATGTAACTGCCCGATTGAATGCTACATTTCTCGATAGTCATGATCATGCTCGATAAGGCCGCCCATGGGGCTGGCGGCGACGGGCGGTGGTCAACGTTTCTTCTTGGACTTGTTGTAGATGGCTCGACGGCGGGCGATCTCTTCATAGCCGCGCTTGTAGGCTTGGCGGTTCTTTAGGGCAAGCGTCTGGCAGTAGCCTGTGCCCTCGTTGTTATACAGTTTTGAGAGATTCAGGTATTGCTTGCCGTTACCGCGCACGACAGGGAACACCTCGGCCTTGCGCTTGTTCACTTTGTCGCACTGCTCCGAGTGATTGTCGACCGTGGTGCCAGTCAACTCAGGCGCCACGCCATCCTGGCCCACCCAGACGGCATAAACCTCGGCACAAGGAGGGTAGCCCAGCGCAATCCACATGGTCGTCAACAACGGATTCTCGCCAGGCAGGATGCCCTCAATGACCACGCTTGCCGTAGAGATGCGGCGCGGGATGAAGTCCTGGTCAACAATCCAGTTGTCGCCGCTGCGGGTGAAGTCCTTGCCCAGCATTGAGTTGTAGAACGTGCGGGACAACTCCTCGGTAAACACTGCGGGAGTGATGTCCTGGGCAGCAATGTGTGGGGCGAGTAGCGTCTTCTCGTTCTTCTCCCTCACATAGCCCATTCCCTTGTCCTTCTCGCCGCTGTAGGAATAGTTGGTGCGGGTCAAGATGCCGTCCTGGGCATCCTTGAGGTCAAACTTCACATATTTATAATTGCCCGTTTCAAAGTAGGCGCCATTGCCGGCAGCGTCAATCACACCAAAGTTGGCCTCTACGCCCAGGGGCTTGGGCAACGTCTGGAGCAGATCCTCAAAATCGTCAACCGTCTTGCAACGCTCGAGCGCAAACTTCATGAGCTCGCCCTCGCGATCCATGTTCTTGACGCCATCGTTGCCGTTCAGGTTATAGGAAGCCGTGTTCATGATGGCAAACCCAGCCTCGTTAAACCCCATCCACGCGGCAGTATCCTGCAAGTCGCGCGCGTCGAACAGCGCCACAAACTCCATGAGCCCGTCGTGGCGAGCGATGCGCTCCACGCGGTTGTTCAGGTCGTTGGTGTCGCGGTTCTTCCACATCAGGGGGCGGCCATTGGCCGTTAACTTGCCGCTCACGATAGCCGATGTGCAAGCGTCGGCCACTATTGCCGCACACAGGGCGGCCACGATCATGATGAATATCCTCTTTTTCATTAGCGATGCCATTGAATGATAAATAATTGCTCGTCGGTTCACAAAGGTAATGCTTTTTCTTTATTCCGGCACCAGGCGTCAACAGTTTTTCATCATTTTTTAGTGAAGCGCGCCACATGGGGGGATGGTGGACATGCACGCCTGTGGCACAGTGTAATATAATTTGCATGCTGAAATCAATAGGGACATGATATGTTAAAATGTTGTGTTAAAATATTGCCGAGATGTTGCATTTATCCAAGAAAAGACCTACCTTTGCAATGTCATTAAGACAAAACGCTCATTGAAAATGTCCACATCAAAGTAGATCGGGATACTCTTCAAATTTTTATGAAATGCCGAGAAAAGCGTTGCACGCAATGGCGGGCCTCGACCGCAAGGTGCTTAACAGCCGGAGGATTACAAAGCGTGTGGCGCCCTCAAATCCTGTATTTAGTCGGAGTTTCATCACATCCTTTGGTGTGGCTTCTTATACATTTAAGGAGTGGAACACGTCGGCAAGCCGTGGTCCACTCCTTATTTATTATACAATAATGGAATGGTTGAATAAAAATCGCAGTGTTTTTGGTTAATTCTGGGAAAAGGTGTAAATTTGCACCGCAAAACCAAATAATAGCAGACAATGAAGGCATATTTATATAAAGAAGAGGCACAGCCCGTCGAGCCCATCGATGAGCACAAGCTCGCCATCGCCGACGAGAAGCCCGAGAAATCCGACGTACCCAAGTTATCGCTCTATGTGGTGCAGTACAAGCCCATTTGGGCCGCAACGTGCATCGCCCTTGTGATTTTTGTCATTTGGGCTCTCGCGACTTGGCTGTTGAATTAAAAAAAATAATGGCACTTAACCCGTTGGTGCTGTGATATATAGCGCCAATTCCTAGTTTGCGCACTAAAATTTTTTGTAAAAAAGTTGGCAAAAATGCTTGCCAGTTCAAAAAATGGCAGTATCTTTGCACCGCTGAAAACGAAAAACTGGTCCCTTAGCTCAATTGAATAGAGCGTTTGACTACGGATCAAAAGGTTACAGGTTTGAATCCTGTAGGGATCACTTATATAGATCGCAAATGCTTGATTTTCAAGCATTTGCGATTTTTTATTGTCATTTTGCCCCACATTTGCCCCACCAAATTATAAAGGAAACGCATATAAGAGAATCCGCAATAAGGCATTTTTAGAGTTCAACGCTACAGGTCGAGGTATTTATCTTTACAACTTGATTTTACACCATTTTTTTGTCCGAGCTTGCTCCTCAAAATCATATTTTGGCAAGGACAACCATGTGTTAACGAAAGTTAACTCTTATTAGGCTAAGAGTTTTTATAAAACACTATTCCTTTTTGTCGATTCTCTTTAAAAAAACGGGGGCCGAGAAGCAAGCTTTCGGCAACCCCTATTTTACATCTTGTATTTCATTGTCCCATCTCTTTTTTCCGCCGTTGGTACTCTTCATAGGTGATGGCGTTCTTCTTCCACTCCTCACGCTCACGATCTCTTTCCCTTTGCTCACGTTTCTCATATGCCCGGCTCCTGTCACTCAGGAAATCACGAAGGCTAAGAATGATGATGGACGGGTCGAAGGTACTGTAGAAATGGCGATATTTCGCAGAGCAGAAGTTGAAGAAGAACAGCTGCAGTTCGTCAACCTTCAGATAGCCATATTGCAGTGCGATTATCTTGACCAGCTTCTCTGTCTGATTGATGTCCGGCATTTCCTTTATTCCCATGAACAGACATGCCTCTTGCACCTCGGCTGCAAGCCACACTTCTGCCGCTCCTTGTCCGTAGAGTTTGTTCAGCGAAATTAAAGTAGGTGAGTTGCCGAAATAGCAATCCTCGGGATCATTGCATATCTGCAGTTGTCTGTCTGGATTGATGGCGACCAAGAATTCTTTTACCGTGGGGTACTTGTTCTTAATCTTCATCAAAGTCGGCGACAGGTTCGTTTCTTGCGCCGATGAGTTTGTTTGCAAGCTGTAAGGTGGTCCGCTGGGCAGCATTCCTTCTTGCTTCAATTGATTGATCACTGCGTTGATTGTTTTCATTTTGCAGGTCGGCTGAATTGATAGGTGTCGTTTCCCATGTGCGGCAGGTGAGGAAGTTTGCAAAGTCCTTGCGATATTTTCTTTCAGGTCGTGCCCTCACATATAAGGGAACATAGGAGAAAATGGCTTTCTTATCATCGTGTGACAGTGCGTTCCAACGTTGTCTTAGATGTTCTTGATCACCTATTGGTTTGTCATACACTTCCCAAATTTTGTCAAATGGGTATTCTTCGCCCTCTAACATTTCCACATCATTGATGATGGAAGTGTTAGTTCCATCATCAATGTTCGGATTTGGATTTTTTTTTGGATTAGGATTAGGATTAGGATTAGGAATGCATGCGACGGGATGCGGAGGTAAACCGTCGCATGCGTTCGAATCCGATGGCATGCGTTCGTTGGTTTCCTGCTGTTTGGATGCATAGCGTTTTCTGGCGTTGGCGCTGTTCTTCAGACATTTTTCTTTATAGGCATCTCTACTGCGGTCTATCTGCGATCTGATCATCGCAAATACCGACATCATTGGACCGGCAAATTTGGGAACAACTCCATCTTCGGCATAGTCATAAATGGCCTTGAACATCTGCCCCGCTTCTTCATCAGTAAGATAAGCGATTGCATCCCGCTGTTCCGTGAAGAGCAGAATTGTCTTTGAGTCTTTTGCCATAAAGACCTCCTTCCTTATCAAACTTAGCCATTGAGCAAAGCCATTACATCACTGTATTTGTACATGACATGCCTTCCACCAACTTTTCTGGAACGGAGATATCCTTGCTTGTTCCATCGCCATAGCGTGGTGTAGTTCACATGCAACAGACTCGCCGTTTCCTTACGGGTGATGAATCGCATACCTTCAGGAGCATCCATACCTGCCTCACTATCATTTTGCATTTTCTTGGTCTGAGCAGCCACAATGTTTTGTGCCATCTCATTCACCATAGTGTCAAGGTCTGACCTCGACATCACAACCAATTGGTTGCCTAAGATTTTGTTTTCTGTATTCATAATAATATATATATGTGTTAAACTTTTTGATCTTCATTTACATGGTACTTTATGCACGGATCCTTTTGCATATCAGATTTCAAGAAGTATCGAGTCCGACAATCTTGAAACCCGAGGCACCACCACGAAATCGAATGCAAAATTAGAGTGATGAAAGCTCCAAGAAGAAAATCGCATCAATAACCAGCCATTTCTGCCCTCACATTTCAAAATTGGTTCTAACGAGGAGGGCAATTAGAACCAACAATTCACAAAACACCTTTTATTTCTATCTCCGAAGAGTGTCAAATGATGCCACGTCTTTCGGTCTCTGTAGCGTTTTCCGTCACTAGTCCTACTTTATTAACTAAACCACACCGAGTTTGCCTCTATGTTTTAAATTACTGTGTTTCATTCTCTCAGAAAATATACCCAAATGGGTCAAAGTATCTGTCAATCAGTTAGAAGTACCCATTTGGGTATTGCATCAGAATTTGGTCAGATATACTTTTGTGGAAAAATTAATATTTAAGAAGATGGAAAGATATTCAAGAAACAGAGTTTATGTTCGAGAAGAACAGCAATCAAGAATTAAGTTTTTCAAAATCATTATTGCTGGCGCTGGCATTGGTGGTGTCATCGCCGAATGTTTGCTGCGTTTTGGCTTTGAAACACTCACGATAATAGATGACGAAGTCGTAGAGGAATCAGACTTGAATCACCAGAACTATACCCATAATGATATCGGGTCACCAAAAGTCAATGCCCTAAAAAGGCGCCTGATGGAGATTAATCCTGACGCAAATATTAGTATCATTGATGGAGCCATTGATAAAGATAATGTTGAAGGCCTGGTTAAAGGACACGACATTGCAATAAATGCATTGAAATATGACTCAGATGTACCATTCTTATTTGATGAATGGTGCCAAAAGTACAACTTGCCAGTCCTGCATCCATATAACATTGGATGGGCTGGACTTGTTTTTGTCGTCTCTCCGTCAGGGATACAGCTGAATGAGATGTTCGATGGCTCATACCGAGGTTTTGAAGTGAAGCTTGTGAAACACATCATGAATTATTACAGGTTCTGGGGTGATCCAAAGCCGTGGATTGAGCAGGTTGTGGCGACATACGAAAACGAGAATGGCTTGCAATCCCCACCCCAACTAGCAGTCGCTTCATGGCTCATCGGAGGAATTGCTACCCACTTGTGCTACAAAATTGCAGTTGGAGAAAAGTATCAAAGGTATCCAAAGTTCTATCTGGATACAATCAAAGAAGATCAGCTGACATAAAAGATGTATCTAGCTCTACAATGCACCACTAAAGCCGGATGAGGGCATTAGTGGTGCTGATTTTTTCCAAAAAGGCTGAAAAGTAAAACAAATAAGACTTTCATAACAACTTGATTCAACAAAAGGATGTAAATTTGCCACTATGTTTAATTAGATTCAGATTATGGTTGAGTATTCTTTTAGTAGGTTATGTTTCAAGGCAGACGTTATTGAACCATTAAATGATGACGATATCTTTGCTGTTCATACTCCAGATGGGACTTTTCAAATGACGAAAGCGGATTTCTATCGAGTGTTTCCGAATGTTGTAGCATCTAAAAGCTATAGGGATAGTGGTATTTACCACATGAGCCATCCACCCAGAAAAGCTTTACAGTTCCTGACAGGAACGACTGGCTTTTTGAAAGAAACGCCAGTGAAGAGTTTACCCAAAAAGGATTTAATTGGAGATGAAATCCGTGAAAAAATCAAAGAGATAGCCTTACTTTGGAAGGGATCAGAACATAACCCGTACATAGGTAATGATGTTCTAGAATCCTGGGAACAAGTGATCAATGAGTGGATTGATGACGAAGAAATGCCATTAATCATCAGAAAGGATGCAAATAAGCTCAAAGGTCAATCTTTCATCCACCCAAGTAAACGAGAAATTATAGTTAGCGATAATACTTTCTCTATTTGGGTATGTGGTCGTGTTATGAACAACGAGACTTATACGCTCGAACAACTAAAGGAAATGCTTTTCAATAACGAAATACCAATGGTTTTCATGCAAACTGAAGATGTCAAAAATAAAGGCAAGTACACAAAACCGTTAGGTGGTTTCTCTTTGCCAGACTGGAAGGTTTGCCATATTGATCCAGTTGGATTCAATAGCAATAAGTCTATTGAGGAACTAGATATTTTAGCTATTAAGGAGCATTTCAAGAAGCTAGCAAGTCCGTACAATATGTTCGTTCTTCCGAAAGAGATTGGAGATTTAGGTGAAATACAGATTTTCATTGATGAGCAACGAAGAAAATAGTGTCAGAAGGAGCGAGTCATTTCTGACCCGCTCCAGGCTATGAATGCTACATTTAAAATTGGGGTTACTGTTGCAATAGTTTTATTTTTTGGTCATCTTGAAGACCGTTGAAAGGTTGCTTTCATCGAGCGTTCCTTTCATCTTAACGGTCAAGGTATTTCCCTTTTTACCCTGGAGCTCATAAATGTACATCGGCTCTTGTGTTTCGGCGTAATAGGTCTTGACCTGGCCGCCCTCAATCTTATAGGAGTCTTCCATAGAGAATCCTGTAGAGCAAGTGCCGTTGGAATTGAACGTGAGCGCAGTGCCCTTGGCGATCCACCACCATTCAGGGGTACCTTGTACTTCGGTGATTTCCCATGCACCAACAATGGTTTCTTTGTCAAACTGCAGATTTGGTTCGTCATCGTTGCCGCAGGATACTAAGGCCATAGTGACAACCATCAGTGAAAAGAATAAGAATAATTTCTTCATGATTAAATGTATTTTGATAATGAAACATGTTAGTTATCTTCTTAAAACAAGTGTGGGCGTGCAGGATTCAAACCTGCGATTGTCACTAACAACCGTCATTCACCCACACTTGATTATTCTACGTATTCGCGGATTGATGCAAGATTGCCATTTTCATCGAGTTCAAAGATTTGATGCTCCTTAATGTGCTTCATCATCATTGAATCTAGATGGCTAAAGAACAAGAATGAATCAATATAAGCCGACAGGACAATGCGGTTCTTTTTTGAACTGTACACATAGAAATATGCGGTTTCAAAGATGTCATTCGCCATATTTTTGAACTTGCGTCTGTCGTTGTGGATGACAGGCTCAAAGCTCAATGTGTATTTATCCTCACCATTGTCAACGGTAACAGAAGCTGAACCACAGCACCAAGTGAGGTTGATATATAGGAGCCATTCGTGAAGATAAGACAGGGCCAAGTTCTCATCAGTCATAGGAATATGGAGCGTTTTCGACTTGCGTTTTTTGACCTCTTCGTAATCAACATGAATGACCATCACCGATTGTTCGCCCTCCAGTTTCTTAAATCTAATACTTATATGATCAGTTGTTATGGGCTGTTGAAGGGCTATCTCTTGCAATAGCCGCGCTCTCTCGCTATACCAGTTTCTTATTCTCATATGATTCATTGGTTTAATGATTTAATTTTGATGACGCGATCTTCGTCAACAACCTGCAACTTGTTTTGGTTGTCCAACGGAATCCAAACAAGTTCCTTAACGGAGCCATCAACGCTTGGTGCCACTTTGGGGACAATCATATCTTGCTTGTTATATTGGCTGGCATATAAGAACTTGCGCCAAACATCCCAACTCATATCCACGATGAATAAGCCTGGTCTTACTGCCTTGTAGTAAATCAAGCTGATGGCTACTCTTACTATCCTTTCTTTCATTCTATGATGGTTTATTCTGTTACTGTTATGATGCCGTCTTCTGAGACGACCTTAAGTATTTCTGGACTATCAAGCTTAATCCATGTAACCTGATCGAGGCAATCTTGAAAGTGCGGCCTATTGACGAATTTAAGTGCCATCTTTTTTCGCTCTTTTTCGTTTGCAAATCTGAACTTGTGCCACAAATCCCAACTCAAATCAACGATATCGCACGTTGGCTTTAACAGTCTCTTGTAGATCAGGCTGACTGCAATTCTTACTTTCCTGTCTTCTATCTTTTGATATGAAACCACGTCTTCCATTTGATATGTAATTATTTGGTAAGCTACAAATTGTGTGAGCAAGCGGGGTTATCGAGTCACCCTCATATCAATGCCATTGCTGGCATTGCCGCTCCGTCCCAACTATCATGCGCTCTACTCGCTCACACTGCTAATATTTATGGTGGGCAGGTGATGGAGTTGAACCATTCCCCTCCCTCATATTTGAGGGACCGCCGTTCCACACATCGCGGGTCTGCCTGCCCACCTTGTTTCTTTCAAAATGCTCCGACTCACATAGGTCGCTTGACAGTTCAACCGGGGCTCCCATCCCAGTCGGAGCGAAAAGTGTGCAGAATGGGTAGGACTCGAACCTCCTATCTCACGCCCAGGATTTAGTCTGGGCCTGCCCGCTACCAAACCTGCGACCATCATCCTGCACACAATAACTTGTTTTACTCGCTGCAAAGAAAACACGAGGTTGTCTCAAATCATGGGACAACCTCAAAAAAAGTGCTATTTGATTGAATTTTCTTATGAGATTAATCGTTTTAATTCCATAAAAGAGTCATGATTTTCCAGATCTTCCCAGTGAAATGTTCTTGTGCATTTGTCAAAATTGAAAACTCCTTCGCTATTCAGCTGATAAATTAGAATTTGATTCTCGTCACATAAAACAAGAGTCTGAGCCTTCCCCCAATTTGCGTAAGAGACACCTTGGTCAAAGGTTTCCTTTATTTCTTTTGGGTTTTTCATGTGATATTTAACTTCAATAACGACTTTGGTGATGATTTGCTTTCCATAACGACGGTAATGCAGGATAAAATCAGGACGTTTATCCATCCTATGACCAGTAGTTCCATGACCAGCAGGAAACTCTACTTGCTGATCATAATCCACTTTGAACTTCCACCCCATATCCTTCAAAAGAGGTTTGAGAAGATAATTCTCAACATCTTTCTCATCTTTAATGGTAACGTTTAGTATCCTCTTTGGCTGGTATAATGACGGTAAAATGGATATGTCAAATCCTTTCTCTTTGAGTATGCGTTTTATTTCAGCATAGTCATCGTATGTGACTTCCCATCCGCTGACGTCTTGGAAATTCTTGCTGACGAAATTACCTTTCTTATCACGGTTTTTGAAATAATCACTCGTCTTAAAATCAGCATATGAGATAGCCTTTTCATCAGGAATCTCAATTTTATGTCCTATATATGAATAAGAGTAATAATGACCGAATGGCTCAATCACACCGTCTTCAAGGGCAATCCAAACTGAATTGAGTTTCCTCACTGGGGATTTTTCATAAAAAACCATGATGTCCCCTTTTCTTGTGAATGGACTAGATTGCCAATATCCCTCATTCATCGATTTCTCACCTTCGCCATAATTTCCAACAAGAATCCATGCTTGTTCTGGCACTTCTGGTATGGTCTTGTTGTGTTCTTCTTCCATTTCCTCCTTAATGACCTCCATTTCATATCCATATAAGAAGGCGCACAACTCGCTCAAAGAATCCAACTCGTTTTCTTCTGCAAACTGATTAAGTGCCTTACACATTTCATCATAATATAACCATCTACTTCTATAATCAGAGCGATTTGGAATCCCTGGGAGTTCGATCTCATATTTTTCTGCAATTTTCTTCAAATAGATAAATTGCATTGGAAAGAAATTCGGGATATAATAGTTAGGGAAATAGCGAGACAACATCAACGATAACATCATGTTTCCGCCTAATGCAGATTTGAACGTAGCCTGTGGAATACTATCAAACTCTTCATCAACATTTTCGTTCAATAAGATACAAGATAATGCTTTATAATCAATATACGCACCGTCTTGATTTAGTTTGTTTATTTCTTCCCAGATCCATTGAACATCAGACTCAATGCGTCCTAGTGCTTCCAATTCCTGCTTCTTTTCTTTTGAACTGGTATTCTTGAAGCATTCGGGATCAAATCTACAAGCGAGTTCATATAACTCTTCTACTGTTGTATTCGGATTGGTTAGTTTGTCAAATGCGGCAATCACATCTTTTCCGGAATCACTATTCTTATAGTTGTTCCAATGTAATTTGATAATCTTCTTCATATATCGTTGTAATTTAATTATATCTATGCTCCTTTGTGATTTAGTCTTCTTGGTTTTCACTTATACGACCTTGTAGCCAGAGCCAACCCGAGATGGGCATACCGTCCTCGGGCTTAGGAATAAACTCTCTCTTGAAGTATAAAGCCAATGGACGGTCGGGGTCGTGCATAAACAACACCTCACAACGGTAAAGGTCAACTCCAACGGAATTGATTTTCTCAACATTGCGGATTGGTGAATGGAACTCGAAATCATCCGGGAAATCATCATCGGTATTCATGAATGCCACCAGGATCTCGGTGCTGAAATCCACGGGTTTGACATTGCCGTTCTCATCGTATTCAGGTTCTCGACCTGATTTGGCCAAGTAATCTATGGCTTGCTGACCCTTGAATGAAAAATGTCTTATCGCTTCTTTTGCTGAGTAAGCTAATGCGGCAAGGTCAAGATACAGATATTCACCAACAATATATTTCGACTTGTTCCAAGCATAGTCGGTGGCAAAGAATGAGATTTCGAGACTGCCAAAGTCTTCATCATCACAATCCACCTCACAAGTGACCGTTGCTTCTATCATGTCTTGCCATTCAGACACATCGGTAATTTTTGCTTTCACCCTATCCACAGAATCGAGCAAAGGGTAGAATGATACTAACTCATTGACATCTTCCTTCACTCCAGCAGCGATAAGAGCAAGCCACGTCACATCGCCATCACGATGCACGACAGCAAAAACATCTGTGGTTTCACCATCCACCTTTTCACTGACTACTTGAGTCTTGCAGGATTTAAGCACTTCACCATTATCAATCAACTTGGGAAGGTGATTAGCCAGGAAGTCTTCGGGCTCCATAAGAGCTGCGATATGGTCCCCGTGCGCCTGCCCATTTTCATCATCATCCTGATTCCGGTCGCTATCATCTTGTTCTATCTCGCCCTGTTCATCGATAACAAGTCTATTAGTCATTAACTCCTCCCATAAATCGTCTAATAAATCAGCGCCCTCTTTTGAGAGCAACTGGCCTGAATGACCTTGGCGCCAGTCTATGTTGGGGATTTCTTCTTCAAGCATTTTGAGATCGATTGGGGGCATTTCGTCGGCTGGCACGCAGTCATAGCAGTCCATTTCCATGTAGTGTCTCTGTCTGCCTTTACCAGCCCAATCGTCATCCTCGTAGGGTTCGCCCGTGAAGATACCTCTGAAAACTAATCCCGCATGGTCATCACCCGTGCGAAGCATAAAGAAGCGGTCGCCTTTATGGGCCTGCTCCCACTCATAGACGCTCCAATGGAAGTTAAAACCCTCTGGGTACTCTTCATTGATTTCGCGGTAACGATCAAGCGAGAGGCTGCTGATGGTTGGATTCCAGCGCAGCAGATACGTTTTAGGCGCTTGTATGGCGGCTACGTTCAAAGAGTCAAAAAGCGCTTTCCACTCTTTTTCGGGCATCTTTCGCAGAGTGAACTGAGCTGCATCAACCATCTTGAAATAAGTATTGCCCTTGACTGCCCTGAAGAAGTCATCGACAGGGACATCCTTTATTTCGCCATCGCATGACAGGCACACATGCTGACTGATGCCGACAAATGTGTCATCATCATTGGTGAGGATCCTTGCTGTGTAACTTATGCCATCAGGAGGCGTTACATTCGCCAATCCAGGACTCTCGAAGTCGGCATAATCCCATTGCAACTCTACAAACATATCCGCCGCCTTAAACACCAGTTCCTCGATTTCCATATCAGGATAGTCCTTCTGTGACGGAGCGATGAACTCATGATAGAATCCGTTTGCGCCCATGTGCCCATTGGGATAGTTCTCGATGAGGGCTCTCATGTTGATCAGACGCATGGTCACCATGGCGTCATAATTGTCCTCAACCAATGAGAACTCCTCATCGGCATTGTCATCTAAGAAGATGCCGCATTCCGGGTAGCGATCCCGCAGGGCTTTCATCAAGGCAAATGCCAGTTTCACGTCACCGACGGATGCCAGCCACGGAAGTTCAATGTGCAAGTGGGTGTCCTTTTGGTGCATATAGGTCACTTCAAGACCCTGAGTTGAAGCACCACGCAGCAAGACGGTAAAAGGCTCCACACCTTTTTCCTTTTCATCGTGAACGAACACATTGATGACTCCAGAGAAATCATTGTCGTTGCAATACTTGATTGCATCATCCCACAATTTATCCATTTCAAGGCCATCAATGCCGAAGATGTGGAACACATTCTCGCGGTAAGGCGGTCTCCAATCCAACACATTGCCAATGGCGCACAACAGACCGCTTACGGGGTAATAGATGAACTTCTTAATGACATGGCCAGCAGCCTCCTCTATTACATCAGCGTAGGCATCAAGCTGTCCAGCATACCATCCGGCATAGTGTTCCGAATCGCTGTCAAGGATATGGTTCTGTCCCATGGGACAGGACTTGAAATCAATAATAACGGAGCCTTCATCGTTTTCCCACACCAGGTCAATGCTACCCGAATAGACTTGACCTTCCCTCAATTGGGTGAACGGTCGTTCGTGGTAAATCCTTGTGGCGGGACCATATTGCTCACTCAGCCACTCGACAAGTTTTTCCCATGCCTTTTTGATTGCCTTGTAATCAGTAAGGCAAGTGGACAGTCCGTAGCTTTCTATCAGGTTGGTGTAATAAGACTCATCATCGATGTGCTGCTCAATTCCACAGAATATCTGGTGGATGCAGTCACCCACATCGGCCAACGTCTTTCCTGCCAAAGGCCCAAGTGGCATACGTTCGCAGATGTTGTGGAACTCCTCTACTTCACCCTTCAGGTGCAGCGAACTTGGCGAGACGTACTTTTGCTCGGCATTATTCACTTCCCATTGATATGGGATGCGGCGGGTCTTCATCCGCTCGTCCTCGGACGCATATAGGTAAGAAACCGCCCCGTCAAACTGTTCGTCCGTAAGGGTGTCGTTCTTGAAATAGCATCCGACGCCCAAGATGTCATTGCGGTCATCGGGTTTCACGCAATCCAGTCCGACGTCTTCAAGCCATTGCAGGGGATGGCACCCTCTCTTGGGTTTCTGGAGAGTCATGATCAGCACATCCTGGGGTCTTGTCATGCCTACATACAGCAAGCGGTTGTCCTCAGACAAAGACTCTTGACTGACGTAATCAAACAATAGTGTGGATTCAATCTGCTGTTGTATGTCTGGTGGGACTTTCGTGTTACTTGGCCCGTAGATGAAGGGCATCACACGGATGTAAACCTCAGGATAGGGATTGGATGCAGAAGGCTGGTCAGCATAGTTGAAGTGGATGCCATAGATGTTCTGCTTGACACATTTCTCAGGGTCATTCTTCTTCTCAAAGAGCTGTGTCAGAATGACATATTTCCATTGCAGGCCTTTGCTGCCGTGATACGTGTGCAGTTGCACGCCATCGGTATCACCAGTACCCACGGGATTCGTCACTGTAAGATAGTCAATGAAGCCATTGACGGTGGCAGGAATGTTCATCTGCAAGCAATGCTCCTCGTAGGTGTATCCTGCCTGAATAACCGTGTTGAGGCATGATGTGGACTCAACGACCAGGCCTATTTTCTTCACGACGTTGTAGAGGTCAAGCTCAATGATCATCGTCTCAATCAAGGAGGCTACCGACTGCTGACGCAATAACGGGCGCAGATTCAACAACTGATGAACCAACGGCACGTCATTGAGATATTCGCTCTCTTTGCTGTCTTCATCAGCGTCATGCACTAGCTTGTCCTCAATCAGTTTCTTGGTGTCATAGCCCTCTTCGGTCAACATGGCGATCGTAGCCTTGGCCAACGAGTCCTTTTCGCTGACTACAAGGGCGAGCAGAGCCATCACGAGCGGAGTGGCCTTCATCTCTAAGATGGGTACGTTCTCCCTGTTGGCTGGGATGCCGTGGTTGTCAGTCAATAGTTGGGCCATTCCGTTCAGACGATCGTTTGTCCTGCCCAACACAGCGATGTCGCAGGGTTTCACGCCTTGCTGCACAAGGTATGAAATGTGGCTGACAACTCCAGGGCCTTGTTCATCTCTCACATCCCAATAGCGAAGCGATTTGATTTTCTCATCGTTCTCGCGGTGTTTCTTCAGCACGATGGCGCTTTCATCAAGCACACCGCTGAATGTGCGCTTGAAGGTTTCATTGCACACATCCACGATGTCGGGCAATGAACGGTAGGACGTGTCCAAGGTCTCGGTATCGCAGCCGTTTACTCCCGTTGAGATACGGTCAACAATCGCCTTTGTCAAGGTGATGTCGCTGCCTCGGAAACGATAGATGGCCTGTTTGTAGTCGCCCACCCAATAGGAATGCTCCATCAGTTCCGACAGGCGGTCGAATATTTTCACCTGAATGGGCGAGCAGTCCTGGTACTCGTCAACAAATAGGTATCGGTAGTCCATGGAAATTTCCGATGCGAGTTCCTGGTTGTTCAACAGGTCTCGCAGGTACTTTTCCATGTCGTTGTAGTCCAACAAGTTCCTCTCTTTCTTGAAGATGCGAAAACGATCCTTCCAACGTTTAGCCAAGTTGAATAAAAGCTGAATGTACTTTTCTTGTTCATCGAAGACAAGCGGGGAATGCCATAGACCAGCCAAACTTTGTACCATCTTGTCTGCAAGAGGGCCGCGTTTTTTTAGCTGAAGGAACAAATCATTCAGTTTTTTATACCACACGACGCTCGGATGTGAAACGTCTCGCCTCAGACGTTGAAGTTCCTTCAAGCGTTCATGGTTGGTTGCCGATTCACGCTGGCTTTTAAGGAAGGCTTGATGCTCATTCAGCACAGCCACCAATTCTTCTGTTGAATAATTAAGGCTGACTTCGGGGCGCACAAACTGGCGGATGTAATCCAGTGATTCCTGAATGCTTCTGTCGTAGTTTTCTATCTCGTAATTGGTGGTATAGGTAATGACTTTCTCGATGTCCTCCTTCCAAAAATCATAATTCAGTCCTGTCTTCCCCGAGAAGAAGTTGTACTGCATTCCCATTCTTTCGCAGAAACCATGCAGTTCCTTCAATTCATCGTGGTTGGGAAGCTCGGACAGCGACTGAGAGATATAGAACTGGGTGTCCTCTTCTGCCATCACACCCATGTCGGGCGACAGACCGAGGAAGAACCAGTACTTCTTGATGAGCGAGTTGGCCACGCTGTGGATAGTGCCTATCATCGCCTGGTCCAATTGGGTCGCTTCATCAAAGAGACCGTACTCATAGAGTACCGATTTGGCTTCTTCCTTCATTTCATTGGCGGCCTTGACTGTGAAAGTGGTCATAATCACCTGGTCGGGTTTCACTTTACCCTCCTTGATCAAATCCGCCAACTTGTGGGTAAGCGTATAGGTTTTGCCGCTGCCGGCACTGGCATTGATGTATGTTACGTTTTTCATTGTTCTCCCTCCTGCAATCCTTTGAAAAGTAAGTAATTACTGAACATGTTCGGTTTCTCCGATCCCGAACCGTCGTTACACAACGGGAAAAGATTCTGTTCCTCGGTGTCATTGAAGTAGTCGAGCATCCCCAAGGGGAATCCTTCGCCTACCTCAACGGTTCCAGCATCCAGCTGTTTCTTACGGTAGAAGAACGAGTTCTTGAGCTGCTCTACGATGTTGGCGGTGTTCTCGGGATCCATTTGTGTGCAATGCGGTCCCTTGAACTCTTCCTTGCTGTAAAGATGTCCCTCAGGCATGAGGAAATAAGCCGTGCGTTCCACAGCGTCGTGTTTCTCTGCACCCAACATAATGCGGTACAACTCCAACTGGGTGGAACGGTTGGCCGTCAACAGGTCTCGATAGTAGGACTTGGAAGAAGTCCACTTGAAGTCGAATACCACGGGATGGTGGTTCTCGTCTTCAAGTGTCATGTCGATGTAACCGATCATGTCCCAATCCTTGTCATTCTTGATCAATCCCATGTCCGTCTTCACCTGGTGCTCACAGCCAGTGACGGTGAGATGGTTGTCACGGATGATTTCCAGAAGGATATCGAGACACTTGCGCAGCTGCTCTTTCAGCAGGTCGGCATCCAGACGGTTCTCGGGCAGATCCAGGATGGCACCGCATGACTCTATAGCGCGTCTCACTTGCTCATCAAACTCATTGTTGATGCGCTGCTCTATCTCATCTGCCTGGCAGGGTTTGCCGTCTCTCGAGGCAAACAAGGCCGCAATGACGGCATGAGCCACATCACCTTTGGTAGGTTTCACCTCCTTGATGCTGCTGGGGCCGGTGTTGACGATGTTCAACATGCGCTCCATCATGTAGTCAAGCGGGTACTCAACCAGCGTGCTGATGGTCGTGGGACTCAAGTGGTCAGGCCATCTAAGCAGTTCGGCATGGTCGAAACGTATTAGCGGTTGTGTATTATTATTGGTGACAATCCTGACATTTTCGGTTTTCTCATCAAGCAGGTTGGGCCTGATGATGATGTCATCGAGGTTCTCGACCTGGCTCTCCAGCCTTACCATAGCGGGATGCTTCGGTGAAGGCTCGCCGTTGGTGTAATCAGTGACCACGAGAATCATCTGTTTCTCGGTCATCTGGAAGGGCAAGAGCTGCATCATCTGATGGTAGCCCATTTCCTTGCTTTCATCCCACAGGGTAATGTGCTCCTTGATCTTTTCCTTCTCCGTCGGGTAAAGGAAGCTGCAATCAAGGCGTGCCACGTCACCGCCGATGAAGTTCATCCAAACGGTGCACTCGCTTTGTGCCGCCATCTTGGCGGGGCTGTCAACCAGCTCACGGCTGCCTTTCTGTGAAGCGTATTGCATGAAGGTTTCCCCTTTATACAATGTGCTGATCCACGATTCCACCTGCTTAATGTCAACGTCGTCACCCATATCAGCTGAATCCATCAGCAGTACAAAGGTGTCGCACATCTGAGCAAGGCTGTTCAACTGACTGCACCATCCTTCGTTGCTCGGCTTTTCAGCAAGGAAGTGCGCCCGGCTACGTGCCCAAGCCGAAAGGCTGTTCAGGTAAGACTTTATTTTGACGGCCTTTATCACGGTGCTATCAGTCACCTCAAATGACGGAAGGTAAGTTCCCACCAGAGCCTTGCGCTCTTTCTCTTCTTGTGCGTTGCGTTTAGCAATCTCTCGCTCGGTCAGCTGCTTATCTTCCTCTTGGTCATGATAGGTATATTTTCCTGCAATGTAGTCCTTGACTACTCGTTGGCACTTCTCGTTCCTGTAACCACCTTCGCCAATGATGGTTTCGGCGAGGATACCACCGAAGAACGTTCCGAAGGGCTGCATAGGACAATATAGCCAGCTGATCAAGCTCTGTATGTTCAATGGCTCCTTCATCATGTCGATGCCAAGCACAAAGAGTTGCAACACCTGCGGGGACGATGCGGCCATGCTGCTGCCCATGGTGGGTTTGCCCATCATGCGCAGCCAGTTGTCCAGGGACTTGTTGGCATTGTTGATCCATAGATCTGCTTTCAACTCATCACCTTTGAGTGCCAGGTATTCATTGGCGGCTTTCTCGTCTGAGAACTTGTAGATCAGCAACGAGCTGTCACCTTTTTCAAGCTTGATTATCTCGTTTGACGTGGACTGCAGCAGTTGAGCCACACGGGAAAGGTTGCTGTCGGTGTTACCACACCGCGTCCTGATGCTCAGCTGGGCACCATGCTTTTCCAAAGTCGTCAACAGTTCAGCCACGGACGGATGGAGTATGTCCAATTCGCACGGTAGTTCAATCTCCAGGTCATCAAAATGAGGTTTCTTCTCATTGATGCATTGGAGAATGGCCTTTAATCTGTCAGGCATACCAGGGCCATCGAAGTAAGCCTCTGTACCTGCAAGCACGTCAAGCCTGCCGCTTATGGCTGCACTCTCTGCAGGCTGCCATTTGTCAAGCAGGAGGTGGTCGCGCCACTTGAGGGCCTGCTCGGCCGTGCCCAAGTTAGAGAGTTTGAATGACGCTGCTAGTGCGTTGTCGGGATACTGCTTCATGTATTCTGACATGGCCTTGAAATATTTTACCATGCGGTAGTGGCCAGGTTGGTCTGGGACATGGATGCCCATGTGCAGCTCCAACATGCCGATCAGTCTCATGGTGTCGCATACCATGGCGTCCATGAGGTATGTATTCTTCTTGTTTAGGCCGAGGAATACATGACCTTGAAATTCCGGTGAAAAGAGTACTTTCATATTATGTTGGTTTTTGATTCGGTTGCAAAATTAGGCATATGTTGTCCCATTTCATGGGACACAATATAAAAATCATTTGTTCTCTGCCTCGTACATCTGTACTGCCTGCCAGTGCATGTGATGGATCTCGTCGGCCAGCCATTGTGGTTCAAGCACCTTTATCAGATAGCTACGGCTTACAAAGTGGGTACTTAGGTCTATCGTTGGACGCATGAACAGTTCAAAGTCAGTATAATTTTCACCCTGTCCAATCTCACGCTGGCTTTTGTGGATGGGGAGATCCTTGACATAATAGCGCTCGTCACCGAAGACTCGGATGACAATTCTTTGGACTTCGGTGTCATCATTGACCAGCACACCAAAGCATTCTTCGAAGTATGCTTGGGCGTTAAAGCCCGGTTTAATCTGGAACTTGTCGTCAGTAAGCGACATGTTCAATATACGGTCAAATGAGAACATACCGAAGTAGTCCACTTCTGGTCTGTCTGCAGTCGTGTCACGATGGAAGTGGCCAAGGATGTACCAACGCTGCTTGAAGAGCTTGATGCAGTACGGCTCAAAGGTCAAGTGCCGAGGTTCATCATCACCATATTTCCGATAGTCCACAGCTAACTTGACATTTTTCTTCATCGCCTTGATGACCATCTTCAGGTAGTCTCCCTCGACCAGTGCGGGTTGGAGCAGGATCCTATCTTGTAACGTCAAAGCCTCACCGATGATGTTGTTCACTGTCAGCGTATTCAGCATCCAATTTTGGATGCTATCTTCACCTAGTACTTCCTCATTGCTGATGAAGTACCGATAACCATTTAAGCGGTTGCAATCTATGATGATGCCGAAGATGTCCTCAATGGCATCCTTGTGGCGGTTGAAAGTGGAACGAGCCAGTTCCACGCCTTCACTGAGTTCCGTCTCAAGCCACTTCTCGTTGATTTCGGCAAACGTGATGCCATCATCATCAGCCTTGCGAATGGTATTCACAAGCCATATATACTCCTTGAATAATGCTGGTACCCTCATATATTTCGTATTCTCATTGATCTTAACACCGGGATTAAAACGGAGCATGCAGTTACACTCCTAAGCCACAAATATAGACATTATTCTGGAATTTGACAGCCACAAATAAAGGGTTTTTGCTAGAAATAGGATTCTATGAACTAGTGTGAGACGGGATGATGTTGTTTTCGTGTTTATGGATGGGGAGGCGGGCTTAATCCAGTACACGATGGCACATGGCCTCACGGAAAATTCACGTAAAGTTCACGTAAATTTTGCAAAAGAGTCACGTCATTCGGCAATTGTTGGTCGCTGAAAATTAGTATAATACGTTAAACCCCACGGAATTCTCATGGAATTTTCACGTAAATCTCACGGAAATTTCTTGATTTACGTGAGTAGTGAATTGTCCCCGTTCTCCATTTCTTCCTTCTCTTTACCAGGTGATGATTTTGTCAACGATGGCTTGTTGTTCGCTGGCGGTGCGTCGTAGGTAGATGCGGGTGGTTTCTATGCTCTCGTGGCCCATCAAGTCGGCGAGTAGGGCTATGTCGTTGAACTTATCGAGGAAGTTCTTGGCATAACGATGGCGGAATGAATGTGGATAAACGACCTTTGGGTTGAGTCCGTATTTGATGGCATATTTCTTCAGCTGCTGTGAGATGCCTCGTGTAGTGATACGTTCCCCGAAACGGTTGAGGAACAAATATCCTGTGGTGCGTGATGTTGCGTTGAGCCAGATGACGGTTTCTTCACGCAGTTTCTTGGGGATATACAGTCGTCTCACTTTGCCCCCTTTGGTGTAGATGTCGAAGTAGCCAGCGAAGACATGCTCAGCCTTTATTTGGATCAGTTCACTGACACGGGCCCCGGTAGCAGCCAGAAATCGGACGACAAAATACCATTCCTGGTTTTCCTCGTGCTTTAATTTGTTTTTCAGGAAAACATAGTCGGCATTGCTGATCACATTCTCGAGGAATGAGCGCTGTTGAACCTTGACCGATTTGAGGCGCAGTTTCCTTTTGCACATGAAATCAAGGTACTTGTTGAGGGCCTGGATACGCAAGTTCACCGTCTTTGGCTTGAAGTTGTCAATCAGGTATGACTTGTGTGCTAGCAAGTTCTTTTTGTTGACGACTTGGTGTTGTGAAAAGAAAGCGTTGACGGCATAGATGTATGCGTCAATCGTGTTTTTTGACATGTTCTCTTGAAGCAGGAACTCTTTGAATTTGTTGATCATAATTTTAATGAATTAAGTGATTAAAAACCTCCGTTATAAAGTTATCGACAAATTCTCCGAGTTCCTATTATGAGAAATTCGCAGATGGGAAAGTGGTTTGCATTGATGATGAGATTCCATTTGAAATACCTAATGGATGGCTGTGGTGTCGTGTTAGAGACATATCACAATCATACATTGGATTAACCTATAAGCCTTCCGATGTAGCATCTGATGGAGTTATTGTGCTCCGTTCATCTAATATCCAAAATGGAAAAATTACCTTGAATGATATTGTTAGGGTGAAATCCACTATATCAGAAAAACTATGGGTTGAAAAAAATGATATTGTGATATGCGCCAGAAATGGAAGTAAGAAACTGGTTGGTAAGTCTGCAATTGTAGAGGATGTTTCTGAGCCGATGACATTTGGTGCTTTTATGGCAATATGCAAGACACTCTTATATAGGTTCGTTTATATCTATTTGCAGTCAGACTTATTCTTTTCACAACTTAGGAGTGTAAGTGGAACTACAACTATCAATCAGCTAACCCAGAATAATTTCAATGGATTTCTTGTACCGATTCCACCCAAGCAAGAGCAAGAGAGAATATGCAACAAACTATCCCACATATTGCCTGTTGTAGAAAAGTATGGCGATTTGCAGGATAAACAAGACTCCTTAAATTCTCGCCTTATAGGTCTGCTAAAAAAATCAATTCTTCAGGAGGCAATACAGGGCAAACTTGTTCCTCAATGTGATTCCGATGAGCCTGTTTCAGAACTTCTTCAACGCATTAAGGAAGAGAAACAACGCCTTGTAAAGGAGGGTAAGTTGAAGAAGAAGGATGTTATCGACAGCATCATCTTACGTGGTGACGATAACAAGTACTGGGAGAAGCGAGGAAACGAAATCGTCTGTATAGACG
>CAMJJG010000022.1 GCA_946406035.1 uncultured Prevotellaceae bacterium
ATCGGGAAAAAGTGAAATGCCACCTAGGGTGACGCATTGACGAAGTCAGGAAATGGACGAATTGAGCATCCTGAGCAATCGCGCCAAAACCACATTTGAATCATCAACCAAAATGTGATTTTGGCGCGATTCCCTTGAAATTAGCAGCGATATTCTTGGTCGTTTAATTATTAGATTGTAATTTTGCGACTGACCCGACGCCTTGGGCATCGGATCAAGACATATGGTTTAAGGACGTTTACTTGACGGCATTATCTTATTTCATCAAATCTCGCAAATTTGATTTTTCCTTAAAAGATAATGGCAACAAGGTGAGCGTCCATGTTGGAGGTTTGTACATGATGCCCTTGAGGCGTTACTCGTATAATTCCATCCGGCGTGGGCTTGCCGTGTTGCTTATTCAAGGAAGGGCAAGCGAGAGCCTGATGGAAGGATAAGCACGAGGTACAGAATCCCACGTCTTTCCTTTTTTAAACAATACCCGAATCAGGGGAAGCTATAGGGTGAAAAACTACTTATATTATGAAGAAACTTTCTCTTATTATGGTTATGATGATGGCTATTATGCCATTTGGGGCCGCGGCCGATGATTACGTCCGCGGTGATGTGGACCAAGACGGAACTGTCGGCATCTCTGATGTGACTAGCCTCGTTGACTATCTATTGGCGGGAGTATGGCCCGATGATCAACACAATGATGGTTATTGGATAGTCATAACTGAAAACGATGGGACAGAAAAGTATATTGAACTTATTTCGTGGATGAATGAAAATCTAATAGTGACCTCGAGCCTTAATGATTTAAACAATTCATTATCAGTATACCCTTTTCATTACAGGATAAATGGAGTTGATTATGGTGCTGTAGAAGATATGACTGAAGCGGTTTTGGGTTATGCTGAAGCGAATCCACTGGTTCCAGGTAAAAACAACTATTATGTTCATGAAAGTCTCAGTATCGGTTTTGGCCTTCTGATGAACTATGAGACCCACAATTATTTTGCTTATGTTATAAAAGGGTGCCCTGCGCATCCTTGAATCAACTTTTCTATCAGTGCCCGATAAAAAGCTGAAAATGCGTTAGAATCATACCAAGCATAGGGCCTCGCCTTGGCCGCTCAGTATCAGGATTACAGCGTCCCCTCAAATGACTGTCGTCAATGCATTTTAGACGCAACGCTGAAACTGACATCTTGGGCTAATCTGGACTCAGCGGATAATTAGTGGGGGCAAGCATGAGGTCTTCGACCACACTGCCCCCACCTTTTATCGGGTGAGCCGTTTTAAATGCTAATTTCGCTAAGAAAAACGTATTTCACGAACATTATTTAAAACTAATTCGTGTAATTAGCATTAGCCCCGCAGGGTTAGGGCCAACATCTATTATATCATCGCCAATTTTTTGATTTCTAGGCCGTTTGGCCGATAATAGCAACACGACAGATGAAGTTACGAGGCAGGCTTCTGTGCTGTGACACAGATGAAGTGGCGCTTCTCGTCATGGCGAGCCTCGATGTTGATGAATCCCGCATCGGCCAGTTCCTGGCTGATCTCGCTGATCGTGTAGATGCGTATGCCGCCTATCTCATTCTCCATCAGGCGGTATTCCTCGCCCTCGCCATCGAGTTCGTTGGCAATCACAAAGCGCCCGCCGGGCTTGAGCACTCTCATCGTCTCGGCAAAGCCCATCGCCAGTGATGGCCAGTAATAAATCGTCTCAAAAGCAATCGCCAAGTCAAAGATATCTCTCGCAAGCGGCATCTGGGCAGCGCTGCCGCCCACAATCACACACCGTCCATCCTTAATCACATGATAATTAAGATCGGTCGCGACCTCGACCGCTGTCAACGACAAGTCCATGCCAGTAACGCCACACTCGGGCGACATGGTGAACAGGCGAACAATGTTGGCACCGCCACCACAACCGATGTCCAGCACCAGGTCTTTAGGACCGGGCCTTAGCTCAGCAAACACCCATTCGGGCAACTCGGCATGCTGCGGGCCGTTCATCTTGTTGAGGGCGCGCTTGCCCCAGAATCCCTTGGGGTGACGCCCGCGATTGTAATATCGGTATAGTTTTTTCATATCTTTTTCTGGCTAGTGGATTCTAACTTAGGCAACAAACTTATACATATCTTCTTAAAACTCCAGTACTAATGTGCCCCGCGCTGGCAGGGAGAGCACACCATCGTTCAAGCTGATGATGCGCCCTGTGGGCACATCACGCGAAACGGTAACGTCACCAAATATCTCGCGGTAGCGGTCGAGTTTCATCGTTTTGGCCTGGGTGGTGCCGTTGATGATGGTCACGGCATGGCGGCCATTCAGGCTACGCGCAATCACATAGATGCCGTCGTGGGGAATGAATTGCGTCATCTTGCCACGGGTTATCAAGTCGTTGCCTTGTCGCCAGTGCAGCAAGGCACTCAGCCAGTTGAACATGTCGTTCTGGGCAGGGGTGCGCCCCTGGGCGGTAAAGGCGTTGCGCTCATCGCCAGGGAAACCACCGGGGAAGTCCTTGCGCACATTGCCGTCGGTGACCTGTTTGGTACCGTTCATGAGCACCTCGGTGCCATAATACAGCTGCGGGATGCGGTTGATGGTCAACAGCAGGGCGAGGGCCTGTTTCAAGGCATCGACGTCCTGTCCGTTGTGCAGGTAGCGGTCGGTATCATGGTTCTCGATAAAAGCCATCACATTCGACGGGTTGGGATAGAGGTAATCCAGGCACAGGCTGTTATAGACGCGGTTGTAACCACGCCACCAGCCGTCGGTCTCCTCGTGGCGCGCACTATCCACCTTCTCATAGAAGGAGAAGTCCATCACGGTTTTGAGGTAGCTCTCGGGTTTTCCCATCTTGTTGCCCCGCTGCCAGGCGGCGGTATAGGCGGGATTCTCGACCCATGTCTCGCCCACGGTGTTGAAGTGGGGGTACTCGGTGTCGAGGCGCTTCATCCAGCGAGCCATCGCGTCGGCATAGGCATAGGGGTATGTATCCATGCGTATGCCGTCGATACCCACCGTTTCAATCCACCAGATGCTGTTTTGAATCAAGTAATTCATCACGTGGGGGTTGTGGTGGTTCAAGTCGGGCATGGAGGGAACAAACCAGCCCTCGACCGTTTCCTTGAGGTCCACCTGGCTGGCATAGGGGTCCATCACAGGCGTGAGCTTGTAGCTCGTCTGCAGGTAGTTGTTCTTGTAGTCGGGCTGGTTGAACCAGTCATGGCTGGGCATATCCTTGAGCCAAGGGTGATAGTCGCCGCAGTGGTTAAAGATCATGTCCATCACCACCTTGAGGCCACGGCTGTGGGCCTCGTCGATGAGGCGGCGGTACTCCTCGTTGGTGCCGAATCGGGGATCGACCTTGTAGTAGTTGGTCGTGGCATAGCCATGATAGGTCGAGTGGTTGTGCCCGTCGGGCGAATTATTCTCGAGCACTGGGGTGAACCACAGGGCCGTCACGCCCAGCTGGGTGAAGTAGTCCAGGTGCTGTCGTATTCCCTCGATGTCGCCACCGTGGCGCAGGCTGGGTTGCGTCCTGTCATTCTTGTAGGGCTGCATGCCGGGAATCTGGTTGTTGGCGGGATTGCCGTCGGCAAAGCGGTCGGGCATCAACATGTAGAGCACGTCGGCATTGGTAAACCCCATGCGCTTGTCACCATCCATCTCGCGGGCCAGCAGCCGGTACTGCATCTTCTTCTTGCTGCGGCCCTGCTTGAAGGTGATTTCCATCGTGCCGGCTTGGGCACCACGGGTGTTGAGGTAAACGAGCAGGTAATTGGGCGAGTCCAGGCGCACCAGGCTGTCTATTGTCACTCCGGGATAGTCGATCGACACGTCGGCACTACCTATTCCCGTGCCATACACCATGAGTTGCACAGTGGGGTCTTTCAGACCCACAAACCAGTTGGTGGGTTCAATGCGGTCAACCTTCAGTGCCGCATGACTGGCCAACACGCCCAGCACCAGTGCCATAATAGGCAACAACAATCTATTCATTTTTGGTTATCGTTTTTTAGCGGTTATATTTTACCTGCAAAAATACAAAAAAATCATTTGTTTTTATGTTACAGGATTAAAAACTAACGTTTTTTTTATGTACTTTTGTCGCTATCTGACGATTGTATAAAAAGAGAGAACAATTTTATGAGACTAAAACTGATTACTGCGCTGGCCTTGATAGCAGCGTTGAGCGCCATGGCCCAACCCGCTAGGCCCAAACTGGTAGTGGGACTTGTTGTTGACCAGATGAGATGGGACTACCTGTATAATTACCAGTGGGGTGAGGGCGGCTTCAAGACCCTGCTCCAAGACGGGTACCTGTTCAACAACACGATAATCGACTATGTGCCAACGGTTACGGCCGCCGGACATGCCTCGATCTACTCGGGCACGACGCCAGCCTTTCACGGTATCGCAGGCAACAACTTCATGCTCCACGGCAAGAACGTTACCAGCGTGCAGGACGATAGCGAGCGTGGCATTGGCGGTAATGACAAGACCCGCGGCAAGTCGCCCCGCAACCTCATCACCACCACCATCGGCGACCAGCTGCAACTGGCCACAGACTTCAAGAGCCGCACGGTGGGCATCGCCCTCAAGGACCGCGCCGCCATCCTGCCGGCAGGACATCACCCGGTGGGAGCCTACTGGTATGACAGCAACAGCCACTCATTTGTCACGAGCACCTATTACCGCGACAAGCTGCCGCGGTGGGTGAGCGACTTCAACAAGCGGCACCGCAACGAGCTGGCGATGGACATGAACAACACGCCCATGGGCACCACGATGACCTTTGCCATGGCCGAGCAGGCACTCATCAACGAGCAGTTGGGTCAGGACGAGGTTACCGACCTGCTCGCCATCAGCGTGTCTAACACCGACATGTGCTCCCACTACTATGGCACCCACTCGCCCAAGGTCGATTCCATCTACTGGCAACTGGACCGGGAAATCGCCCACTTTATCCAAGTGCTGGACCAGCGCGTGGGTCGCGACAACTACCTGCTGTTCCTGAGCGCCGACCACGGAGGCACCCACAGCTATCCCCGCATGACGGCCCATGGCCTGCCCAGCGGCTGCTGGTATAATCCCGACGCCCTCATCGCCGCCAACAAGCAGCTGCAAGATCAGTTCGGCGTCAAGCAGCTCCTCAGCGAGGAGATGGAATATACCTTCTACCTCAACCACGAGGCCATCGACAGCGCCCGCCTCGACTATGACCAGGTCATGCGAGCCGCTTGCCGGGCCCTGGAGCAGCCCGAGGAAATCCAGTGGGCCATCGACGTGTCGCGCATCGACACCTATCCCATCCCCAGCATCCTCAAGGAGCGCATCAAGCTAGGCTACTTCCCCGAGCGCAGCGGCGAGATCTATGTCGTGCCCCGCACGGGCGTGTATGCCAGCAAGGTCGAGTGGGCCGCTTCCAATCACGGCTCATGGAGCCAGAGCGACTCCCACATCCCCCTCATCTTCATGGGCTGGCATGTCACCCCCGGCGAGACCAGTCGCCTGACCCACATGACCGACATCGCCGCCACCGTGTGCGCCATGCTCCACATCCAGGCCCCCAACGGCTGCATCGGCACCCCCATCCTCGAGTAAAAAAGCAATATTTACCCCATAACCGACGGTGTCATTACCTCCGCCTCATTTTTTCAGACGACAGCTACAACCTGCTGACAACAGCAACAACCTAAACCAAATTAGTGCCGACGCTTCACCCGCGCCGGCACTAATTACTTTACAACTGTGCCCTATCCAATGGGCACCAGACCTTGCATTGTGCAAGGCAAAAATATACTATTTTGCATTGTTTAGATAGCTGCATCAAACATATCACATTCCACAAACACTTCATTCATGATGAATGCCGCCATGTCACTACCATCGGCCAATGCCGCCTTGAGCAGATACTGCTGAGCCTGTTTCTTGTCAGATGGAGACATATCGCGAAGCGCTTCGTACATTGTCATCTTAAATCCTGGTCCCCTGGAGGTGCATGCCAGCACATCACGGGAGGACACGCCTAATTCCCTGTATGCCTCACCGAAGTACTTGATACCCTTTGGGTTTTGCGACGCTGCACACATAAACGCTACCAATGTAGCCACATAGGTTTTCTCTGTTGTCGTCATGAGATGATTGATTAAAAAGATAGTAATTAATATTTTTTTGTCGCAATTGCATAGATAGAGGCACCGAGCGGGACATCAAAGTTCCTCTCGGTCAAGACAGCAGGGGCAATCGTTGATCTTACATAGGACTCAGGCAGCGGAGTGCTGAGGCCTCGACTATATTCCTCAAAGAAATAGACCACACAATCCTCCATCTCTTGACGGCTACACCCTTCATTCACAGTTAAAATGTAAATGAAAGACGCAAGTCCTTTAATGGTGTTATTTTGATCATTCAGCATACCTTTTGCCATCATGTACATGAAGCAGTTGTAGGTGAGCCCTTTCAGTCGTTTTGCTTCCATTTATCGATGATTATCTACCATTAGACATAACTGTTTACAGTGAATTAATCTTCTCAAACTCGTCAAGCAAACCTGCGGCTCTTGAGCAGATTTCTCGAAGTTCCATCTTGGTCCCAAAGAACCAATATGGTGCTAAGAAGACGGAACGTGCGCTATTACCAACCACGTCACCAATCTCCGACAAGATAAACCTGCCGTGCGCGATATTTGCTTGTATTTCTCCTCGTGACGAGTTTCTGTGAAAATCATCTCTAATTTCCATCAGCAGTGACTCCAAGCGTTTCAACTTGTCATTAATCAGTCCAATACTCCTTAAGTTTCCAAAAAATCCCATAATCTACTACTTTTTATTGCTTGTTGACTCAGGCTCTCGAAGCAGATGAATCAACAACAAACATCTGCTTCAGAAGCCCGCATAATTAGAAATACCCGTCAATGTCCATGTCAAATGAACGTTGGATTGTTACATTCATGTCTCTAGCCATAGCTTCTACCGTTGAAGTGTATTCGCTTGGAAATTCACTCATGCTCATGGAGCCAAAGTACGCGTTTCCAGAAATGCGGCAAAGAACTGACGCCCATATTAAGAATACGAAGTCTCTTTTCTCTTGATTCATTCGTTTTATTGTATTCGCCATCTCCTTGTCTTGCATAGCGTTAACGGCATCCACGAACGAATTGGCATCACCCCTGCCATTCATCCGGACAAGAAGAATGGTGAAATATAAATTTTGGGTATCATTAACGTTGTGTTTAGGCTCAGAGCGGCGAAACAAGCTGCCTAATAAAGATGGATTATAGTTGCAGCGGGCAACTGTAATTGCAGATTTCATAATTGCAATTTTTTCATACCTTGTAAAATCGTCCCAAGTCATATTAGTACGTATGATTATCTAAACAATTCCAATATTCAGGATATTCAATCTTATTTTCTCACCTATGATAAAGAAGCCTATTCATCTTCAGAATTGGACAAGGAGATAAACCACCAGTCTAACAATGTACTTTTCTCCTTGTCCAACTCTTTCGTCATCAACTATCAGAAGATGCCCAGGATCTTGTTTCTCTTCACTAGATCGTGCTGTAATGAGTTCATCATTACAGCACTCTTGAGCATGTCCTCATTGGCATTGCGGAAATTCTTGTATCTAGCGGGATATCCCGAGACAGTAACTTCTGTCACGTTTTTCTTGCCTGTCTTCTTCAACGTGAACTGCATCTCAACCAGGACGTCTCCACCGCCATTGACTTCCAGGGCTTTGCGGACGGCAGTGTTAATCACGTTTTCCTCACCGCCACGATTCACGTCATCAGATGGCCGGTAGGTATAGGTAATCTTTTGGGGAGATACCTCAAGGTCAGCAATGGTCATTGTGATTGCAGGCGAACTGAAATGCTCGGTCCTTGCCGAATTAATGGTTGTTGTACATGAGGCCAAGCCCAGCATAGCTGCCACCGAAAGGAGAATTAAGATTTTTTTTGCCATAATTTTACATTTTTGCAACTCCCAACGACTAGTTGTTTTACAGGCTGTTCTGGGAGTCAATGAAACAGCCACAACACATTAGATTTATCTCAATGCAAAATTAAGGACAATAGGCTTAATAGGGTTTCTGGACTCGTTGCAGGATATTCTACACATCTGTAGAATGTTTTTCCACGTCATCGCTATCCTCCTTACAATAGAGGGTAAAGAAGTTGCGGTGCAGGATGATGCTGATGCGCTCCAGCAGGCGGGTGTCGATGCCCTGCCGCTTGAAGATGTTGTACACATTGGTGCGGTCACAGTGCAACTTGTCGGCGAGCCAGGTCACACCCCGTTCCTGACGCTGCAACTCTGCCTTGATTTCTTTGCCGATGTGTATAGCCATTGCCTTGTAACCGCTCCTCCAGATGGAGAGCCCTCTTGAATCATAATAATCCCCCTCTTGAGATGTGATGAGTACAAGAGGGGGACTCTTGCGTTGCCGGAGCGGCGTTGTGTTGATTCACTATTTCTTGTAATCTACCGCGGCCCCGGCCCCCCAATATTCTTAGTGGGGGAAGTTTTCCGAACAAAATATTTCCGCGATTTCACGAGTTAATTACGGCGGCTCGCGCGGGTATCTAAAGATCCTATGGTTCCCTGGGCACGATCTCATGATAGTCCACTGTACTTTGTAGGAATTATTGTTAGTTGAGTATATTGACGCTATCGCCAAGTGAGACATGAGTTGCACGTCTCACTTGGCAATGCAAAATTACTGCTATTTGCAATCGGTAGTCCCCGATGGCTATTGCAGAAAATGCTACACTTGTGTAGAATCATTTTCGGCTTCATCGGTTACTTCCTGGCAATAGAGCGTGAAGAAGTTGCGGCCCAACACGATACCGATGCGTTGCAGCAGTATCGTGTCGATCCCCTCGCGCTTGAAGATGTTGTAAACGTTTGTCCGGTCACAGTGGAGGCGCTGGGCCAACCACGTTGCGCCGCGCCCTTGCCGGCGCAGTTCAGCTTCAATTTCTCTACCGATGTGAATCATCATAATCGTCCTGATGTCTTGCAGCAGTTTCCTGCTGCAGTTTGGTTAATATTTCACTAGCACGAGAACAAAAAAAATTCTCTCCAGTCAGTCTTGATTCTCAATCTCACAATATCCGGAACCCCGCGCGCGATGTTCCGATTATTATATCCATCGAAAAATCGCTACGCGTAAGGGCATAATTCTCCCTTAATTCCAAATATTTTGCTTATTAAGATTGAAAATCAGACTCTTAAAAAGAACTCTGATTTCATACTAAGTAAAATATTCAGCCTAAAGCTAATCAGGCGGACGATATATAATGTTCATTTTCTTGAGTAGTTTGAAATGAAGTTAATAATGCCAATTAATCACTGCTGTAGCAATCAGGGGCCTTGTGATGCCAGCCAGCCCGTCGGCTCAGTGGCAAGTACCCCATTGATACAGCACTGCAAAGATACTCTTTTCCCTCGAGAATCCCAAACGACAAGCGTAGAAAATTATTCTACAATCCAACATCGCCGCGAAAAAACGTCAACCATATCATTATATTAATGAGAAAATTGTAACTTTGCGGGTCAGTTGACCAATCGATAATCAATACAAATCCGTTAACGCAATGAGTAGAGAGACTTTGCCTCACCTTGAGGCCCTGCGCGAGGAGATGCGCCGCCTGAACGGGCAGGCACTGGTTTCTTTTTCAATAAGGAATATATGATGGAGACATCAAACGACAACATCGAACTATCCCAGACGGGGTTGTCGCAGGACTACAAGGCCCTGTATCAAGACGCTTGCGCCATCATCGAACAGGCACGCAAGCAGGCCTATCATGCAATCAATGTCTCTCTCACACTTCGCAACTGGCTCTTGGGAGAACGCATCGCCAAGGACGAACTTGATGGTGCAGAGAGAGCCAAATATGGCAAACGGGTGATTGCCACACTTGCTCAAGACCTCACGGCTCAATATGGTAAAGGTTTTGATAAAAGTACGCTTTATCGGTATTTGCTCTTTTATCGACTGTTTCCCGAAAAAGTGGACGCAGTGAGGCCACAATTCACCTAGGACGAGACCGATGGAAAAGTGGACGCAGTGAGCAGCTTTTCCAGGTCAAATACATGCCATACCTTCCAACCGAGGAAGAGCTGCGCCGTGAAATAGAAATGCAGAAGGAAATCTTCCGTCAGCAGCAGATGGGCAGCATAAAAGATGCCATTATGGACTGATCAACTCATAACGATAATTACATTAATAAATAGATAATACAATGAGTAGAGAGACTTTGCCTCACCTTGAGGCGCTGCGCGACAAGATGCGCCAAAATAATGTCGACGCCGTCATCATTCCCGGCACCGACCCGCACCAGAGTGAATACATCTGTGACCACTGGAAATTCCGCGACTGGATCAGTGGTTTCACGGGCAGCAATGGCACCGCCGTTGTAACGCTCGACCAGGCCGCGCTGTGGACCGATTCCCGTTATTTCCTGCAAGCAGGCATCGAGTTGGAAGACAGCGGGTTCATCATGATGAAGGAAAACATGGGCAACGACCCCGACATCCACCAGTGGCTGCAACAGGTACTGGACGAGGACTCGGTGATTGCCATCGATGGCCGCCTGTATAATGCCCACGAAGCCAACCGGCTGGAACGCTTCTGCGGCGAGAACGGCTTCATGCTTGTCACCGATTTCTATCCCGCCGACACGATCTGGCCCGACCGCCCGGCCCGACCCAGCGAGCCGGCTTGGGTTCATGATGTGCGGTATGCCGGCGAAGAGGCCACCGACAAGATCGAACGCCTGCTCAAGGTCCTGGAGGACAACGACGCTACCGCCATGCTTGTCACCGCTCTCGACGACATCGCCTGGCTGTTGAACCTGCGAGGCAATGACGTGGCATTCACTCCAGTGGTTATCGCTTTTGCCTACATCTCGCGCAACAACAGGGTGCTCTTTATCGATGAGAACAAGCTCACCGATGAAGTGAGGCAGCACCTCAAGGCGTGCGACATCAAGACGCGCGACTATGACGACGTGGTGCGCTTCCTGGAACGCGTCAGCGAGCACGAGGTAGTGCTCATCGACCCCAACCGTGTGAGCGACACCCTTACCAATGCCCTACCCTGCCAGCGGGTGTTCTTCCGCTCACCCATTACCGACCTCAAGTGCATCAAGAACGAGGTGCAGATCGAGGGCTTCCGCCATGCCATGGAGCGTGACGGCGCTGCTTTGGTGCGCCTGTTCAAGTGGATTGAGGAGACGGCACCCACAGGCACCATCAACGAGGTGGACGTGTGGAACAAGGGCATGGAACTGCGCGCCCAGCAAGACCTGTACTGCGAGGATAGCTTTGCCATGATATGCGGCTATAAGGAGCACGGAGCCATCGTCCATTATGAGGCTACCGGCGAGAGCGCATCAACCCTACACGGCGAGGGCATACTGCTTGTGGACAGCGGCGCCCAGTACCTGGACGGCACGACCGACATTACCCGCACCATCACACTGGGCAACCCCACGCCCCAGGAGAAGCACGATTTCACTCTCGTGCTCAAGGGGCACCTGGCCCTGCAACGTGCCAAGTTCCCGATGGGCACCACTGGCTGCCAGCTTGACGTGCTGGCTCGCATGCCGCTGTGGCAAGAGGCGATGACCTATGGCCACGGCACGGGGCATGGTGTGGGCCACTTCCTGGGATGCCACGAGGGACCGCAGAGCATACGCACCAACTTGGTTGACGTCAATCTGTTGCCGGGCATGGTCACCAGCAACGAGCCAGGCCTATACAAGACTGGCCAGTACGGCATCCGCACCGAGAACCTCTTGCTCACCATCGAGGCCGACAAGACCGAGGACTATGGCAATTTCCTCGCTTTTGAGCCGTTGACACTGTTCCCCTATGACCTGCAGCTCATCGACCGCTCGATGCTCTCGACCGAAGAGGTTGCCCAGATCAACGACTACCACCACATGGTACGTGACCGCATCACGCCACTGCTCAACGACGACGAGGCCGCCTGGCTCGCCGCCAAAACCCGAGAAATCAACTAACCAACAACAAACTATAAACTATAAAAATGGCTATAATCAAAAAAGTAAGGGGCTACGAGCCCAAAATCGGAGATAACTGTTTCCTGGCCGACAACGCCGTCGTTGTGGGCGATGTGACCATGGGCAATGATTGCAGCATCTGGTTTAATGCCGTGCTACGCGGCGATGTCAACACCATCACCATCGGCAACCGCGTCAACATCCAGGACAACAGCGTGATACACACCTTGTACGAGAAATCGGTCACCGAGATTGGCAATGACGTGTCCATCGGTCACAATGTGGTCGTACACGGGGCCAAAATCGGGGATATGGCTCTCATCGGCATGGGTAGTGTCATCCTGGACCATGCCGAGATTGGAGAGGGTGCCATCATTGCGGCCGGCAGCGTCGTGCTGGGCGGCACCAAGGTGGGCCCCCACGAGTTGTGGGCCGGCAGCCCCGCAAAGTTCAAAAAGATGGTTGATCCCAAGCAAGCCAGCGAAATAAACGTAAAAATCGCCAAAAACTACCTCATGTACTCCACCTGGTATGACAAGGAGTAATTTTTCCATGTCATCCTCAACACCATAGTATTATGAACAAATATTTCCACTATATTATTCTGGCGTTACTTGCCATGGTAGTGCAGCCGCTTGCAGCGGCCAGCCTGGAAACGATTGACATCCCCATCGATGCCTTCATCTCCCGGCAGTCCGACGGCGGCAACGGCACCGACCCATTCAGCCTGCAAGTGGGCGACGTAGACGGCGACGGCAGCATCAACATTGCCGACGCCACCCATCTCATCGACATCCTGCTGGGCGAGTTTGCCAACTATGACACCCGTCAGCGCGCCGATGTTGATTATGACGGCAGCGTTAACATCAAGGACGTCACCACGCTCATCGACTACCTGCTGGGCGGCGAGTTGCCCCAGCAGGTTAAGGAAGGCTACAACTATGTGTGGGACGATGACGTCATCCCCGAGGTTCACCTCGAGGTCAGCCTTGTTGAGTGGAACCGGCTGCTGGCACTATATGATGCCAACAAATACACCGCCCAGTATGTCATGGCTAGCATCACCTTTATCAAGGAGGGTGATACCACCCGAGTCGATAGCGTGGGTCTGAGGCTCAAGGGCAACACTTCTCGCCACAGACCCGAGGGCAACCAGTATAACGTGCCGCACCAGACCGACACCAAGATTTGGAGACGCGTGAACTTCGGCGTCAACCTGCGCAAGTATGTTGACGATGAAGCGCACACGATCCAGGGCATACGCAAGATTCACCTCAGGTGTTGCAGCAGTGATCCAAGCTATGTGAGAGAGATGTTCTGCTACAATTTGTTCCGCCGTGCTGGTATCTGGACAGCTGTTCGCGACAATTATTGCCGGCTGTGGATACATGTCGAGGGCGACAGCAAGGAAGTCTATTTCGGCGTCTATCAGCTTCTCGAGCCCATCGACAAGCGGTATCTCAAGGATCGTAAGGACCTCTTCGGCAGCAGTAACAGTTACCTGTGGAAATGCCGCAGCAATACCGGTCTCAACAATCCTAACGGCGACTTCTGGTATGATGATGATTCCGATGACCGCCATGCCTACACGCTCGAGACCCAGACGGCCGAATTTGACACCGCTAAGGTCCAGCTCCTCAATTTTATAGACAAGCTCAACAACCTGAGCGACAGCGCTTTCTATGACTGGATTCAAAAAGTTACCGATGTTGACTTGCTGCTTCACACCTATGCCATCAATGTCGCCGTGGGTAGCTGGGATGACTACTGGAATCATGCCAACAACTACTACATGTACTTCAGCGGTAAAGGGCTGACAGACTACAAGTTCTTCTTCATCCCTTATGACTACGACAGCACGCTGGGCACCTGCTCGATGGCGGGAGCACAGAGTGACTCGGGCAGGCAGAACCCGCTCTCGTGGGGTGTTCCCAGGAATCCGCTCATCTACAGGATCATCAAGTTTGAGGATTTTCGCGCCATCTATGTGAAGTACTTGCTCGAGGCGGTTGATGAGCGCTATGCTCTCATGGACCGCGAAGCCGCCCAGGCGCGCATCAACGCGTGGTATTCACGCATCGCGCCCTATATCTCTAACGATACCAACTGGGAAATGGCCATCGAGGACAAGACGGCCGCGTTCAGCGTCCACAGCGAGTACAACCTGTTAAAAAACGACGAGAACAACTTCTTTAACGTCAAGGCCGCGACAATCAATGCGTTGAGGGACACTACCTCCAACCAATAATGCAGAAGATCAATCATTAACCAAAATTCAACATGAAATATCTTTTATCAACAACTCTTGCGCTCTTGCTGGCGTTCTTGCCGGCAAGAGCCGCTATCTACATGGTGGGCAATAGCCCCTTTGGTGACTGGAACCCGGCTAACGGTGCCGAGATGACACATCAGGGCAACGGCATCTACACGCTCACGACACACGTCGGCAACACCGTGTGGTTCGTTTTTGCCGACGGACTGGACAGCGACTGGACCGTGTTCAACGCCAATTACCGGTATGGACCCGCCAATGGGAGCAGCCTGGATGTGGCCGTGGGCAACACCTACACGACACAAAAGAGTGACAACAACCATGCCTACAAGTTCACCGGCTATGGCAAGGATTACACCTTCACCTTCAATCTCAACCAGCTCACGTTCAGCATCAGTGAGTATCAGGAGCCCATTTTGCCCGACCCCACCGACTTTGACATCGGCGACGTGAACTGCGACGGGGAGACCAACATCAGCGACTTGACGGCACTCATCGACATCCTGCTGGGCCACACTGTCAACTATGACATCATGCGGCTGGCCGACGTCAATCGTGACTACGAGGTCAACATCAGTGATGTCACTACCCTGGTCGACTGTTTGCTGGGCGGCGAGATGCCCCAGCCTGTCAAGCAGGGTTATGACTATGTGTGGGATGATGACGCCTTGCCCGAGATTCACCTCGAGGTCAGCCTGAGCGAGTGGAACAGACTGCTCCAGCTCTATGACGCCAATGCCTACACGACCCAGTATGTCATGGGAAGCATCAGCTTCATCAAGGGCGGCGAGACAACCGTCATCGACAGTGTGGGCCTCCGCCTCAAGGGCAACACCTCGCGCCGCCGCCCCGAGGGGTGGAACGGGCAGATGCACCAGCGCGACAACACCGACTGGCATCATGCCCACTTCGGCGTGAACCTGCGCAAGTATGTCGATGATGACGCACACACGATACAGGGTGTGCGCAAACTGCACCTCAAGTGGTTCAAGGATGACCCCGCCTATGTGCGCGAGCCGTTCTGCTACGAGCTGTTCCGACGCGCCGGTGTGTGGACCGCGATTCGCGACAACTACTGCCGCCTGTGGATCCACGTCGAGGGCGACAGCCGGGAAGCCTACTACGGCGTGTATGGCTTGCTCGAACCCATCGACAAGCGCTTTCTCACCGACCGCAAGAGCCGCTTGGGCGCCAGCAATGGCTACCTGTGGAAGTGCCGCAATGCAGCCGCTGGCCTCAACAACCCGAATGGCGACATCTGGTATGACGACGACACCGATGACCGCCATGCCTACACGCTCGAGACCCAGACGGCCGAGTTTGACTCTGCACGCGTGCAGCTTCTTGACTTCATGAACAAGCTCAACACGCTCAACGACAACGATTTCTACACCTGGATCCAGCGGGTTACCGATGTTGACCTGTTGTTAAAGACCTATGCCGTCAACGTCGCCGTGGGCATGTGGGACGACTACTGGAACAACGCCAACAACTTCTACATCTACTTCAACAGCAAGCACTTGCACGACTACAAGTTCTTCTTTATCCCCTATGACTACGACAACACGCTGGGCACAACTTTGCGTTGCGGGGGGCAGGATGATGCTGGCAGGCAGAACCCCCTCCAGTGGGGCAATGACAACAACCCCTTGATCGCCCGCATCCTCAAGTATGACGATTTCAAGGCCATCTACATCAAGCACCTCAAGTTCCTGGTCACCACCGGTAACGCCATGATGGACAGGCAGACGGCCCAAGCACGCATCAGGAAGTGGCAACACAAGGTCGAGGCCTATATCGACAACGACACCGGCGAGGATACCGTCATCGAGGACAAACCGGCCTCATGGAGCAACCACGGCGAGTACAACCTGCTGAAAACAGACAGCGACAACTTCTTCACCGTCAAGGCTGCATCGATCAACGCCCTGCCCTAGCCCATCCCCATTTTTTATCAAACAACCGTAACAACATTAAACAACCTGAACAACTTTTATAATCGATTGTTGTTCAGGTTGTTTTTTAGTTATTCTGTTGTTTCAAGGGAGGCTTCAGGCGAGGCCCAGGTCAAAGTCCTTCAGGAACTGGGTGAAGTTGGGATTGTGGCGTTTAATCTCCTCGACGACCTCGCGCGGCGACAAGATCTTGGGGGTGTCAATGGGGACCTCGCTCACCTTGATGTCGAGCGTGAGGCGATCATTCTTGACGGCGTCACACAGGAAGTGCACCAGCGCCTCCTTGTGCTCCTCGACGTTCTTCTGCTCGGTGGGGCTGCCCACGACCATCACATAGTGCTCATCGCTGTCGCCTCGCGCGGGCAGGGCATAGGACATGGTCGTGCACAGTGCTCTCTCTTGCGGGTGCTGGTCAATATAGCTGTGCCATGCAGCTTGCAGTTGCTCGGCACTGAACGGTTGGGTACGCTGGGGCGTGCTGGCAGCCGCTGAAGCCTGCTGTGTTGCAGCGGGCGCATTCGGCACATTCACCATGATGCGGGGCGCATTGCCCATGACGCGGCCAACAGGGCGCGCAGCCGGGGCGGCGGGTTGGGGATGCGAGGGCGCGGGCTGGGCGGGATGCGGGGGTTGTTCGGCTCTGGGCGATGGGGCTGGTTGCTGCGGCGTTGCCGGGGCCGCTGGGCGCTGCGGGGACTGTGGGGGCGCCGGCTGCGGCGCTATCTTCTGGATTGGGGGCTGCACCGACTGCTGCGGCTGCGGTGTCACCAGCTGGCACAGCTTGATCAATGTCAACTCCACCAGCAGTTGCTTGCTGCTGGCATTGCGGTAGTTCAAGTCACAGCTGTTGCACAGGTCCAGGGCGCGGTAATAGAACGCAGGAGCCAGCTTGGTGCTCTGCACGCCATAGCGTTGGGCCACCTCATCGTTCATCTCGAGCAGCTGGCGCGTCTGGGGCGTGCTGGCCACCATCAGGTCGCGCAGGTGCTGTGCCAGGCCGTTGATAAAGAACTGCGAGTCAAAGCCCTTGTCGCGAATGTCCTTATAGATGAGCAATGACTGGTTGACATCGCCGGCCAGGAATGCATCAACAAGCCTGAAGTAGTAGTCATAGTCGAGCACGTTGAGGTTATCGAGCGCGCTCTGATAGGTAATGTGCCCCTCGGTCGAAGCGGCCACCTGGTCAAAGATGGACAGCGCGTCGCGCATGGCGCCGTCGGCCTTCTGGGCGATGACGTTGAGCGCGGCAGGCTCGGCCTCGATATTTTCCTGCTCGCAGACGTATTGCAGCTGCTGCACGATGTCGGGCACGGTAATGCGGGCAAAGTCATAGATCTGGCATCGCGACAGGATCGTGGGAATGACCTTCTGCTTCTCGGTGGTGGCAAGGATAAAAATGGCATACTCGGGCGGTTCCTCAAGGGTCTTGAGGAAGGCATTGAAGGCGGCCTGCGAGAGCATGTGCACCTCGTCGATGATAAAGACGCGGTAACGGCCCGTTTGCGGCGGTATGCGCACCTGCTCGGTCAAGTCACGGATGTTGTCCACGCTGTTGTTTGACGCGGCATCCAGCTCGTTGATGTTATAGGAACGCTGCTCGTTGAATGCCTTGCATGACGGGCACTCGTTACAGGCCTCGCCCTCGGGCGTGGGATGCTCACAGTTGATGGTTTTGGCAAAGATGCGGGCACAGGTCGTCTTGCCCACGCCTCGCGGACCGCAAAAGAGGTAGGCATGAGCCAGCCTGCCGCTGGCGATGGCTGTCTTCAGGGTGTGGGTCAATGACTGCTGCCCCACCACGCTGCGAAACGTCGAGGGGCGATACTTTCTCGCCGATACGATATACTTGTCACTCATTGGATTACAAAAATGGTCGGTTGGTCTAATCTGCAAAGATAATCATTTTCCCGCAATAGATTTCTATACCTGCACTTTTTTTAGGATTCTTGTTTTTTAAATTGTGGCAAAAAGCCCGCAGGGCTGACCGTGGCCATGCCTTGCGGGCTTTTTTTCAGCTTTTTTATTGATCAACGCAGGTTTACCCTAAAGAACTCTTCCAGCTTGTCGTAGGGGATCCTGCCATTCTTGTCGTCATACAAGTCGGTGTGAACCGCATTAGCGATAATGAGCAATTCCTTGTTGCCAACGGTCATGCTCTTGCCATCAGGCTTCACCCCAGTCATCTTCTCAAAAGTCATCTCGCTGAAGTAGCGGCTATGGGCTTTCTCGCCGTGGATGAGCAGAACCGGTGTCTCAATCTCGTGGGCATAAGCGAGAATGGGCTGATTGAGGAACGACTGGCAACCAGTAACGTTCCAGCCATCGGTACTATTGCCACTGCGCTCGTGGTAGCCACGCTTGGTCTTGTAGTAATCGTAATAGTCTTTCACAAAGAATGGGGCATCCTCGGGCAGGGGATCGACAACACCGCCAGCACGCTTGTAGCTGCCGGAACCGAAGTCCCGGGTGCGCTGCTCGGCCAGTGCCCTGCGCTTCTCCATGCGCTGCTCGGGTGAGTCCTCGCTGTCAAAATAGCCACAAGCATTCACATGGCTCATGTCATACATCGTTGAGGCCACCGTAGCGCGGATGCGCGGATCCAGTGCAGCGGCATTCACAGCCATGCCACCCCATCCACAGATGCCGATGATGCCAATGCGTTGCGGGTCAACATTGTCCTGTACCGACAAGTAGTCGACCGCGGCCAGGAAGTCCTCGGTGTTGATGTCGGGCGAGGCCATGCGGCGGGGTTCTCCCCCGCTCTCGCCGGTAAACGAGGGATCAAAGGCCAAGGTGATGAACCCCCGCTCGGCCATATGCTGGGCATAAAGGCCGCTACACTGCTCCTTGACAGCGCCAAAGGGGCCACACACGGCAATAGCCGGAAGCCTGCCCTGCGTGCCCTTGGGCAGATACATGTCGGCGGCGAGCTCAATGCCATAACGGTTCTTAAATGTTACCTTCTTGTGATCCACTTTATCACTTTGGGGGAACGTCTTGTCCCATTGTTGAGTTAATTGCAGTGTCATAGTCTTGTTTGCGTTAGTTAGGTTGTTATAATTACAGGACACGAGCATGAAGCTCGTGAGTACTGCCATGAATAAAACGTGTTTCATATCCTTCTAATTGTTTTGGGCATTGAGAAAAAAAAACATCAAGCCAGTTATCCTAGAATCAGATCGATGATACTCGAGACATCGGCAATATTCATTTCGCCATCACCATTCACATCGGCCTGGGATGGAACGGCCTGATCACTCAGCAGCAAGTCTATCAAGCTGGTCACATCAGCGATGTTTATTTCCCCATCGCCGTTAATATCGCCATTTACCGGTGCTGTGGTAGCAGTGAGCGACAATTCGACCGTGATACCGCTTTCACCGGCCTTGAGAAACGACATCAACTCGGCTTGTGACAAGCCGTCGATATGGCCCAGGCGAGTATAGCTCCACGTGTTCGACCCGTAGAAGAGGCAAATGTTACTGCCATTGTACAGGACAATGTCGCCGGGCTGAGCATCAACCTGCTCGTTGCTCGTGGGCAGTGAGAAACCTAACGGCCCCCATATCTCAAATCCTCCGCTGGAATTGAGCGTCACCGTGACAGGGCCCTCTTGCAGTCTGGCCACCAGTTGGCGCGTGGCTGCGTTATCGACTAGCGTGGCCGATTGCGTCACGCCTCCGATGGTAATGTACAGCCTATCCGACGCTTGCTGAGCGGGTGCGAAATCGAGCCCAGCGATCCAGTTCTGAATGAGTGAGGCTCGGTTGGCATGATTACTGGCCCTGATCCACAACGCATCGCCCATCCACACGGCACCAGGTACCAGCCGCTCGGCATTGGCTACCACTCCAGCGATGCTGCTCGAGTGGCTGGAGACAATCAGTCCCACATGTTTCCCAGCCATCTGCGGGCCGTAATTGAAGAGGTACGTCTGCATGATAGCAGCCATCTGGCTCCACCATAGCGGAGTGACAATGATGATGTTATCATAGGCACCAAGGTCGGTGATCGGCACCGGGTCGATGGCCGGATAACTATCCGGGGAATCGGGGGCCGCATTGATGGCATTCAGCAGCTGGGTACCCAGAGCATAGTTGTTGGCATCGTACTGCAGTCCCTTCTCGGCTGGCACGATTTCCATCACGTCGACAGCAATCTGGTCGCTCAGCGATTCCACAATCTCGCGGCTGTTTCCCGTGTAACTGTAGTAAACCGCCAGCGTCTTGCCGGCCTCGTCCACGCTAGCCGCACCAAGTGATATGCAACTAAGCGTCATCATCGTCATAATAAAAAAAATCCGTCTCATCTCGCATTAATTCTTATTTGTTAATATCCATGCAAAATTACTCTCATTTCAGCCACAGCGACTTAAACAAATTATTGAAATAATTACCAATATTGCTGATTCTCGTTCAATTCTCGCATTTTATCTCTACCTTTGCGCTATGAAACAATCACAGATATATCACATCGACAGCATCGACAAGTACAACAAGTGGTACGGCAAGGAGACGCTCCATCCATTGGTTTCAGTCATCGATCACACGACTCCTCCCGAATGGATGAACGGAGCCACACTGCACTATAGCGTCTACGGCCTCTTCCTAAAGCATGGCGAGGGCTGCACAGCACGCTATGGCAGAGAGCAGTATGACTACCAGGAGGGAACCATAGTGACCTTTGCTCCAGGGCAAACGGTGACCGTCGAGTGGAGAGACAACTTGCCCATGCCCCCTTCGCGCGGCCTGCTGTTTCATCCCGACCTGATTCACGGCACGGCTCTGGGCCGAAAGATTCATGATTACACTTTCCTGGACTACGGACAGCGCGAAGCCTTGCACCTGAGCGAGCGCGAGAGAGCCATCATCACTATGATGCTCGAGCAGATAGCATCCGAGCTGGAGCACCCTGTTGACCACCACTCCCAGACCCTCCTTACCGACGGCATCTCACTGCTGCTGGATTACTGCATGCGCTACTACGACCGCCAATTCATTACGCGCCACAAGCAATGCTCTGAGGTGTTCTCGCGATTTGAGCGCCAACTGAGGGATTATTTTGCAAACGGGCATACAGAGCATAGCGGCTTTCCCTCGGTAGCCTATTTTGCCGATCAGGCACACTTGTCGGCAAGCTACTTTGGCGACCTGATCAAGAAAGAGACAGGCATTACCGCTCAGCGACACATCCAGAATGCCATCATCGACCGTTCCAAGCACATGCTGCGCCAGAGCGACCAAGGCATCAGCGAGATTGCCTATCAGCTGGGGTTCCAGTACGTTCAGCACTTCACCCGCATGTTTAAGGCCCAAACGGGACTGACGCCAAGAGAGTATCGCAAACAAGCATAGCCGCCCCTCCCATGGCACGAGGCTGCAAGTGGACGCCAGATGAAATAGTGCAGCTCGAGGCTATTGCGGTAATAGCCAGCATGAATCGACATGACACTGTGCTTCGGCACTGGCTCATGTCGATAGCTAAAAAATGCCGTCAAATTGTGGCGCGAGAAAAAATCTTCGGGTCATTATTGCACATTATCGAGATTTGCAGTATTTTTGTGCCACATTTTACAAAACATAAACCTGACTTAATTTTTAGAGTACTGAAATGAAAAATATCTTGATCATCGGTTCAACGGGACAAATCGGCTCGGAGCTGACAATGAAGTTGAGAGGCATCTACACGGGTAACGTTGTGGCCGGCTACATTCCTGGAGCCGAGCCCAAGGGCGAGTTGCTCGAGAGCGGCCCATCAGAAATCGTTGATATCACTAACGCTCAGCAGATTGGCGCCGTCGTTGACAAGTACAATATTGATACCATCTATAACCTGGCAGCCCTGTTGAGCGCCGTTGCCGAGAACAAGCCCCAACTGGCCTGGCACATCGGCATCGACGGATTGATGAACGTGCTCGAGGTTTCCCGCGAGAAACATTGCGCCGTGTTCACCCCCAGCAGCATTGGCTCATTTGGCCCCAACGCGCCCAAGGACGGCACGCCCCAGGACACCATCCAGCAACCCCGCACGATGTACGGCGTAACCAAGGTCACCGGTGAGCTCCTGAGCAACTATTACGCCCTCAAGTTCGGCGTGGACACCCGTTCGGTGCGCTTCCCGGGCCTGATCAGCTACGTCACTCCTCCGGGCGGCGGCACCACCGACTATGCCGTGGACATCTACTACAGCGCCGTTCAGGGCAAGAAGTTCATCTGCCCCATCGCCGCTGGCACGCTCATGGACATGATGTACATGCCCGACGCCCTGCGCGCCGCCATCGAGATCATGGAGGCCGACCCGTCGCGCTTGGTACACCGCAACTCGTTCAACATCGCCTCGATGAGCTTCGACCCCGAGGTCATCTATCACAAGATCAAGGAGTACATCCCCGAGTTTGAGATGGAATATGATGTTGATCCCTTGCGTCAAGGCATCGCCGACAGCTGGCCCAACAAGCTGGACGACACCTGTGCACGCGTCGAGTGGGACTGGAAGCCCGAGTATGACCTCGATGCCATGACCCAGGACATGATTGAGAAGCTGCGCATCAAGTTCGGCCTCAACAAGTAACATGCCCCGGCCAACGATTAAGAAGTTATTACCCTGCTTGCTGGCTTGTATCGCACTACTGGGCTTGAGTGGGTGCGGTGGCACGGGCTACAAGATCGCCAAGGACTATCAGAGCCGTGACACCTTCGGTTACCTGGTATTCATCAGCGAGTCGGGAAAGCAATATGACGACCTGTGGGTCAACATTTCGGGGCTGGACAAGACCTTTCTTGCATCTACAGCCCAGATTGTTGGCGGCCAAGTCAAGGGCACTAAATACGGAGCCCAGCAGGGAACCCGCCAAGTGATGATCAGGCAAAAAAACGAACGGCTCCTCTATCAAGACATCGTCGAGATAAGGGCCGGCGAGGACACGGTCATCAAGTTCAAGGACTGAACCGCATTACAGTATTAACTGTCAAGGAGATGTGTCATCTGTGTTGTGACACATCTCCTCGACATTTTTTTTACTGCCGCAGCAAGGCAATCAGGTCGGCGACGCCCTGGGTGGCAGGCTTCTTGATGACGGTTACCCAGTCGGGGACGGCTGCCGGGTTGGGATCAATGTAATAGATGGGAACGCCCCGGCGCACATACTGGATGAGCGCTGCGGCAGGATAAACCACCAGTGAGGTGCCGATGACAACAAAGATGTCGGCATCATGCGCCAGCTGGGCAGCAGCCTCCATGTTGGGTACCGCCTCGCCAAAGAACACGATATGGGGTCTCACCGGGTCGCCGTAGGGGTCGCGCGTGTCCACACTCGTCACCAGGCCCTTGTCTGTCAACTGGTCACAGGGCAAGGTGTACAAGCGGTCCTCACGCCTCAAGGAACGCACCTTCATCAACTCGCCGTGCAGGTGCAGCACGCTGCTGCTGCCGGCACGTTCATGCAGGTCATCGACGTTCTGGGTAATGACACGCACGTCATAATCCTTCTCGAGCTCCACCAGCCCCAGATGGGCGGCATTGGGCTGAGCACCGATGAGCTGCTCGCGACGCTCGTTGTAGAACTTGTGGATGAGCGCAGGGTTGCGCAGGAAACCCTCATGGCTCGCCACGTCCATCACGGGATAGTTTTCCCACAATCCATCAGCATCACGAAAGGTCTTGATGCCGCTCTCGGCACTGATGCCAGCACCCGATGAAATCACTAATTTCTTCATGCTCATAGTCATTGGTCTATTATTGTGTTGATAATCGTATCTTTTCACCTCATTGTGCAAGCAAAAATAGTAATTTTTTTCTAAAATCATACACCCTAATCACATAAATCATTATCTTTGCACCGATTTTTAAAAAAGAATATAATTTCGATGGATAAATTGAGTTATGCATTAGGCCTGAGCATGGGAGGCAACTTCATCGGCTCTGGCATCAAGAAACTGGATATCAACGATTTTGCCGACGGACTTAGGGCCATCTTTGAAGGCGCTGAGCAGAAGATGACCTTTGACGAGGCCAAGCAGATTGTTACCGATTTCTTTACCAATCTCGAGAAAGAAGGCGCCGAGCTCAACGAGCGACTCGGCCGTGAGTTCCTCGAGAAAAACAAGACTGCCGACGGCGTGCAAGTAACCGCCAGCGGACTCCAGTACCAGGTGGTCAAGGAAGGCGACGGCCTGCAACCCGGCCCCAACGATGTGGTGACTGTTCACTACACCGGCAAGTTGATCGACGGCACCGTGTTTGACAGCAGCGTCGAGCGCGGCGAGCCCGCCACATTTGCAGTCGGCCAGGTCATCCCCGGCTGGGTCGAGGGTCTGCAACTGATGCGCGAGGGAGCGGCCTACAGGCTGTTCATCCCCTCCAACCTCGCCTATGGCCCCCACGGCACCGGACCCATCCAACCCAACTCGACGCTCATCTTTGACGTCCAGTTGATCAAGGTCGAGAAGAAATAACCTATCGTTTTCTCCCTTCATCATCAATCAACCGACACATGAAGAAGTATCTAGCCATCGCCATGACATCATTGCTCTTGATGGGCATGGCAAGTTGCACGGGCAACAGTTCATCGAGCAGCGACAACGCCACCGACTCCATCCCCGACTACGGCCAGCAGATCAAGGACAACAAGACCATCGGCCGTGAGTTCATGGAGCAGAATGCCAAGAATGACAGCGTCGTGCAGACCAGCAGCGGCCTCCAATACATGGTATTGAAAGAAGGCAACGGCGCCAAGCCCGGTCCCACCGACGTGGTAACCGTGCACTACACCGGCAAGTTGCTCGACGGCACCGTGTTTGACAGCAGCGTCGAGCGCGGCGAACCCGCCTCATTCCCGCTCGACCAGGTGATCCCAGGGTGGACCGAGGGCCTGCAACTCATGAGCGAGGGCTCACAGTACCGCCTGTTCATCCCCAGCGAGCTCGCTTATGGCTCCAAGGGTGCCGGCAACCAGATTCTCCCCAACTCAACGCTCATCTTTGACGTCGAGTTGATTAAGGTAGAAAAGAAGAATTAAAAACATTTTCATATCAACATTCAATTCATTAAAAAAAACTAGTTTTATTATTATGAAGAAGATTTTAGCATTTGCAGCAGCAGGTCTGTTGACCGTTGGTTTTGTAGGCTGCAACAGCAAGGGTGCAAGCGGCAGCAGCGAGGCTATGGACTCGTTGAGCATGGCATTTGGTGACCTCTACGGCGCCGGTATGGGCCAGCAGTTGCGCAGCATGGACTCGACCATGAACATCGAGCAGGCGCTCAAGGGCATGGAGTTCATCGCCAACGCCGACACCAGCAAGAATTTCCAGGCTGGTCTGCAGATGGGTATGCAGATCGCACAGCTCTATGCTGGCATCGAGCAGCAGTGTGGTATGCCCATCAACAAGAGCTTGTTCATGCAGCACCTGCGTGAAGCTATCATGAAGACTACTCCCATGGGCCAGGAAGAGATGATGGCCCTGCAGAGCAAGATTGAGCCCCTGCTCAACAAGGCTATGGAGCAGTCCCCCAAGGCCATCGCCAACAAGAAGGCCGGTGAGGAGTACATGGCTAAGCTCAAAAACGACAAATCCTACACCTTCACCAAGAGCGGTATCGCTTACAAGGTGATCGCAGCCGGTCAGGGCAAGAACTTCAGCGACAGCGACGTCGTTAAGGTCAACTACGTCGGCCGTCACATCAACGGCGAGGAGTTTGACAAGAGCGGTGAGAATCCTGTGCCCTTCAACCTCAAGCAGGTCATCCCCGGCTTCTCCGAGATGATCCAGCTCATGAAGCCCGGCAGCAAGGTGACCGTTGTCATCCCCGGCGAACTGGCCTATGGTCCCCAGGGCAATCGCAGCATCGAGCCCAACGAGACCCTGATTTTTGACATCGAGACCCTGGGCGTTGACGACAGCCAGCCCATAAACCGCACCCGTCCCGTAATGCCTCGTCCCGCTAAGTAAGCTAGACAACGCATTGCACCAATCGGTGCCACATGATAACCAAACCGCCTGGGCCAACTGAGGCTCAGGCGGTTTGACTTTTATCAGTAAAAAAACTTTGGGAACGATACAGCAGTTGACCCATCATGCCGGGAGGCTTCTCATGACATGCTTATACTTATAGCCACAGGTCGAAGTGTTCGCGTTGCAATTTGCTATTGTAGACGAGAATTGCTATCTAGCCGTTGCTATAGGTCTGACCCACTGCCTTGTGGCAAGTTTTCACGGCCTAACGGCCGAGAAAAAACAAGCGAAGAAATCTATGACACAGTCCCTCTCATTGCACTCGCACACCGATGCAGAGCGAGTTAGTCGGGAAGATGGTACTAATTCTCAACATTGCGAACAGCACGGACAGTGAAGCCGGTGCTGCGACGGGTGTAATCCCAGCCTATGTTCGAAGGAAAGCAACGGAGGTAGTAGGCGCCGAACGAGGTATAGGGGTAGAGCGTCCGCGACCAATAGTAGCCGTTCGTGCCATCGGAAGTTAGTAAGTCGGCTTTGCGGAAACCAGCGGCGGGCAAGAATATGGTGTTCCCATTGGGACCAGTGACCTGGCATCCGTTCACGCCGTTAAGAGTCGTCCAGTTCCAGGTGCAACTCTCCCTCAATTCATCCTGTTGTTCCTTGGTCGGCATGCGCCATGAGGGACCCCAGTTGACGTAGGCGGCATCGTCCTCGGGGTCTAGTTCCATCTTGTTATCGACAAAGCCGTTATAACCTTCGGTGCTATCGTTGCAATATTTCGTTATCCAGTAGTCGATGCCGCTACCCTCGACGAACCACTTGTAAGTGTTCGAGTGATAATAATCCTTGGGCTCGGTCTCGCCCCAGGCGAAGTAATCGCCATATTCCTCGGGAGCGTTGGCGCCGATGTTGCACGTAGCCCACAACGTGCCGCTGGGTAAGCCCAAGTCAACATACTCCCCTTCGACGATAGGAGTTACCGTATCTTCGGGCCATGTCCCAGTCAATAAATAATCGATTAAGCAGGTCACATCATTGATGTTAACTTGACCATCTTGACTCACATCTCCACGAGGATACTCCATGCCAGCCGTAAAAGAGGCCAACATCAACAATAATACGATTAAAAAAGAGCTAAATTTCTTCATAATGTAATTGATTTAAAAAGTTTATTATGGTTTCTAGTGGGCAAAGATAGTAATAAAAAATAAAAATCAAAAATTTTAGATACAATCTAGCAGTTGACCCATCATGCCGGGAGGCTTCTCATGACATGCTTATACTTATAGCCACAGGTCGAAGTGTTCGCGTTGCAATTTGCTATTGGCAACGAGGATAGCTATCTTGCCGTTGCTATAGGTCTGACCCATTGCCATGTGGTCACAACAGGTCTCAAACAAGTGCAGCATGGCCCGGTCACGGCCCAGATTGCGCATCACCACCGCCGCGCTCCCATCGACCAACCGATACAGCAACTCGGGATCGATGGGCACATTGATCAGGACCATAGCGCCACCATCGTGGCAGCTCGACGCGGCCAGGAACTCGTCCACCGCCACATGACTGTCATCATAGCACTCCACGCGGTCGAGCTGGCTCTGCAGCACCCTCACGGCAAGAGCCTTTTGCTCCAACTGCGGGTCAAGCAGGTACAGGCGACTCTCACGGCTCACCTCGAGCATGGCAACACTCTCAACGCCAGTGGCGGCTCCTACCTGAAGGATATGCCTCGGGTTGAAGAAATTGGTGACCCTGAACAACAGCCGCGCCTCGCGCTCGACGATAAGATCCATCGAGCGGCGCTGCGCTCGTGATGTGCCCGACTTAATCGTCCCGAGGAGCTGGTGCAGGCCCTCATAGGCATAGTAATGCAATGGCTGGCGCCACACGTGGCGAACAAACCGGTAGGCAAAGGGTGAATGTATGCCGAAGCCGCTACTGTGATGGTAGCGGCTCCAGGCTGTCAAGTATCTATTCCTCGACATTTAGAGGCTTAGGCTTTAGGTTCTTCTTCCCTCCTGCGGAACTTGCCGCCAAACAGGGCATAGTTCAACGCTACAAGCAGCAACAGGTAGATGGCGACGACGGCTGCCTTGGCCCACGTCTGGGTCGTGCCCACCTCGTCGGGGTCAAACTTGAAGTCGATCTCGTGGTCACCCGCCGGCAGTTGCAGCGCGCGCAGCACATAGTTCACGCGCCCCATCTCCACGGGCTTGCCATCGACGCTCACCTTCCAACCCCAGGGGAAATAGATCTCGCTGAAGACGGCCAAGCCGCCAGCGGCGCTGTGACTCTTGTAGGTCAAGTGGTTGGGGGCATAGCTGGTCTCGTAGATCGTGTCGCCCGGTTGCATCGTCCGCGCCTGGCCCAGCTGCTGCTTGAACTTGGCGTCGGCAACGGCACTGGTAGCGGGGTTGAAGTTGTCCAGGAAGGCCATCTCCTTGTCGGCATTGTCAACATAGGTCAACGAGTCAACAAACCACGCGTTGCCCAGCGCATCGGGGTTGCGCTGCACCGTCTGGTCGTCAATGATAAAGTAGCGGGCATTGAGCATATTCAGCACCTGCATGTTATTCTTGGCGATCTGATTGTTAATCAGGTCGTTGTAGCGCGAGAGCTTTGCGGCATGATAGCCGCCGATGGCCTTGTGGAAGTAGCTGGGCATCGCCTCGCCAAAGTGTTGCACGTCCATCACACGGTAGTTCATGTCCTTGTCTTGCAGGATCTGGCTGTCGGCGGGACGGGGCTCAAACGACTGCTCGGCCACATCAAGGCGCGAGGTAAATGTGTCGGCATTGATGTAGCGCTTGTTCACGGCATACATGTCCACGAGCACGATGCCAGCGATGATGAGCGTTGCCGTCAGCTCGTTGACTTTACCCTTGAGACAGGCCATGATGGCAACTAAGCCTAACACAATAATGCCCAGGCTGCGCCAAGCGTCACCGCTCACCAGCGCGCCACGAACGGCGGCGATGGCGGTATCCACACTGGGAAATTGCTGGATTTGGCCCGATGCCACGAGCTGCTCCTGCTCCATCGCCGAGAAATGTCCGAATATGCCGGGAACCAGCGCCGTCAACAAGCAGATGGCAGCACACAAGCCAAACGATACCATTAATGGCACTTTGTGCTTGCGCCAGCCATCAGCGTCCTTGAACAACTCATGCAGGCCCAGGACCGCGAGCACGGGCATCGCAATCTCGGCAATAACGAGTATCGACGCCACGGTGCGGAATTTGTTGTACATCGGGAAATGGTCAATCATCCAGTCCGTGAGCCACATCATGTTGTGACCCCACGAGAGCAGGATCGAGATGATGGTGACAATGAGCAGAGCCCACTTCACGGGACCCTTGACAATCAGGCAGCCCAGCAGGAACAGGGCACAGATGAGCGCGCCGACATATACCGGACCGTTAGTCATGGGCTGATCGCCAAAGTATTGCGGGAACTGGCTCAGGATCTGGTAATCCTGCTGGCTCATCTCGCCGGTATTGACCATTTTCTCGGCCTTGTCGGTATCGCTCAATGTGAGCATGCGGTTATCGCCATGTTCGGGCTTGATGGTCGCGCCGCCCTTGACGTTGGGCATGAGCAGGGTGAATGTCTCGTCCTTTCCATAGCTCCACTGGGTGATGTAGTCCTTGTCCAGGCCGCCCTCGGTGGACTGGGCAGCCACGGCATCCTCGCCCTTAGGCGTGAGTTCACTGTGGCCACCGCGCATGGTCTCCTGGGAGTACTTATAGGTAAGGTACAGGTTGGGCGAGTTGGCCAGCAATGCCAGCCCAGCCGCTACCGCCAGCGATGCGGTGGCGATGCACCAGCGGCCCACCTGCTTGTCCTTGATGGCCTTGACCAGATAGGCGATGACCAGTGCCACGATGATGAACATCGAGTAATAGGTCATCTGCACGTGGTTGCTGGCAAGCTGCAACGCGGCAAACAACGCGGCCACGGCGGCACCGCCCAGGTACTCCCCGCGATAGCACCACACGATTCCGGCTAGCGTGGGCGGGATATAGGCGAGCACCATCAGCTTCCAGATGTGGCCAGCGCCCATCAGGATAAAGAAATAGCTCGAGAAGGCATAGCCGATGGCACCCAGCACAGCATAGTACCACTTTACCTTGAAGGCCAGCATCAGGATGAAGAAGCCCAGCATCAGCACAAATATCCAGCTCACGGGCGTGGGGAAATACAGGCGATACAGGGCCGATGCGGGATTCAGGTAGGTAGTGCCCTCATAGGAAGGGGCAATCTGGAACGTGGGCATTCCGCCAAACAGCGAGTTGGTCCACCACGACTTCTCACCTGTTTGCTGCTCCATGGCGATGGTTTCCTGCCCATTGGCAGCACCCTGCATGACGTCGTGCTGTTGCAGCACGTCTCCGTTCACGTCGTTGGGATAGAAGTAAATCCACGATATGGCGGCAAATGCGACCACCGCTATCGCAAAGTGGATCACGTCGGCAAGCGACAACGACCCGATCAATTTCTTGTCTAGTTTTTTATCCATTATGTCGTTTTGGTTAGGTTTTCTTGATTCCAACTTGCAAAGATAATATTTTTTTAGAGAATAGAGAAAAACCGCGTCATTAGCTTTTTAGCATTGACACACCAATGTGGAGGAGTTACATTTGCATCGGCCTGGGCACAAAATTGCTTTTATATTCCGTTAACGATTCCGCCCCTACTTTTCAATCGGGTCGGGTTATCGCTAAGCACTCTAAATGAGCCTGTTATAAAAACAAGCCCGCAAACCGTCCGTTGCTTTTCAACAGAAGGTGTGCGGGTGATGCGTTAACCGGATAAGAGGTCAGAACTCGGTAAAAGACAACGGCATCGTATCCTTGAAACTGTCGATCACATAGATCTTCTCGCGACCAGCCAGGATCAGCTCGATGGGATGACCGTTCTTCTCAAACTCCAGGAAAGCCTGGCGACACACGCCACATGGGGCCGTCGGCTCCTCGACAAACATGTCGTGGGTAAAGGAAGTGATGGCGACAGCCTTGACGGGCACACCGGGATACTTGGCGCCGGCGGCATAGAGCGCCGAGCGCTCGCCGCAGATGCCTGCAAAGGCCGCATTCTCCTGATTAGCACCAATAAACACCTCGCCGTTATCAAGCTCCAGGGCTGCTCCAACCTTGAATTGGCTGTAGGGTGAATAGGAGTTCTTTGTGGCCTCCCGAGCAAGGTCTACCAATTTTTTTTGCTCTTCGGTGAGTTCATTATAAGAATAAACCCTTATCTTTGTCGTGATTTTCTTTTCGGTCATAAATAATTATGAGTTTTAACTTCGAACGCAAAATTATAGTTTTTTTCCCGATAAACAAGCAAATTTACAATTTTTGCTTGATTTTTGTCTTTTTTTGTGCCCTATCGGCACCTGCCCAAACCAAGCATCAACGATATCTGGACTACATCGAGCGCTACAAGACGGTAGCCCTGCAGCACGAGAAGGAATTTGGAGTGCCTGCCAGCATCACACTGGCCCAGGGGCTTCTCGAGAGCAGCGTCGGTCAGAGCAAGATGGCCCAGGAAGCCAACAACCACTTCGGCATCAAGGCCTATCACTGGAAAGGCGAGGTCTATGGCCGCTGCGACTCGCTCAAGCAAGTGGGTTACCGCAAGTATGGCCAGCCCGAGGACTCGTTCCTCGACCACGCCAAGTTCCTCAAGGGGCCGCGCTACAGCGTGCTCTATGAACTTGACGTCACCGACTATCGCAGTTGGGCTCAGGGCTTGCGAGATTGCGGTTATGCCGAGGACAAGGACTACCCCGATAAACTCATCACCATCATCGAGCAATATGAACTCTACGCGCTCGATGGCGGAGTACGCCTTGACGGCAGCAAACCCACCGAGCAAGTGGAGGCCGAAGATCAGGAACAGCCCAGTTCCCGCTGGCATCACCGCAAGCGCCGCAACCGCACCGAGCAGCCCACCGTCCAGCAGGAGCCGGCCCAAGACTACCCGCAAACTTACACCCCCTTGCGCCAGGGCCGTGTTCTCTCCAGCGCCGACAACGACTAACGACTGAGGACGCTAGAAAAACAACGGAATGGTCCGATTATACAGAGTTTGCCGTGATGGGCAAGTTCGTTTCGGACCATTCCGTTGCTCTTTATTTGTCGTTTAATAGTGTAAGATGAAATCGATAATGGTGTTGGCATCGGCAATATTGACCTCGCCGTCACTATTCACGTCATAGTTTATCAAGTATGCATGTCCAGTGCAAATTATATGGATGATTCTGTTCAAGTCGGCGATGTTGACTTCGCCATCACCATTTACATCACACTCGCTGCCGTTATTGATGCCTTTAATATGATGGAACTTGCCCCACTCTTCATCTTCACGATAGTTATTGATGGCACTTTGTGGAACATAGAGCGTAACACTTTCATAGTAAGAATCATCAAAAGTATAAGAAAAAAGTCCACCGTCTGCTTCAGGCGGAGTTATTCCCTTACAGGTAATTGATTCAAGGTTATCGCATAATCCAAAAACGTTTATTCCGATAGATGTGACAGATTCTGGAATAATGATGCTTCTAATGCCACTGCCCAAAAATGCCCCAGTATTAATCCTTTTGATTGTATTGGGGATGATAGTATTGTTACATCCAGCAATTAATGTGTTTGTTTCGGTTTCAATGAGGGCATTGCAATTATCACGTGAATCATAAACTGGATTGTCTCTATCGACTGTGATAACGGACAAGCTATCACAGAATCTGAAAAGGTTATAACCATAACCTGAATCTACCCAAACGGCTTCACATGCTGTCTTCTCGATGGTGATCATGTTTTTTGGAATGTGAATTTCCTTAATGCCGCATGTATGTAACTCAGCACTAGACCAAATAGAACTTGAAAAAGCATCAATTGATATGCTCTCTACTGTGCTTGGAATTATAGTGTTCTTACATCCAACAATCAATTCATTTGACCATGTTTGAATAATCGCATTACAATCGTCCCGTGAATCAAAGTTAGGATTATCATCATCCACCGTAATCCTTTCAATATTGATACACCCTTGAAAAGGCCTTTGAGATATAAAGAATCCCCAAGGGTCTGAATCGGTATTACCCAAAATGCGAACCTGACTCGGGATGTGGATACTGGTCAGCCCAGGACAATCGAAGAATCCATAAATCCTAGTAACTGTATTGGGGATAGAAAAACTGGTCAACCCAGGACAATTAACAAATCCTGGCTTTCCCGAGATTCCTTCATTCCATCCGTCATACAAAGCTGTATATCCAATTGATTCCACTGTCATTGTAACCTTGCGGCCATCATTGCCTGTGAATGTCACTGACGATTGAATCTCTGCATGACCTATGAATCCATCAACTACGCCCATAGCTGCAGCATATGATCTGTAGCGGCCTGACAACCCCGGTGACCAATCAACATCACTAGGAATGATGTAGATTACACTATCGATTATCACGGGGTCATAAGTTACAGCCGCATTGATAGGGGAGGCTGTTGATAGAATGCAAAGTAGGAGTAACAGCGTTTTTAAATTTGACTTTACAAAAGTATTGACTCTCATAAATACAATGTTTTTAGTTTGCCGGCAGGCTGACTCTCTAGGGCTGCGGCGGTTTTGTTGGTATAACAAGAAAAGCGTGAGAGGCCTTATTTCATGCTCGTCCCATTGACATCTGGAAGCCAAAGGACAAAGCGTGTCAATAAACGCTTTCCATACTACGTTATCCATGGAGAAGAATGGTCACCGCTGTGACCCTGCTCCATGAATTGGCCCAAAGTTACATAAAATAATCCAAGGAAACTGTTAAATTCTATTGTTTTTTAGGTCAACCGCATCAAACTTCTCAAAAATTGACACGGGCAGCTCGCGCTGGTACCACCGCAAGCGCCGCAACCGTACCAACCAGCAGGAAGCGCTAGTGGAGCACAACACCGAGCATCAGGAGTCGTTCACTCCGTTGCGCCAGGGGCGCGTTTCGGCCAGTGCTGATAATGACTAGTCCTTAGTTGGCTACCGCTAAGCGCTAAAGCCTAACTAGTCACTAGTTGGCGAAAAAGCAAAATTAATTCTTGTTTTTTCTCTCGGCTTGCACTATCTTTGCGGGCAATTAGAATATACTATTAATGTCAAACCTTTTAAAATAGATTTTTTATCATGTTTGGAAAATTCCAGGAACATCTCCAGAAGGAGCTCGCCGACATCCAGGCTGCCGGTTTGTACAAGAACGAACGCATCATTACCACCCCGCAGCGCGCCGACATCCGCGTGAAGCCCAATGACGAGGTGCTGAATTTCTGTGCCAACAACTATCTGGGCCTGAGCGACAACAGCCGCTTGATCAAGGCCGCTACCGAGACCATGTCTCACCACGGCTACGGCATGTCGTCGGTTCGCTTCATCTGCGGTACCAGCGATATCCACAAGGAACTTGAGGCCGCTATCGCCGACTATTTCCACACCGAGGACGCCATCCTGTACGGTTCATGCTTTGACGCCAACGGCGGTCTGTTCGAGGCCCTGTTGACCGACGAGGACGCCATCATCAGCGACTCGCTGAACCACGCTTCGATCATCGACGGTGTGCGCCTGTGCAAGGCCAAACGCTACCGCTATGCCAACGCCGACATGGCCGAACTCGAGGAGTGCTTGAAGCAGGCTCAGGAGCAGCGCTTCCGCATCATCGCCACCGACGGCGTGTTCTCGATGGACGGCAACGTGGCTCCCATGGACAAGATCTGTGACCTGGCCGAGAAGTATGACGCCATGGTCATGGTCGATGAGTCGCACTCGGCAGGTGTCGTTGGCCCGACTGGCCACGGTGTAGCCGAGCAGTTCAACCTGTATGGCCGCATCGACGTGTTCACCGGCACGCTGGGCAAGGCATTTGGCGGTGCCATGGGCGGTTTCACCACCGGTCGCAAGGAGATCATCGACATGCTGCGTCAGCGCTCACGTCCCTACCTGTTCAGCAACAGCATCGCTCCCGGCATCGTGGGTGCCAGCATCGAGATGTTCAAGATGCTCAAGGAGAGCAACGCCCTGCACGACAAGCTGGTGGACAACGTGAACTACTTCCGCGACAAGATGATCGCTGCCGGCTTTGACATCAAGCCGACGCAGAGCGCCATCTGCGCCGTGATGCTCTACGACGCCAAGCTGTCGCAGGACTTCGCTGCCGAGCTGCAGAAGGAAGGCATCTACGTTACCGGTTTCTACTATCCCGTTGTGCCCAAGGGCCAGGCCCGCATCCGCGTGCAGGTATCGGCCGGTCACGAGCGTGAGCACCTCGACAAGTGCATCAACGCCTTTATCAAGATCGGCAAGCAGATGGGAATCATCAAGTGAAGCTCATCAAACAACCCAAACAACTATTAACACAACCACTACAACTTTTATTTGTTGTTCTAGTTGTTTGAATGTTGTTCCAGTTGTTTGAAAAAACAATCATTATAACACCCAGAAAAAACCTCTAGACGGTCGCAGGTGCATTCACCCGCGACCGTCACTTTTTCAATTCTTTCACCAGCCCAATCTTGCCATTTATTGGAATAATATTTGCAGAATCAGAAATAGAATGCTAACTTTGCAACAAATAAACCATAAAAGGGCGAGATATGAATGGAAAAGAACCTATAAGAAAATTCACACGTGAGGATATCCTTGCGTTGCTGGCTCGCGGCCGTGAAATCAAGGCAAGGCGGCAAAAAGAAGCCGAAGAAATATATACAGAAAAACAGCACTTGAAGTCTTGACCAATATCTTATTACGGCAAACAAGAATATGAAACAAGTACAATTATACGGGGATTTATTCCTCACCATAGCCTCGTAATGTTTAACGGAGTGGCACAATAGGCAATAGCCATGCCCACTCATAACATTACAGGTATAATGAGCAGAAGCAGAAAAAAGACTCCTGTCAGCACTTTTTGTTGCTGTAAGTCTCAAAAACGCGGGAAACAGTTTTGCCATCGCAAGTTCCGTTGCAAGGAACGAATGATGATCAAAACCAGTAATTATGATCGCTTGCCGTCCCTCTTGATTCAAGTAACAAACCAATGGGACCTCGGAGGTGATGGCAAAGTATTCTGGGGACACTCTCCCGATGAAGAGTGGTACATCAAATTGATGCGCAAATGAATAGTCCATCTTCCACCCTCTCGCTGTCGCTGGTGAGAGGGTGGATTGCATTGGGTGATATGTTGAAGCTATTACCTGCATAACATTGATTACAGGCGGGATTTCTCGTCGTTGCCGGCGCCAGTGCCCTTGTACTTGCTACGGGTGACGTTGAATTTATAGGTCACGGTCATGCCGATGGTGCGGTCAAAGTTGTAGCAATCCTTGGTGATGTTGGTGCCGATGCCGTAGGTGGTCCACCGCTCCTGGCTGGTCCTGAAGATATCGTCGGCATAGAGGTTGACCAGCAGCGCCTTGTTGAAGAAGGATTTGTTGATGCGGGCTCCGACGGTCCAATAGTGCTTGACGCTCTGGAACTCGTCATCGGCATCACTTGCGAAGCGCACACCCAGCACTGCCGTCCAGGAATGAGGAAGGACAAAGGTATTCCTCAGTTCAAATCTCCACAGTGGCTTGTGATGGGTCAAACGAGAGCCATACTGCTCGGCATCAAAGAAGACCTTATTGAAACTCAACGTAACCGTTGGGCGATAAACACCGAAGCGCGGTGCAGCTACCAGCGAGGCAAACAAGCGCTGGGCATCGCCATAGTTGCGAGTACACAGCAAGATATAGCGCTTGTCCGGCTCCAGCACAGGCACCCAGCACATGGTGCTCTGGCTGTAGGTGTAGCGCACTTGCAGACTCAGCCACGAGTAGATGGCCGACAGTTCCAAGCGGTGGTTCAGCTGCGGGCGTAACAGTGGATTACCACCCTCGTAGGTGTAACGGTTATCGTACTGGATGAAATTGCGCAGCTGGAAATAGCTGGGACGATTGATGCGGCGGCTGTAATTCAGTTGCCAGTTCCACTTGTCCTTCTTCCAGGCAACGGAGGCATTGGGGAACCAGTCATTATAGGTGCGGCTGGGTTCCTCCTCACGGATGCCTGACGAATAGTAGTCGGAGTTGATGTGCTCAAAGCGCAGTCCGGCGCCGAAAGTGAAATTGCCCAGGGTGAAGTCATACTCGGCAAAGCCCGCACTGTTATTCTCGCGGATGCGCGTGTCGGATGACAAATGGGACTGGTCGTCGTTGGAATAGGTGCCGTCGGTGCGGGTAAAGGTCAACTCAGTGCCGATGCTGGCGGTACCTTTCCACAGGGGGTGACTCAGGATGAGTTTGCCGGCGGTCATCTGGTTACGCTGGCGGCTCTGAGTGAGCACATGGCGGTCATCAAGTTCATCACTTAATTCAGTGCGTTCATCAGTATTGCGTTCATTGCGACAATACCACGTGCCGTTAAAGTCAATCGACAGCTGGCCCACCTTGCCCACATAATACATATTGACATCGTGCAACGGATTTTGTTTACGATTGACGAGGGCATCATACCATACGCTGCCCTCAAGCACACCGTTGTTCCATATTTGTTGCTCACCGATGACGCTGCTGTTCTTGATATTGACACCGCTCAAGGTGTAAGATGCGCCCAGCGAATGGTTGTCGTTGATATCGTAATTGAGGCCTACTTGCTCATAATGCGACTTGCTGCGGTACTTGGTGTCACCCGTCTGATCGACATGCACTGTGCCATCCTCCAAGAATAAGTCATTATTAATGTCATTGTCCTCACCCATCCATGCGCTACGCCAGTAACCCTCGGCAAACAGTTCCAGGCCGTGGGTGCGGTATTTCACGTTAATGTCCTGATATCCGCCCCACTCGTGGTTGTTGCGCACGTTGGTAATGGTGCTGATACTAAAACCGTCGCCCTGAGGCTTGACCGTGTAGATGCGGATGACCGACGACACATTCTTTTTGTATCGGGCACCTGGGCTTGTAATCACGTCGATAGACTTGATGTCACTTGACTTGAGGCGCGACAACTCGGTATTGCTCTGAATCGGGCGGTTATTGATGTAGATGAGCGGTGTACCACTGCCAAAAATGCTCACTTGGCCGTCGCCCTTGACATCGATACGGGGCAACTGCCCCAGCACGTCAATACCCGTACCCATGTCGCTGAGCACCGTGCCCGTAACATTGACCGTCATGCCGCCAGTGGTCATCTGGTACTGGGGGCGTTCGCCCTTGACGGTTACGCCGTCGAGAGCATATTTATCGGGTTGCATTTTGATGGTGCCCAGGTGGGCGGTCTTGCAATGGCGATAGACGGGGCGGTAGCCCACGTAGGTGATGCGGGCGAGTACGCCGCTTTGGTCACAGGGGATGACGAACAGGCCGCTCTCGTTGGTCACGCCACCCGTGATCACCGTCGAGTCGCGTGGTGAGAGCAGGGCCACGTTGGCGTAGGGCAACGGCTGGCCCGTCTCGTCGAGGACGGTGCCCTTGTAGCGCGTCGCTTCCCGCAAGGGGCATTCCACAGCGATGTCCTTGCCCTGAACGGTCATCTTGATGGGATAGAAACCGATCAACTGCTGGATGGCATCGGGCACCGACTTGTTCTTGACCGTCGTCGTCACCCTGAAGTCCTCCAACTCATTATACAGGAAACTGATGTTGTATTCCCCACTCCGCTCGTTGAGCCACTTGAGCGCCTCGCTCATCGACACGTCATTGAATGTCCGCGTCACCCGCTGCCCGAAGGCAGCCGTGGCCATGCACAAGCATGCCACGAGATAAATCATGCGCCTTGCCATCATTCCACCACGATTGTATTGCCCTCGATGCTGACTGACACGCGCTCGAACATGTTCAGGCGCTCAACGACACTCTTCAATTCCTCGCCCGGATGCAGTTCAAAGTAGAAGCGCAGGTCACGGGCATCCTCGTTGCGGAACTCGACCTGCTTACCATAGCGGGAAGCGATACCTTCCAGCATCTGGCCGAGCGGCTGGTTATCAAATACCACAGGTTCCTCCACGACTGCTATTGTATCGGCTACTGCAACGCGTGATGCCGATTCGGCCGATTCCTCCGATACGGTTGTGACGTTTTCGGTCTTTTCTTGAGGTTTGTCTTTAGTCCCATGGCGCACAGCCTGGACGGCGGCATAGGTAAAAGCCGAGAGCATAACCACTCCCGCAATCATGGCGGCGACCTTGAGCCAGCGGCGGTTTTTCACTGGGGCGTTGAGGTGCTCCTGCTCGAAGCGTTGCCACTCGGCATCCACGTCGGGTACGGGGATGTCGGTCATGGCGCGCTTGGCCACGGCCAGGTGCTGCTGCGTCTCGTCGTCAAGCATAGCGGCCAACTGCTCGTCGGTGTAATTCTCGGGATGCTCGTGCATGTCGAGCAAGCGGCTGATGTCATCATTCTGTTCCATAACGTCTATTGTTTTGTGTTGTTGAAGTAAGCGTTGATTTTCTCCAATGACTGTGACAAGTGGTGATGAACCGTCACGCGGCTCACGCCCACGGCATCGGCGACCTGCTGGCAGGTCATGTCGTGCAGATAGCGCAGGGTGAAGATGCGGCGCGACAGCGGGGGCAACTCGGTATTGATATAATCCCGCAACTCATTGAGCATGAGAGAATCGTCAGAACCATCGGCAAGAGGCTCGGCCTTGTTCGAGTAGAGCTTGACGAAGCGTTCCCGCACCTGCTTGTTGCGGATCACATTGATACAACTGTTGCGCACACACGTCAACAAGAAGCCGCGGGCGTTATCGCTCTTGATGGTCATGCCGCCCGCTGCCAGCGAAGCAAACACGTCGCTCACGACATCCTTGCTCTCGTCCTCGTCATAGAGCATCGACATCGCCAGGCGGAACATCGCGCCATAATGGCTCTTGAACAATATTTCCAGTTCTCTTCTTGTCATAGTCATGGGTCATTACACTTGATAGACGTTTCAAGCCCAGAAAATGTAAACCCGTTTCCATCATTTTTTCACAAAGATAGTAAAAACCCCGCAGGGTAAAATAGAGTGGTAATGATTAACAACTTAAAAGTATTTGCACTACCTTTGCAGGCATGAAAGGTTTTTGGCAACTGTTGAGGCGGTTTGTGCCTCCTTATAAGAAATATATCGTGTTGAACGTCCTGTTCAACCTGTTGACGGCGTTCCTGACGCTGTTCTCGTTTGCGCTGATCATCCCTATCCTGGAGATGCTGTTCGGTCTCAACACGCAGACCTACAGCTACATGGAGATGGGCAGCGGCAAGCTGGACGCGGTGCTCACCAACAACTTCTACTACTACGTGCAGTGCATCATCGAGCGCTACGGGCAATCGACGGCTCTGGCCTGCATCGCCGCTGCGCTGGTGGTAATGACGGCCTTGAAGACCGGCTGCGCCTACTTGAGCGCCTTCTTCATGATCCCGATACGCACGGGCGTGGTGCGCGACATCCGCAACCAGATCTACCACAAGATCACCTCGCTGCCCATCGGCTTCTTCTCCAACGAGCGCAAGGGTGATGTGATGGCCCGCATGAGCGGTGACGTGACCGAGGTCGAGAACTCAGTGATGTCGTCGCTCGACATGATGTTCAAGAATCCCATCATGATCATCGCCTGCCTGACGATGATGATTGCGCTGAGCTGGCAGCTGACGCTGTTTGTGCTCGTGCTGCTGCCCGTGGCGGGACTGATCATGGGCGGCGTGGGCAAGCGGCTGAAGCGCGTCTCGCTCGAGGGGCAGACCCAGTGGGGCGTGATGCTGAGCAACATCGAGGAGACCATCGGCGGACTGCGCATCATCAAGGCCTTCAACGCCGAGCGCAAGGTGAGAGGCCGCTTTGAGGGCGAGAACGAGAAGTACCGCAACATCGTCACGCGCATGAGCCGCCGCTACGAGCTGGCGCACCCCATGAGCGAGTTCCTGGGCACGTTGACCATCGCCATCGTGCTGTGGTTCGGCGGCACGTTGATCCTGGGCGGTCACAGCAGCATCACGGCACCCAAGTTCATCTACTACATGGTGATCTTCTACAGCATCATCAATCCCGCCAAGGACCTGTCCAAGGCCAGCTATGCCATCCAGCGCGGCTTGGCCTCGATGCAGCGCATCGACAAGATCCTGAGCGCCGACAACCCCATCAAGAGCCCCGAGCACCCCACCCCGCTGAGCGAGATGAAAGAGGGAATCCAGTTCAAGGACGTGCGCTTCCGCTACGGTGACGCGTGGGTCATCGACGGCGTGACGCTCGACATCAAGCGCGGCCAGACCGTCGCCCTGGTGGGCCAGAGCGGCAGTGGCAAGACCACACTGGCCGACCTGTTGCCGCGCTTCTATGACGTGCAGCAGGGCTGCATCAGCATCGACGGCACCGACATCCGCCAGTTTAACGTCACCGACCTGCGCGGCCTGATGGGCAACGTCAACCAGGAGGCCATCCTGTTCAACGATTCTTTCTACAACAACATCACCTTCGGCGTCGAGAACGCCACGCGCGAGCAGGTCGAGGAGGCCGCAAGGATCGCCAATGCCTATGACTTCATTATGGCCAGCGAGCAGGGCTTTGACACCAACATCGGCGACCGGGGCTGCAAACTATCGGGCGGACAGCGTCAGCGCATCAGCATCGCCCGCGCCATCTTGAAGAACCCGCCCATCCTCATTCTGGACGAGGCGACCAGTGCCCTCGATACCGAGAGCGAGCACCTGGTGCAGGACGCCCTCGACAAGCTCATGCACGGTCGCACCACGCTGGTCATTGCCCACAGGCTGAGCACCATCAAGGGCGCCGACCAGATATGCGTCATGCAGGACGGCCGCATCATCGAGCGCGGCACCCACGACGAGCTGCTCGCCCAGCAGGGAGCCTACAAGCACCTGGTGGACATGCAGTCGTTCTAGGAGTTAGAAGTTCGGAGTTAACGACTAAAAAGACTATCGATTAAAATATTTTTTCAAACAAGTGTAGTTTTATAGTTCATCATTGCGTCTAAAGGGCAAACAACGATTTTAGAAATGGAAATCAACGAAGCCAATTTTGCACGCATCATCCGCGAGAACAAGGGCACCATCTACACCGTGTGCTACATGTTCTCCAAGGACAAGGAGGAGGTCGATGACCTCTTCCAGGAGGCGCTCATCAAGTTGTGGCAGGGCTTTGCCTCCTTCCAGGGCAAGAGTGACTTGAAGACATGGATTTACAAGGTGACCCTGAACTCCTGTATCTCGATCGACCGCAAGAAAAAGAGCCGCAAGACCCAACCGCTCATGGAGGGCATCGACCTGTTTGACAAAAACGATGCCGACAACCGCCAGACCGACATGCTGCATGCGCGCATCCAGCGGCTTCAGCCCTTTGACCGCGCCATCGTGCTACTGTGGCTCGAGAACATGAGCTATGACGAGATTGCCCAGATTGTGGGCATTGGCGTCAAGAATGTGTCCGTCAGGCTCTACCGCATCAAGGAACAACTCAAACAGATGAACTAAAACAGACTACACAATCGATATGGAAACGACTAGCAACAACCACTACAACGAGTTGAACGA
>CAMJJG010000023.1 GCA_946406035.1 uncultured Prevotellaceae bacterium
GCCATTTTGGGAGATTTATTGTTTAAGATGTGGGTCACGTGCCGACTTTTTTGTAAATTTGCAGGATAAAACCCAAAAAAGAAAACAATATGAAGAAAATCTTGCTTTCTCTCGCCGCTGTGACGGCGATGACCGCTATGGCCGACACGCCATTGTGGATGCGTTTTGCGAGTATCTCGCCCGACGGCGACAAGATTGCGTTCTGCTACAAGGGCGACATCTATGTGGTGCCTTCGGCTGGCGGACAGGCTGTGCAACTCACGTCACAGCCCAGTTATGAATCCATGCCCGTCTGGTCGCCCGACGGCACGATGCTGGCTTTTGCCAGCAACCGCAAGGGTAACAATGACGTGTTTGTCATGCCTGCCGGCGGTGGCCAACCCAAGCAGTTGACCCGCAACAGCGCTGCCGAGACACCGTGGACCTTCAGCCCCGATGGCAAGTATATCTACTTCAGCGCCTCCATCCAGGACCCTGCCAGCAGCATGCTGTTTCCCAGCGGCCGCTTGACCGAGGTCTATAAGGTGCCCGTCGAGGGAGGCCGCGCCACCCGCGAGTTGGGCACTCCCGCCGAGTACATCTGCTGGAACAAGGGCGGCGATTACTTCGTCTATCAGGACCTCAAGGGCGGTGAGGACGAGTACCGCAAGCACCACACGTCGTCGATCACCCGCGACATCTGGTGCTATGACGCCAAGACCAAGAAGCATACCAACCTGACCAACATCGGTGGCGAGGACCGCAATCCCGTCCTGAGTCCCGACGGCAAGACGGTTTATTTCCTGAGCGAGCGCAACGGCGGTTCGATGAACGTCTATTCGATGCCTCTGGACCGTCCCAGCCAACTCAAGGCCGAGACCGGTTTCACGGTCAATCCCGTGCGCTTCCTCTCGATTGCCGACAACGGCACCCTGTGCTTTACCCAGGACGGTGAACTCTACACCATGCGCCAGGGCGGTCAGCCCAGCAAGGTCAACATCAACCTGTGGCACGACGACAGCGACCAGGTGCAGCGCCTGTCGTTCACCCGCGGCGCCACCGACGCTGCCGTCTCGCCCGATGGCAAGATGGTAGCCTTTGTGGTTCGCGGCGAGGTCTTTGTGACTTCGGTAGAGTATAACACCACCAAGCGCATCACCAGCACCCCCGAGGCCGAGAATTGGGTATCGTGGGGCGCCGACAACCGCACGCTGGCCTATGCCACCGAGCGCAACGGCAACTGGGAACTCGTCCTGGCTACCATCGAGCGCAAGGATGACCCGAACTTTGCCAACGCAACGCTCATCAAGGAGGAAATCCTGTTGCCCTCAACCACGGTGGAGCGCACCCGTCCCTGCCTGTCGCCCGATGGCAAGAAACTGGCCTTTATCGAGGACCGCTTCAGCCTCAAGGTGCTTGACCTCAAGACCAAGCAGGTGACCCAGGTGACCGACGGCTCGACCTGGTATGAGACCAACGGCGAGTTCAACTACTCGTGGTCGCCCGACGGCAAGTGGTTCGCCCTCGAGTTCATCGGCAATCAGCGTGATCCCTATACCGACATCGGTATCGTGTCGGCCAACGGTGGCCCCATCACCAACATCACCGGCAGTGCCTACATCAGCGAGGATCCCCGCTGGGTGATGGAGGGTAATGCCATCATGTTCCGCAGCAACCGCTACGGCATGCGCAGCCATGCATCGTGGGGCTCGCAGGACGACGTCTTCCTGGCCTTTGTCAACCAGGAGGCCCTCGACCGCTATAACCTCAACAAGGAGGATTATGAACTGCTGACCGAGGCCGAGAAGGAGGCCAAGAAGGCCGAGGAAAAGGCAGCCGAGGCCAGCAAGAACAGCAAGAAGAAAGGCAAGGCTGCCGCATCCGCAGCCAAGGCCGACGACAAGGGTGTGAAGGTCGAACTCGACGGCATCGAGGACCGCATCGTGCGCGTGACGCCCAACTCGAGCAATATCTCGGGCTGCATGATCACCCCCGACGGCGAGTCGCTGTACTACCTGTCGGCATTTGAGAAGGGCTATGACCTGTGGAAGATGGACCTGCGCAAGCACGAGACCAAGTTGCTCAACAAGATGGGCGGCGGTGGCGCCGACATCCAGGCCAGCAAGGACGGCAAGACGCTGTTTGTGCTGGGCGGCAGCAAGATGCAGAAACTCACCGTTGCCGGTGACAAACTCGCTCCCATCACCTACCAGGCCGACATGAAGATGGACCTGTTTGCCGAGCGTGAGTACATGTTCAACCACGTGGACAAGCAGATCGAGAAGCGCTTCTACAACCTCACCTATCACGGTTGTGACTGGAAGGCCAATGTGGAGACCTACCGCAAGTTCTTGCCCCACATCAACAACAACCAGGACTTTGCCAACCTGCTGAGCGAACTGCTGGGTGAGTTGAACGCTTCCCACACCGGTGGCCGTTACTATCCCACCAGCGGCGAGGCTACCTCCGACCTGGGTCTCATCTATGACTGGAATTACACCGGCAACGGCCTGAAGGTGGATGAGGTGATCGCCGGCGGCCCCCTGGCCAAGGCTAAGAGCCAGATCAAGCCTGGCACCATCCTCGAGAAGATCAACGGCACAGCCATCGACGAGGAGAACGACTATACCGAACTGCTCAACGGCCAGGCCGGCAAGAAGACCCTGCTCTCGCTCTACAACCCTAAGACCGGCAAGCGCTGGGAAGAGGTGGTGAAGCCCATCAGCAAGAGCGCCCTGAGTGACCTGATGTACAAGCGCTGGGTAAAACGTAATGCCCACATCGTTGACAGCCTGTCGGGCGGACGTCTGGGTTATGTGCACCTGGAGTCGATGAACGACGCCAGTTTCCGTGACCTCTACAGTGACGTGCTGGGCAAGTACAACAAGCGCGACGGCATCGTGATCGACACCCGCTTCAACGGCGGTGGCCGCCTGCATGAGGATATCGAGATGTTCTTCAGCGGCAAGAAGTATTTCACCCAGGTGGTGCGCGGCCGCGAGGCCTGTGACATGCCCAGCCGCCGCTGGAACAAGCCCAGCATCATGCTGCAGTGCGAGGCCAACTACAGCAACGCCCACGGCACGCCCTGGGTTTACAGCCATGACAAGCTGGGCAAGCTTGTCGGTATGCCCGTTCCCGGCACCATGAGCAGTGTCTCGTGGGAGCGTTTGCAAGACTCGTCGCTCATCTTTGGCATCCCCATCATCGGTTACCTGCTGCCCGAGGGTAATTACCTTGAGAACACGCAGCTCGAGCCCGACATCAAGGTGGCCAACAATCCCGAGACCGTGGTCAGTGGCGAAGACCTGCAACTCAAGGCCGCAGTCGAAGAGCTAATGCGCGAGTGCGGACTGAAATAAACGATCATTAACCAGGTGGGGCCGGAAGGCCCCACTTTAATTAATATATAAGCGATATGATAGATTTTATTACTAACAACTTGACCGACATTATCGGTTACACTGCGTCAATCTGCTTGATTCTTGGTTACATGCCCCAAGCGATTTACACCATCCGCACCCACGACACCGATGGCATTGCGCTGCCCACTTTCCTGATGATGGGATTGGGTGGAATTTTCTTTGCCATTCAGGGTTTACTGCTCAGGAACTGGCCCCTGTTTATCACTAATGTCATCACCACGATATCGAGCGGCATCGTGTTTGGCATCAAGATGTATAACGACTATTTCAAGAAGGACAAGGAGAAATAGTCCTCATGGGGTTTCCATGTGGGCTGCCTTTTTCTTAAAAAGCTGCTCAAAATATTTGATAAGTGAAAAAAAATCAGTACTTTTGGCAAATTTTTACCCAGCCAAGTGATTGTGTCGCTTGGATTTTTCTTAAATTAACTTAAAAGCAGCAGCTATTAGCTTAGCCAATATCTTTAACTTTAAATACATAATGTGAACTTATGAGACTTAAACTGTTTTTGCTATTAGCACTCTTTGCAACCTTACCGTTGCTGGCGCAGCGTGCGGGTGTGCAGGGCGTGGTGATTGACGCCAAGAGCGGTCAACCCGTTGCCGGGGCAACCGTTCTGCTCGATAATCAGGGCAATGCGGCAACCACGGGGTCTGATGGCGCATTTGTCATCGATGATGCGCAGACCGGCGCCGATCAGTTACTGGTGCTCGCCTATGGCTACAAAGACTGGTCCGAGGCGATTACGATTGTTGCCAATATGGTCGAGAATGTAGGCACGATTCAGATTGAGCCTGTCTCGTTTGAATCGGCCGAGGCGCTGGAATATCGCAGCAACCTGGCCGACATGGCGCTGTCTGAGTCACAGCTCGAGGATGAGGAAGGCAACACCCAGGAGGTGGCCCTGCTGAGTGGTGCGACCGACAACCCCTTCTATCAGGCTTCGAGCTACAACTTCAGTACCATGCGTTTCCGCATCCGTGGTTACGAGAATCAGAAGACCGAGACCTACATCAACGCCGTCCCCTTTAACGATGGTGTGCGTTTTGCCTTCAATTACTCGATGACTGGCGGCCTGAACCAGGCGTTCAGGAACAAGACCATCGGCATGGGTCTGGAGGACAATGCTTACGGTTTCGGTGGCATCGGTGGTGCCAATAACATCAAGACCTTTGCCGCCGACTATGCCCCTGGCACTCGACTCAGTCTGGCCTATACCAACGGCAACTACCGCTGGCGTGGCATGGTGACTCACGCCACTGGCTTGAACAAGCATGGCTGGGCAATGACAGTTTCGGCTGTTGCACGTTATGCCGACGAGGGCGTGTATCCCGGTTCGTTGTACAACAGCTGGGGCTACTTCCTCGCCTTGCAGAAGGTCTTCAACCCGCAGCACTCGTTGACGTTGACCACCTTTGGCGCTCCCACCAAGCGTGCCGCCAACTCGGCCATCTTTGCCGAGGTGGGCCAGCTCATCAACAACATGTACAGCCCTGACTGGGGCTGGCAGGACGGCAAGAAGCGCAATTCCAAGGTCGTCGAGTCGTTTGACCCCACTGCCATCCTCAACTGGCTGTGGAAACCCAACGAGAGCACATCGTTGAACACGGGATTTGCCTATCACAAGTCTTTCTATAGCAAGGCTGCCCTCAACTGGCACGATGCTGCCGACCCCAATCCCATCTACTACCGCTACTTGCCCTCATACTATAGTGATGCCGACACCAAGGCGTTCTATACCGACCTCTGGACCAGCGAGAGCGACATGACCCAGATACGCTGGGATGAGCTATACCAGGTGAATTACCTGAACAACCACATGATGAATGCAACCGGCAACGAGATAGGATCGACCTATGTGCTGGAGAAACGTCACAGCAACCAGTCGAGTTTCACCTTGTCGTCGGTGCTCAACAAGCGTTTCGGCAACCAGCTCTCGATGCAGACTGGTGCCAACGCCAACTATACCGTTTCGTCCTACTACAAGACCATTAAGGACCTGATGGGCGGTCAATTCTGGCTCGATGTGGACCAGTACAGCGAGCGTGATTTCCCCGATAACGCCGAGATGGCCCAGAATGACCTGGAGAACCCCAACCGCAAGGTGCTTAAGGGTGATCGCTTCGGCTATGACTATGATATCTTGACCTTCAAGGCCCAGTTGTGGCACCAGTGGGTGCTCAACCTGCCCAAGTGGGAGATGTTTGCCAGCGTTAAGGGTGACTACTTCCAGTTCCAGCGCGATGGCCACATGCGCAACGGCCGTGCTCCGCACAACTCCTATGGCAAGGGCAAGGGACACCATTTCTTTACCTATGGAGCCAAGGGTGGTATTACCTATAAGCTCGATGGCCGCAACAGCTTCACGGGCCATGTCTTCTATGGCACCGAGGCTCCGCGACCCTATGACGCCTACATCTCGTCGCGCATCAAGGATGACGTGATCGACCTCAAGGTGGAGAAGATCTTCTCAGCCGACCTGAGCTATGCGATGAACTACCGCAACTTCAAGAGCGTGGTTACCGTCTTCTTTACCGACCAGCGCGACAATACCGAGCGCACCGCATTCTATGACGACGTCCACAGCACGTTCATGAACTATGCCCTCACTGGCATCAAGAAGCAGTACAAGGGCGTTGAGGTGGGCTTGAGCTACAAGCTGTCTCCCTCGTTGACCGTGAGTGGCGCCGCCAACATCGCTCGCTACCAGTACAAGAATAACCCTTATGGCACCCGCAGCTATGAGAACGGTTCAGAGGCCGATGTGACCAACCAGGTCTTCCTCAAGAACTACTATGTTGCCGGCACCCCCCAAGAGTGTTACTCGCTGGCGTTTAACTGGGCTGGCCCCAAGCAGTGGTACGTCGAGGTGAACGGTGCCTGGATGAACCGCTCCTACGTGAGCCTGTCGCCCATTCGCCATGAGATGCGCGAGGACTTCTTCTTCCTTGCCGACACCGAGGAGGAGATCATGTCGTTGATCAAGGACTTCAGTGCCCAGGAGAAGCTCAACGAGGCTTTGGTAATCAATGCCAGCATCGGTCATGTGATCTACATCAACCGCAGCGCCTCGTTCAACATCAACTTGAACCTGAACAACATCCTTGACAACAGGAACATCCAGACGGGTGGTTATCAGCAGGGTCGTACCGACACCAATGATTACACCAACACGTCGACCAAGTTCCCCAACAAGTACTACTATGCCCAGGGCTTCAAGATGTTCCTGAACTTGGGCCTGCGTTTCTAAATGTGACAGCATGAGAATGAGATATCAACAAAGACAAAAAAATCACACCATAATGAAACGTTTTAATTTCTATCTGAGCCTGATGCTGCTGTTGGTGACTGCCGCGGCTTGCAGCGATAAGTTTGACGATCCTGCAATGAACAATCCTGTTGCCAAGCACAGCCCCAACATGACCATTGCCGACTTCAAGGCCAAGTACTGGCAGGATGCTGTCAACTACATCGATACCATCAAGGAGGATATCGTCATCCACGGATGGGTAACCAGTACCGACGAGAGTGGCAATATCTACAAGAATCTCTACATCAGCGACGGCACTGCCGGCTTGTCCATCTCCATCAACCAGAATAACCTGTGTAACAAGTACCGCATCGGTCAGGAAATCGTCCTGCCGTTGAAGGGCTACTACATCGGCAAGTATAATGGCCAGCAACAGCTGGGTTATCCCGCATGGTATGATAAAGGTCTCACCTGGGAGGCTACATTCCTGCCCCAGGCCATGTGGGAGTCGATCGTTGAACTCAATGGCCTGCCCGACCCGTCTAGGGCCGAGGTGCAGCCCATCGAGGTGAGCCTGTCGGACTTCTGCAAGGACTTCTCGACAGCAACGCTGCTCAAGTATCAGGGCCGCCTGGTGCGCATCAGTGGTGTTTATTTCAAGGGCGCCGGGGAGCTTACTTACTCTGAGGAGGATGCTTCCTCTAACCGCACCATCTATGATGACGCGGGCAACGAGTTGACCCTGCGCAACAGCAATTATGCCGACTTCCGTTCCGAGGTGCTGCCTACGGGCAAGGTGGATATCGTCGGTATGCTGGGTTCCTATTCGAGCAACACATGGCAACTGTATCTGCGCACCATCGATGACGTGCATGTCATCGAGAAGGGCGAGAAGGGTAATCCCTTCAGCGTTGACGATGTGATTGCCAACCAGGGTACGTCTGGCTGGATGCAGGGTTATGCCGTGGGCGCTGTCGCCGCTGGCGTGACCACAGTGACCAGCAATAGCGACATCGAGTGGAACGCTCCTGTCACCCAGGGCACCACCATGGTGCTCGCCCCCGTGAAGAATTGCCGTGACTACGCCCAGTGTGTTGTTGTCAATGTCCCCGAGGGCACCGATTTCTACAATAAGGGTAACCTCAAGGACTATCCCATCGTGCTGGGCACGATGGTCAATGTCAACGGCAACTTTGTCAGCCAGTATGGCATGCCTGGCGTTGTGACCAGTGGCTCGGCCCAGGATTTCAAGCTCAGTGTCAATACCGGTCCCGCAACCGAGCTGGTCGAAACCTTTGACTCGGGGCTGCCCTCCAACTGGACCAACATCGCCGTTAGCGGCAACAAAGTGTGGACCTGGAGCGCCTATAGCGGCAACGGTTATGCTACCGTGACGGGCTACCAGGGCACCCAGCCCCCGTTTGACATCTGGCTCATCACCCCTGCGCTCGACCTTGAACAGGCAACGAACCGCTCATTCTCGTTCCGCACCCAGGTTAACCTGTATGGCAGCACAGCCAGCCACTTTGAGGCGTATGTTCTCGATTCCACCGACCCGACCCTGGCCTCGGTCAAGGTTCAACTCAATCCCACGCTGGCCCAGGCTCCTGGTGCTTCGGGCTGGAGCAGTTGGGCTGGATCGGGTAACGTTGACCTGAGCCAGTGGAATGATGGCATCTACTACATCGGCTTCCGCTACCATTCTGAGCAAGCCGCCAAATATGCGACCTGGTGCCTCGATGAGTTTAAATTTGGAGTACAGTGACATTATTTAGATAAGCCAAAAAAGAGAATAACGATATGAAACGCTTTAATTATTATCTTGGACTGTTACTCATGCTGGTCGTTGTGACGTCATGTCATGAGGAGTTTGACCAGCCGCCAGTTTACATCCCGGTAGCCGATGCTGTCCCCAACATGACCATTGCCGAGTTCAAGGCCAAGCACTGGCAGGATGCCACCAACTATGTGGACACGATTACCGAGGACGAGGTCATTCATGGCTGGGTGACAGCTAACGACATCAGCAACAACATCTACAGGACCGTCTACATCAGCGACGGCAGTGGAGCCATTTCGATATCGGTCAGCCAGAATGAGCTTTACACCAAGTACCGTGTGGGTCAGGAAGTCGTCCTGCCCATGAAGGGGCACTATGTGGGAAAAGCCACTGGACAGATGCATGTGTCGGCTCCCTACTGGTATGTCAACAACAATAACGACAGCACCCTGGAGTGCTACTACATGTCCTCCAAGGAGCTGGAATCCCTTGTCCAGTTCAACCAATTGCCCAATCCCAGCAAGATTGACACGATCGACGTGAGCATCAGCGACTTCCAGAACAAGTTTGATGCCGAGACCTTGCTCAAGTACCAGGGATTGCTCGTCCGCATACGCGATGTTGAGTTTGTCGAGGCCGATGGCATTACTCCGTTTGCCGATGCCGGCAGCTCGAGCACTAACCGCACCATCAAGGATGGAAACGGTAATCAGCTCATCGTGCGCAACAGCAGGAGTGCCGACTTTGCCACCAAGCCGTTGCCAATGGGACGCGTTGATCTGGTGGGTATCCTCGGATACTACCAGACGAGTTCCAGCACATGGCAGTTCTACCTGCGCACCGCCAGTGATGCGCCCGACAAGGGTAGCAAGGGAACCAAGAGCCTGCCTTATTCGGTTGCCGACGCAATCGAGGCCCAGAACACGGGCTGTCGTGGATGGGTTGAGGGTTACATCGTGGGCGCTGTCGCTCCCGAGGTGACTGCCGTTACCAGCAACTCTGATATCGAGTGGAAGGCTCCGACCATGCTCGAAAACACCATCGTTATTGCCGATGATCCCGAGTGCAAGGACTACACCAAGTGCCTGATTGTGCCCCTGGCACAAGGATCGCCATTCCGCACCGATGCCAATCTGAAAGATAAGGACAACTCCAATGTCTATAAGGCTCATCTCAAGGTGCTGGGTGATCTGGCCTCCTATATGGGCGTCGCTGGCATTACTGGCAACTCGGGTTCGACGAGCGAGTATGAGCTCGACGTGGCGCTGCTCAAGCTGGATGAGGACTTCAACGCCGGTGCCATTCCTGGCCGCTGGGTCAACCTCTCGCTGAGCGGTGGCAAGTTGTGGTCGATTTATTCCTATTCCAACGTCACTTGCGCCCAGTTCCGTCCCTTGTCAAGCAACGTGAATGTGGATTCCTGGTTGATCACACCGCGCCTGGATATCAAGAGGGCCAAGAGCAAGGTCTTCAACTTTACCTCCGAGGTGAATAATACAGGTAACATCGTCCTGGATGTCTATCTGCTCAACACCAACGATCCCAGAACTGCTACTGTCAAGATCAAGCTGAATCCCATCCTGCCGTCAAAGCCCGTGGGCAAGACCTATAGCGACTGGACCTCGTCGGGTGACATCGACCTGAGCCAGTGGGCCGACGGCGAGTACTATATCGGCTTCAACTACAGTTCCCCCGCTGGCAATGACCTTACCACTTGGTGTCTCGACGATGTCACCTTCGGTATGGGTGAGCCTGCTCCGGCCGACAATCGTGCCGACTTTGAGTCAATGGGAGCAACGTTGGGTCAGTGGGGCACCTTTACCTCGGCAAAGGGCTGGGTGGCTACCAACTGCATGTTGCTCAAGGGTGGAGCCCTTAATAGCAACCCCGTGTTCCAGTTTATCGGTTTTGTGCCCGGTTCGACAACCACCTATGCTGTCGCTCCGACGATGAACGGTAACACCACGAGCGTGGGCAAGATTGTATCGCCCACGTTGAATGGTGGCATGACCCGTCTGCACTTCAACTACGGCTATGCCTTCTCGGGCACCCAGATTGCCTTCCGCGTCCAGGTGAAGCAGAATGGCAGTGTGGTCAAGAGCTGGGATGTGACCCAGTCGGGTGTAAGCAAGTACACGGTTTACACCTTTGATGAGAGCTGCCCCGTTAACGGCAAGTTCACCATCGAGTTTACCAACCTGAGCCCGTCGGCAGCCGCTTCCGAGAAAGACCGTCTTTCGATCTGGAATGTGGAGTGGGACCTTCCGTAAAACAATGATTGAATTATGGATATGAAGAAGAATGTTATTATCATGGCGCTAGCGCTGGTGGCACTGCTGCCGGCGCTGGCTTGGGGCCAGGCGCCTCAAGACAACACTCAGGACCAGAATGGGACTGAGCGCCGCTATACCCAGTATGGCGTGATGTTCTACAACCTCGAGAACCTGTTCGACACGATCAACAGCAATGGCGTGTATGACAAGGAATTCTCGCCCGAGGGTGCCCGCCAGTGGAATGGCACCAAGTACTGGCAGAAACAGCACAACATGGCCTATGCCATCAGCCAGATGGAGGTTAAGGGCTCGCCAGCCGAGGGTCCCGTGCTTATCGGCGTGAGTGAGATCGAGAACATCACCGTGCTGCAAGACCTCGTGCGTCAGCCCGAACTCAAGGATCGCCGTTACCAGATTGTCCATCATGACAGCCCTGACCGCCGCGGTGTGGACGTGGGTCTGCTCTACAATCCCCGTTTCTTTAAGGTGCTCAACGTGACCAACCAGCGCATCAACAAGTATCTGCCCGATTATCCCGAGTTCCGTAGCCGCGACCAGTTGTGCGTTACCGGTATGCTGGCAGGCGAGAAGGTGTCGATCCTGGTCAACCACTGGCCGTCGCGCCTGGGTGGCGAGGAACAGTCGAGCTACCTGCGTGAGGCTGCTGGCCGCATGGCCCGAGAGACGATGGACTCGCTGCTGCGCGATGATCCCAACCAGGGCATCATCTTCATGGGTGACTTGAATGATGACCCGCAGAACAAGAGCTGCAGCGAGGCGCTGGGTGCCAAGAAGGAAATGAAGGACTGCCCGGGCGACGGCACGTGCTTCAACCCATGGTGGAACATCCTGGGCAAGGGCATCGGTACGCTGGGCTACAAGGGCAACTGGAACCTGTTTGACCAGATTATCTTCACCGACTACTTCTTGAAGCACTACGACAGCAAGGACAAGCCCACCTTGACGTTCTCGCGTGCCGAGGTGCTGAACCGCAAGTTCTTGCGCGGCAACGAGGGTGATCGCCTGGGCTACCCGTTGCGCACGTTCTCGGCCGGTATCTTCTTGAACGGTTACAGTGACCACTTCCCCACAATGATCTATCTGGTGAAGGAAATCAAGTAACCAATAGGTTGAAAAAGTAAAATCCCTGATAATCAATCGATTATCAGGGATTTTTGGTAGTGCCCAGGGCGGGACTCGAACCCGCACACCTCGCGGCACACGCACCTGAAACGTGCGCGTCTACCAATTCCGCCACCTGGGCATTTTGGTTTTGCGACTGCAAAGGTAATACTTTTTTTTAATACGCAAGCAATTTGCCAAAAAAAATCTGAAAAAAACTGTTTCTACTCCTTATTTTAATGCTGATTACAGGTATTCACGCTGATTATAACCAGTGTTAAACTTGATAATAGTGAATCTATGAGTCGGCAATATGTTCCCCTAGGAATTGGACGCATACTGGGCGGCTGATGGCGATGTCACGGCCACTGTCGGTCAACAGGCCGGTGTTCTTGTCCCTGACGAACACTTGAATCCTGTCATCGTCGCGGCAGGCACAGAGCAGGAACTTGCCGTTAGGCGAGATGTTGAAATGGCGTGGATGCGCCCCGGTGGGTTGGTAGCCGATGTCGGTCAGCAGGCCAGTTGAGTCGTCGACCGCATAGATGCTGATGCCGTCATCTCGCAGCCTGTTGCTGCTATACAGGAAACGGCCGTCGGGACTCAAGTGGATGTCGGCACCGCCTCGGGCGCCGGCATGGTCAGATTCGATGACCTGCAACTGGTTCAGGCGCCCGTCGTGATAGTTGAAAACCGTCACCATGCCCGATAATTCGCTCATCAGATAGGCTCGCCGTCCATCGCTGTTAAAGGTGAGATGCCGTGGGCCGCTGCCAGGCTCCACGACAGCCGCAACGCCATGGGCCGTCACCGTGTCGCCGTCGATGCGGTAAGATAGAATGCGGTCGGCGCTGAAGTCGGTGGCAAGTATATATCGGCCATCGGGAGCAAACACGGCGCAGTGTACATGAGGTGACGACTGCCGCCTGGAGTCGGGACCGCCAAGCGATCCGGCAAAGACGTAGGCCAGTCGTGCACAACCGCCGTCCTTGCTCAAGGCATAGACACTCATTGATCCCGAGTAGTTGCCGGTGACGATCCAGCGTCCGTCGGTGGCGATATAGCAGGGATCGCCAGCCTGCGTCGGCACACTCTGCACAAGCCTTGTGGTCCGGTCGCCGATGTCGATCAGATGCACTGGGGCCTCCTTGCCCGAGACCTCGCTGATGGCGTACAGAAAGCGCCCACCCGGGTCGATGGTCAAGAATGAGGGATGCGGCACGGCTATCGAGCCTATGGCTTGCGATTCACCCGTCAACTGGTTGAAACGCAGGGAATAGATGCCGTGACTACCCTGGTCGGTATAGGTGCCCAGATACAGGCCGATCCATTGTTCGGTTGGCGTCATAATCATTAGTTGTCGATTCGTGTCACAAAGGTAGGGCTTTAGTCCTGTTAAGGCAAAAAATCAAGGAACATTACTCAATTTTGAAATCAATATTTTTCATAATAGAAAAAAGGTAGTACTTTTGTAAAACTTTCAATAATCCGTGTTCGATATGAGAAATACAACGATGGATGCATCCGCGTTGTCTTGGGCAAGAAAGACAATCGTGGGCGTCCAGTTTCTTTTTGTTGCCTTTGGTTCTACAGTCCTTGTCCCCCTGCTCGTGGGGCTCGATCCAGCCACGGCGCTGTTTACGGCAGGACTTGGTACATTTATCTTTCACATGGTCACCCGTGGTAAGGTGCCCATTTTTTTAGGCTCCAGTTTTGCCTTTATCGCTCCCATCATCTCTGCCTCCCAGCAATGGGGCATGCCTGGCACGCTAGCCGGCATCATGGGCGTGGCACTGGTCTATTTAGTGATGTCGGCCCTCATCAGGTGGCAGGGCCGTCGGCTGCTCGAGCGGCTGTTCCCGCCGGTGGTTATTGGGCCAGTCATCATCTGCATCGGCTTGTCGCTCGCGCCAGCAGCTGTCAAAATGGCCCAGGAAAACTGGTTGCTTGCCCTCATCTCGTTGCTGACGGCCATCTTTGTGCTCGTGTTGGGTAGCGGTTTGGTCAAGTTGGTTCCTGTCGTGTGCGGTATTTTTGTCGGCTATTTGTCCGCTTGGCTGATGGGGCTGGTGGATGCCTCGGCCGTGTCCAGCGCCCCCTGGTTTGCATTGCCACACAGCATCGTCCACTTTGAGTTGCCTGAATTTGCCTGGGAGCCATTCCTGTTCATGATTCCTGTTGCCATCGCCCCCGTGATTGAGCACATCGGCGACGTGTATGTCGTGAGTGCTGTAGCGGGCAAGGATTTTGTCAAGGATCCAGGCCTGCACCGCACCATGCTGGGCGACGGCTTGGCCTGCTTTGCAGCATCGCTCCTGGGCGGTCCTCCCGTGACCACCTATAGCGAGGTGACAGGCGCTATGCAGATAACCCGAATTATCAGTCCCGCCGTTATCCGCATCGCAGCAGGCACGGCTATCGTGTTCTCGATCATCGGCAAGTTGAGTGCCATCCTGCAGAGCATCCCCAGTGCAGTGCTCGGGGGCATCATGCTGCTGCTGTTCGGCTCCATTGCCGCTGTGGGAATCCAGAATCTGGTTAACAATAAGGTCAATCTGGACCACACGCGCAACATTATCATCGTGAGTGTGACGTTGACGCTGGGCATCGGTGGAGCGATTATCCCGATGGGGAGCTTCTCGCTGAGTGGCATCGGCTTGTCGGCCCTGGCTGGCGTGATCCTTAACCTTGTCATCCCTAAGCATAAAGACGCATGAGACATGATCACTACTATTCGCTGTTAGCACTGCTGATGCTACTTCTCCATTGCCAGCCGTGCCTCGCCGGACGCTTTGTTGACGATTCCGTCAAGGTGGATGGGCACATGCGTCAGTTGGCGATGTATCTGCCAGACGGCTTGCAGGACGGAGCCCCGCTGGTGTTCATCCTGCATGGCTATGGAGCCGGCATCTGGCGCGAGAACCCGATGCTGGCGGCTGCCGACCGCCACGGCTATGCCGTGTGCCTGCCCCAGGGGCTGAAGGATCCGCAAGGGCAACCCAGCTGGAACGTGGGCTACCCCTTCCAGCAAGGGTGGCAAGTGGATGACGTCAAGGCCTTGTGCCACATGGCCCGCCATGTGCAGAGGCGGTACCGCCTGAGTCGCGAGAACACATTTCTCACGGGCATGTCTAACGGTGGCGAGATGTGCTACCTGATGGCCTATAGCAAGCAGCATACCTTCAAGGCCGTAGCTCCCATCGCGGGACTGACGATGGCGTGGATCTACCAGACCATGCAGGCTCAACGCCCCATCCCCTTGATGGAAATACACGGTACCGCTGACAGCGTGTCGCAGTGGGCGGGCGACATGGACAACCAGGGTGGCTGGGGTGCCTATCTGTCCGTGCCTGTTGCCGTCGGATACTGGGTGGCGCGCAACCGCTGCACCAGTGTGACCGAGGAGCGTGTCGAGAGCCTAAAAGGTACCACGGGGCACCCTGTTGTCAAGCATCGTTACAGCAGTCCGTCGACAGGCTGTGACGTGTGGCTGTATGAGGTTATCGGCGGCCAGCACTCCTGGCACACTGCCGACATCGATACCGGTGAGGAAATCTGGCAATTCTTCTCCCAGTACCTCAAGTAAACGCCTCAAAGGGATTTTTCAGTGGTGGTGTGAGGGGATAGCGATGGGCTATAAAGTGATCATCGCGATTGTTTTTGTCGAGAGGAAGTGAGTTTTTGTCTATAATATTTGTAGAGGCCGAAAGTGTTGACTACCTTTGCAATAGAGAAATAATCCGAGAAAATCTTGAATTAAAATGGCTACTACTTTACAGGACAATAAACATAAATCCCGCTACCTGGTCTTGCACGTGCTGTGCTGGGCAGTGCTGATTGTGGCACCGTTGCTGTTCCATAATTCGGGCGATGACTGGGCCGCGATGTTGCGTAGGTATTGCCGCTGGCTTGGGAACCCGTTGGCCTATATCCTGGTGTTCTACCTCAACTACCTGTGGATCGTGCCCCGCTTCCTGCTCAAGAAGAAAGACTGGAAGATGTTTCTGCTGGCCAATATGCTGGTCATCGCGCTGGGCCTGCTGGCGATCGACCTGTGGCACTGGATGGCTGTGAGCGTGTGGCCCGACATGAGTAGCGATACTCGCCTGCCTCGACGGCCGCGTGCGCCGCGGTACTTCTGGGCGACAACGACGTTTATCCTGATTATCGCGCTTGCTGTGGCCGTGCGCATGCTGCAACGGTGGCAGCACATCGAGAACGTGCGTCGCGAGGCCGAGGCAGCCCGCACCGAGGCCGAGTTGAGCAACATGCGCAACCAGCTGAATCCCCATTTCTTGCTGAACACGCTCAACAACATCTATGCGCTCATCGCGTTTGATCAAGAGAAGGCTCAGATGGCCGTTAGCGAGTTGAGCAAGCTGCTGCGGCACATGCTCTACGAGAATAATCAGGATTTTGTGCCGCTCAACAAGGAGGCCGACTTCATGCGCAACTACATTGAGTTGATGAAAATCAGGGTGACCGACAATGTGAAGATCGCAACCGACATCAGCGTCGGCCCCAACGACACGACCCCCGTGGCTCCGCTGATCTTCATCTCGCTCATCGAGAATGCCTTCAAGCATGGCATCTCGTCCCAGGGGTCGGGTGAAATCGCCATCAGCCTGTCTCAGGTCGATGGAGATATCACCTGTGAGACCCGCAATACCTGCTATCCCAAACGCGGTAACGACAAGAGCGGCTCGGGCATTGGGCTGGAACAGGTGAGCCGCCGCCTGGAGCTGATGTATCCCGACCGCTACACCTGGGAAAGGGGCAAGAGCGCCGACGGCAAGGAGTATTACTCTAAAATTATCATCAAGAAAGAGAAATCATGATTATCAAGTGTGCTATTGTTGACGATGAGCCGCTGGCTGTAGGGTTGCTGGCGAGCTATGTTGAGAAGATCCCGTTCCTGGAACTGTGTGGCAAGTACAATAATGCCACTGATGCCCTGCACGGCATCGGTGAGAACCCTGTTGACCTGCTGTTCTTGGATATCCAGATGCCCGAGCTTAACGGCCTGGAACTGAGTCGCATGTTGCCCGAGAATACCCGTGTGGTGTTCACGACGGCTTTTAACCAGTATGCGGTAGATAGTTTCCGTGTCAATGCGCTTGACTACTTGATGAAACCTATCAGCTATGCCGATTTTCTTGAGGCAAGCAACAAGGCGATGCAGTGGTTCCAGCTGCTGCAGCAGAGCGAGCAGCCCGCAACAGCGCCCCAGACCGACGAGGAGCCGCGCAGCATCTTTGTCAAGAGCGAGTATAAACTGTTGCAGATCGACCTCGACGACATCCGCTATATCGAGGGCTTGAAGGACTATGTAAAGATCTATACCGAGCAATCGCCACACCCCATCTTGTCGCTGATGAACATGAAGACCGTGGAGCAGATGCTGCCCGCGTCGCGCTTCATCAGGGTACACCGCTCGTTTATCGTGCAGAAGAGCAAGATACGCGAGATTGAGCGCAACCGCATCGTCTTTGGCGCAGTGTATATACCCATCGGTGATAGCTACAAGCAAGCTTTCCAGGAGTTTATCAATGCCAAGTGATGCCCCTGGTCCATTAGGATCCTCCAAGGCTTCAACGCTCATCTGGCCCCCCTAAGAAAATCGGTTTTTCTTGCATAATCCAAAAATTATTATGTAATTTGCGTTATTAAATTTTAATAATTTATTACCAATAATTAGTTATGGCAAAGAAAACGGAGGTGCAACTCAAGAATCCATTTGTAAATCATGGATATGTGAGTCCTCGATACTTCTGTGATCGCAATCAAGAGACCGACTTGATGCTCAGCCATTTTGAGAATGGACGCAATATAACAATTATTTCACCTCGTCGAATCGGTAAAACCGGACTCATAAAGAACCTGTTTTTTATCATTGAGAAGCAGGATAGGAATGCGATTTGCCTGTATATCGACTTCGAGGCCCAGTACCGCCATGCCAAGGATGACGATTACAGTTGAGCCGTCTCGGTCCCAGCTGACGATCCAGCAGATATTTGAGCTCTTGCCGTGCAGTCGTCGTTGAGGGTGTTGACCGAGAAAGAGTTTGTCCGTAGGACAGCCCGAGGCTATTATGTGTATGACCGATTAATGGGCATCTGGCTCCAGCGCACGTTTGGGTAACCACCTGGTGTAGCCGGTTGGCATAATAATTGCACGGTATCACCCCAAGTAATCACATGATAATATAGATATTGTATAACCGATTTTTATTGAGAATAATAGAGCACAATTATGGAATTTCATCTGATTGTCAACGGAAAACAGGAAGGTCCGTTTTCCATCGAGGAATTGTCGCAGCGGGGCATAACGCCCGAGAGCGAAGTGTGGGCACCTGGCATGGCCGACTGGATGCAGGCCGGCGATGTGCCCGAGTTGACTGCCGTACTGCAGCGGGCCGAGTTCGAGGCCTCCCAGCAGACGGCCCGGGCCGCCGAGCGTCAAGTACTGTCAGGGTCGCCCTATGAGCCAGCCACGTCGCCAGGAGCGTTACCTCCCCAAGAGCCCCCCCGCGTCCCAGAGCAGCCTTCGCCCAAGAAGAGCGGTTGCACACCGTGGCTTATCGCATTACTGATATTGTCTATCCTGTTCGCCACGATGGTGTTCACATGCCCCGACCGTCGGGACCACGAGGCTGCCATCAGCGAGGTGACTAAGGCTTGGGTTGATGATAAAGTGGACGAGAACATCGGCGGCATCAGCGGCATTGGGGGAGCCTTTGGTGACTTGATCAACAAGGCCATCAAGGAACTCACCGGCGCCGGTACCGACAAGATTGTGTCCAAATACCTTGACGTGAAGAACTACGTTGTGTGCTCGGTGGGCACGGTTGATGTGGGCAATAACGAGAACAAGATTGTATCGCTGGGTGTGTTTGGCCACGTGTTCACCTTCGGAGAGGAGGACATCGAGAAGGCTTGGACCCAGGCGATGGACGACTATGAGGCGGCCCATCCCCGCATCATCCCTCCCGCTCCTGCGCCCCAGGACGAGAGCGATGACCCGATGGACGAGGAGGGAGCTATGCCTGACCCCACCATGCTGCCCGATAGTGTCATGGGCATCGAGATTCCCGAGGAGATGGACTCGATGGTCAACCGCATGGCCAATGATGCCGTCCGAATGGCCAAGGAGTGGGCCAAACGCCAGATTGATGAGTTGGGAAAGTAACACATGCAAATGTGTGAGGAAAATTGTGGATAAAGACAAAATTTATTGTACCTTTGCCCTCCAATAGATAATATCAAACACAATATAACTATACTGAAACAATGAATTTTGTAGAAGAACTGAAATGGCGCGGCATGATCAATGACATCATGCCTGGCACTGAGGAGCAATTGAACAAGGAAATGACCAGTGGCTATGTGGGAATCGATCCCACTGCCGACTCGCTGCACATTGGCCACCTGGTGGGCATCATGATGCTCAAGCACTTGCAGCGTGCAGGCCATCGTCCTATCGCCCTGATTGGCGGTGCAACTGGCATGATCGGCGACCCGTCGATGAAGTCCCAGGAACGCAAACTCATCGATGAGGAGACACTGCGCCACAACCAGGAGTGCATCCGGCAGCAGCTGGCGAAGTTCCTTGACTTTGACAGTGATTCCCCCAACCACGCCATTGTGGTGAACAACTATGACTGGATGAAGGATTTCTCGTTCTTGAGTTTCATCCGCGACATCGGCAAGCACATCACCGTCAATTACATGATGGCCAAGGACAGCGTCAAGAAGCGCCTTGCTGCCAATGCCGATCATGGCATGTCGTTCACCGAGTTCTCCTACCAGTTGCTGCAAGGTTATGACTTCCTGCACCTGTATGAGACCGAGAATTGCCGCTTGCAGATGGGAGGCAGTGACCAGTGGGGCAACATCACCACCGGTACCGAGCTCATTCGCCGCATGAACGGAGGCGAGGCGTTTGCCATCACGTGCCCCCTGATTACCAAGGCCGACGGAGGCAAGTTTGGCAAGACCGAGAGCGGCAACGTGTGGTTGGACCCCAAGCGCACGTCGCCCTACAAGTTCTACCAGTTCTGGATCAACGTGAGCGACGCCGATGCCGAGAAGTACATCAAGATTTTCACCGACTTGACTCAGGAGGAGATTGCCGCCCTCGTTGCTGAGCAGGAGAAGGATCCGGGATTGCGTCCGTTGCAGAAGCGCCTGGCACGTGAAATCACGACGATGGTACACAGCGCCGAGGAATATGAGAACGCTGTCGAGGCCTCGCAGATACTGTTCTCGAACAAGGCCAAGGACACCCTGCACAAGATAGACGAGGAGACGCTGCTGAGCGTGTTTGAGGGTGTTCCCACCTTTGAGGTGCCTCGCAGCGCCATCGATGAGGGCACCCCGCTCATCTCGTTGCTGACCGAGGTCGCTGCCGTGTTCCCCAGCAAGGGCGAGATGCGCAAACTCACTCAGGGCGGAGGCGTGAGCATCAACAAGGAGAAGCTCACCGACCCCAACATGGCAGCCAGTGCCGACCTGCTGCTCAATGGCAAGTACATCCTGGCCCAGAAGGGCAAGAAGAACTACTACTTGCTCATCGTCAAGTGATTTGAGCCCAAAAGGTCAAAAAAAGGTCAAAAAAAGGTTGCAAATCAAAAAAAAGCAGTAATTTTGCACCGCATTTGTGGCGGCATGCCGTCCAGATGACATAGGGATTGCCTTGTAGTGTAATGGTAACACAACGGTTTTTGGTGCCGCATTTCCTGGTTCGAGTCCGGGCAAGGCAACCACAAGAAAAAAAGGAGATGGACACTACGTCAATCTCCTTTTTCTATTCTTTTTATTTAAATGATTTGCCCAATATAAAAGGGAAGTACTTGAGAGTTACGTAGCTTAATGTAGATCCTATCACCATGACAAAAAAGGTCAGAACCACTGGATGAAAACTATGGAATGTCAATTTATCAATTTGAGTGGTAATAAATAAATGAGATGCAAGAACTACGATTAGCCCCATTGAGGTCGTTTTAATAATATCACTATATAGGTGACTGAACAATGATTGAAAAAGGAAAATAAAAAAAGTAGAAATGAATGAAGCATTCAGATAGAAGAGAAATAAATGATTTCCTGCCGAGCATCTAAACATATTAACATTCCCATTGACTATTGAAAAATAGAAAAAAGGCAAAGAAAGAATGAGTATTAATAGTTTGTATTTAATGATATAACAGAAATATCTTTGTAGGTAAAAACCAAGCATGAAAAAGGGGAAGGCCATAATGGTTGTGTTAATTTGGAAAAAATCTGTTTCTTTTGAAATAAAGTTAAAGTAATATAATAGGATGAAAAGGCAAAGGCTTAAGATTGTGGTGAGAATACATGCCATGACTGATTTATTTATAATACTAGAAAACAGCCTTATAAGAGCAAGAGAGTATACAAACCACAATGGCCTTATGAGTAAAGGAACATTCTCTAAGGATCCTGTGGAGATATAAAAAAGTAGTCTTCCCACTGGCTCCGAACATAGTGGAATCAATAAAGAGGATAATATAAAATATGGTATAAAAAGTGACTTAAAAACTACTTTGCATTCATCCTTGAAAGTGCGATGCTTGTTTAAAAAACCTGAAATGATAAAAAACAAGGGCATGTGAAAGGAAAAGATGAATCTATTCAATACACTTTGTGTATCGATATGAGCATAGACAACTAAAACCATGCCAAATACTTTTAACCAATCAATCCAATAGATTCTATCTATGATTTTCCTTGTCATACGAATATTTTGATTGAAAATGTGTTACCAGTTGAAGATGTTGCGCAGGAGCCACCAGATGAGAATGATGGCCATGAAGAGCCAGATGAGCAACGGTGCATTGAGGCGGGCATACAGGCGCGGATTGCGGGTGCGGCGGCTCTCGGCGTAGGCGCACAGTCCTATCCATGGAACCGCAATGAACAGCAGCGCGTTGTGCCTGAATGCAGTGGCCACATCGCCATGAAGCAGTGAGTGGATGGCCCGCTGACTGCCACAGCCAGGACATTTATAACCAGTGAGCGACAGGAATGTGCATCGAGGAAAAACTGACGATGCCGACGGGTCGAGCGCATAGTAAATGCCACCGAACACCAGCAGTGCGGCTATGATGAGGATAAAGAGCATTGCGCGGCGCATGTTACCTCAATAAGAGGGCGGTTCACATGCCCATGCCCATGATTGCTGGGAGCATTGACATCAGGGGCTGACAGATGATGCCTAGGATAATCGAGGCGATGCACCACCATGCTCCCGTCTCGCTGGCGCGCTTGGCGCCCTCAATGTCGCCCTCGCGGTACTTGTTGGTGACCTTGAGGGCATAGATGATGGCGACGATGCCCACCGGGATGCAGCACAGCACGGTTGCGGCGATGGCCCAGCCCAGGTTGGTGGGTGGGCAGGGCTCGGCGGGACTCGCTTGCTGGTCGCTGGCATACTGTGGTTGTTGGTAGGGCTGCCCCATGACCGCTTGGTCACGGGTTGACTGGGTTTGGGTCGCATCCAGCGGCTGGGTGGCAGTTGCAACAGGCTCACCATCCATTTCATACAATCCCTGCAATTCGGGCAACTGGGTGATCTTTATCCATCCAGGCAGTCCCTCGTGCCACACATAGGCTGCCGAGGTGAGGTGCAATTCCTTCAGGCTGTCAAGGTCCATTGGCCCAAACTGTTTTCCGTTATGGTTAATCCAGTATTGCATAATTCAAGTTGTTAAGAGTCGCTATTATTGCAAAGGTAGTAATTATTTCCCAAATTGTGCCCATTTGTTAGGGGCCATGTGGTATTTTGCTAGAAATCGCTGAAGAATCGCGGCCTGATGAGCAAGCCGATGCGCAACCGGGAGTGATACTGCTTGTAGTCCATCATGCACTCGCCGTAGCCGTTGTAATACTGCAGCATGATGAACTGGTTGGAATTGTGGTTGATGCGGTAACCCAGTTGAATGATGGTGTTGAAGTTGAAGGGTTTCCAGGTCTTGCGCTTGACTAGTGTCATGTCGAGCACCCACTTGTTGTCGTTGCTGATGGCTTGGAAACCAGCCTGGTAGATGCCGCTATAGTCCAGGATGTCCCTGTTGTATTTACCGTCAACGATGGGAATCCAGTACTTGGCGTGAGCCATGAAGTTGGGTGAGATATAGGCCTCGGCTGCAATCGAGATCTTGTTCCAGCTGCGAGACAGGGTTCCGTCCTTGCCGTTGGACTCGTGCTCAAGCATCAATGTGGCCTTGCCCACGAGCCGGTTTTTCATAATGATGTGCCGTGACAGGCCGATACCGGGATTGAAGTTCAAGTCGTGGAAGGGTAACGAGTTCCTGAAGACGTGCCAGATGGCCTTCTGGGTGTAGAACAGGTAGAGGTAGGTGTGCCCAGGGAGGATACTCTTAGTGAGACGCTGCTGGAAACTGATCTGGAACTTCACGTCACTGTTATAGGAGTCGGGGGTGCCGCCCAAGACGGTGCCGCCCACAAAGTAGGTGTCCTTGTAGAGGCTGAAGTAGGGGCGGTTGTCGAGTTCGGCACGGATGCTGTCGGCGATCTGACTTTGGGATTTTTCCATGTTCACGATCTGTGCGCCTGCGGGCGTGATCACAGCAACAAGCAATGTCAATGACATCAACAGACGGTTTATTATTCTCATTAGATAGATAATCATTGGGTTACAGAGCGCAAAAGTAATAATAAAAGTTGAATGTTACGCCCTAATTGGGGCATAATGTCATAGCTGGCCCATCAGACCCACCAGCAGGAACCACAGTGGCGGCACGAGCAGCGAGGGGAGCATGTTGAGTACGTGGCAGTCGCGGATGCGTAACAGCGACAGACCCGATGCCGTGATGAGCAGGCCGCCGACGATGAGCAGCTCAGCCATGAGCGCATCGCTCACGGCCGCACTCGACAACAGGGCCACACAATAGAACAGGCCCTGCCACAAGAATAGCACCGGCGCGGCAAGTAGCATGCCGATGCCATAGGTGGAGCCGAAGACCGTGGCTGTCACCAGGTCGAGCGTGGCGTTGGTGAACAGGAATGTGTTGTCGCCCTGCAATGCGCTGATGACGGGGCCCAGCATCGACAATGGCCCGATGCAGTAGACTAGGGTGGCGGTCGTGAGTCCATTGGCCAGGCTACTTGACGATGATGCGGCCTGCTTGCTATTGATGAGCCGCTTGACGCGTGCGTCGAGGTCGAGGGCCACACCAGCCACCGTGCCGATGGCGATGGCGGCGATGAACAGCACGGGATATTGGCTCTTGGGCAGGTTGGTCACCACGGCATTGAGGCCGATGGCAAAACACGCCAGCCCCAGGGCGTCGTGCAGTGCCGTCTTGTAGCGGTCCTTAATGCCCTTGTGCAGCGCCACTCCCAGCAGAGTCCCTACCACGATGGTGCAGGTGTTGACAATCGTTCCAATCATGATTCAATCCAGTTATACAATCGGGTTGCAAAATTACAACTAATTTCCACAACCAGTGGTACCTGTCCCATCGTTTTTTTCACGATTGCTGTGGGCTGGCACCGCAGGAGATAAGGGGCGTTCCTAGGGCGAAAAATAGAGTTGAAAATATTAAAAAAGATGCACTATAGTTAAACTATAATAAAAAATGTAACTCTTGCGGAGAGTTACAAACTGCCTGCAAATTTAGATATAAATAAATTAACGAGCAAATAAAATAGCTAATTTTTGAAAATAATGATGTAAAATCTGAAATTTCATTTTCTCAAGTGTACTGGCAATTCAAGACTGATGTTGAGCAATGACGTTACCCGTGACATACACTCTGATGAACTGATAGGGAGAGGCATTGGTTTTCAACACCGCGGCTTGCCTGAATTGCCCAGGACGAAGAGACGGATCATAGGTAACAGTCATCGTGAGCGAATCTCCAGGTGGTAAAACGTCCTGTGAATAAGCGACTTGAGTGCATGGGCAGGTCGTTGAACCAGCCAGTATCAAGAGCGGCGCACTGCCCACGCTCTTGAACTCAAAAGAGCACTCGACGGGTCCCCCGTCTTGCGGGATGTCGCCGAAATCGTAAGCCGCTTCACCCACAATTTCAAATCTGGCACATGTGTCAGCAGTGCAATGGCCATCATCGGCCATCACACTGCACCATGTCATAATAAAGATGACGATAAAACAGATAAATCTCATAAAAAGTTATGTTCCGCAATCGTGCTTAGTAGTTGGCAAAATTAATAAAAATAACCAATTGAGTGGTGCCTGTTTAAAGGGCGTGATAATACATACAACTGCGTAAACGGCTGGTAAATAGCTCAGTATCGTTTTGTAACTCTCCGCAAGAGTTACAAAACAGGAAAAATGACTATTACATATAATAAATAATGTATATTAACTAACTTTTTAAATTAATTCAATTATGCGTAAACGTTTTTTGAGCTCATTGTTTGCGGGTCTTTTGCTTTTTGCGGGGGCCACAAGCATGTTTACATCTTGCAAGGACTATGATGACGACATCGAGCGCTTGCAAGAGCAGATTGACAAGAACGCCAAGGCTATTGACCAGTTGAACAACCTGATTACCGACGGTAGCGTAATCAAGGAAGTGAAGAAGGTAGCCAATGGCATTGAGGTCATTATGAGTAATGGTAACACCTACACCATTACCAATGGTACTGATGCAGTAGTATGGACCATCGGTGAGGACGGTTACTGGTACCAGGACGGCAAGAAGACCGATTACTATGCAATCGGTAAGGATGGCGCCAACGGTATGAACGGTACCAACGGCACCAACGGTATCTATTACGTGCCCAATGCCGAGACCGGCTGCTGGGACATCTACAATGGCGATGGCACCTTGAAGGAGCACACTACCATCTCGTGGAAGGCAGCCTCCAGCAACATGATCACCGCTGTCATGGACGGAAGCGACCTCAAGCTCTACAATGTAATGATGGGCGAGGGCTATACCGATGTTACTGTTGCCTTGAGCAATGCCCTGCGTGGTTTTGTATTCAAGCCCGAGGTGTATGTTGACGGTGTTCCCGCCATCCGCGTTGCATCCTACGGCTATCGTGCGCTCACCGTCAGCAGCAAGGATAAGCCCAGTGCCGAGAAGTATAACGAGAGCGGTGACAGCATCTTTGTTTCACCCAAGGTTTATGCTTACTACCACGTGAACCCCACCAACGCAAACGTTGATGACCTGAAGAATCTGACCTTTGTGGTACAGGCTAACGATGACTACCTGGTAACCCGCCGTGCTCCTGCCAGCAACGACTTTAATGTTACCGCCAAGTTTGCCGACTTCAAGGACGGTATCCTCAAGGTTGAGGTTAACGTGACCGGCAAGCCCGCTACCAACGAGAAGATCTCGGTAGTTGCCCTGCAGACCACCAAGGAGAATGGCGAGAACGTGACCAGTGACTATGCCACCGTGATCAAGAAGAACATGGTTGACCTGCGCATTGCCGACAAGGACCGCTTTGCCCGTGGCAATGACTATCACTACCGCCGCTTCCTGGCTCAGCTCGACAACGAGGCTGGTATCGCAAACCACACCGTTATCGAGAAGGATGAGGCCAACAACACCTGTGACCTGGTGATGCTCTATGACGAGGCATTCGACGTCGAGAAGTATGTTGAGGCTCATGAGCTGCTGAGCCCGCACAAGATCGCTGACCTGCAGGCTCTGGGCATGGAGTTCAAGTATGAGCTCGTTAACGGATACACCGTTGGTGACCCCAATGGCACCGATCAGGCCGAGTATGTTGAGTGGGTTAACGAGAACCACACGATCCTCAAGGTTAAGGATAAATATGGCACGTCGGCAATCGACCGCACCCCCATCGTGCGCGTGCTGTTGATGCACGGCAACAAGGTGGTGAAGGTGGCCTACATCAAGATCAAGATTGCCCGCAAGGGTGTCCTTATCGACGATCCTCAAGTGACCATCGTTGTTGACGACTTCGCATTTGAGTGCGGCAAGAATGGCGTGAGTGGCTATGACTACAAGACCATGAGCCTCTACATCCTTGCACCCTATGGCTACAGCAAGGACGAGTTCCACTCATTCTATCCCATCCCTGTTGACTATGTTGATCCCACCGACGTGGGTACCGTTACCGAGGGTCCCGGTCTTACCGAGGAAGGCACCAACGTGCTCGTATGGACCATCTCTAACAACGACCTGTGGAATCTGGCCGGCCAGACCGTTACCAACAAGTTCCGCTACTACACCAGCGATCGCAAGCACTACTTCGAGGTTGTCCTCAAGGCTACGATCAAGCCCGTTCAGAAGTCCTATAATGTGACCACGAGCCAGTACATCAGCAACTATTGGGATGCCGCCAAGACCTATGCCCGCTTCAACGTTGCTGTTCCCCAGTCGACCAATGACAGCAATCCCAACCATTGCCTGTATGACAATGACCTCAACTCGCCGTTCGTTACCAATAACCTGGGCGTACTTGAGATCGACAGCAAGATCACTCAGATTGAGTACTTCTTCTGCAAGAGCCACATGCACAACAAGAGCATTGCCGGCAAGACCGTGACCATCTCGGCCAATGGCTTGCAGATGTACGTCGGCAACGAGCTGATTGCTACTATCATCAACAATGATGCTCCTGTTGCAAACCATATCGTCCTGAACAAGTCGAGCCAGATCGCTAAGGAGATGCTCAACACCAAGAACCTGCAGGTTTACATCCAGGCCGTTGGTTACATCTGCGGTGAGAAGGGTGGCCAGAACACCAAGACCGTGAGCATCACCTTCAACGGTGAGGACCACTATGTAGCTAAGTACATCCGTCCCATCGAGGCCGAGACGCTCGCAAGCGAGGGCTTTATCGACGGTGTTGACTTCGGCGAGAAGGGTTCTTACATCTCGATGGACAAGCTGGTTGTGCTGCATGACTGGCGCACCCGTGCCTTTGCGCAGTATCCCAACTACTGGGGCTACTATGGTCCGTTCTCCTTCGAGGCCGACCTGGCAAACGCTACCTGTGACCTGGAGGTTAACGGTTCGACTGCCGAGAAGCCCGTTCCCTCGACCATCGAGCTCAAGCAAGTTGCTGGAACACCTCACGACCTGATTACCTACAAGAACAACGGTACTGTTGTGAACAAGGACTTCAACATCTTTGTAAGGGTTAAGGTTAACTATGGTTGGGGTTCATTCTGGACCGATAAGATCACGGTTCCCGTATCCAAGACCATCACTCCTGCTGGTGCAAAGAGAAACTAACCTTTACAGTTTTTTCATAGCATTAATAGCACAATAGTTCTTTTTTGGATTGGCACCGTCGCTTCACATCAAGATGTGTGCGGTGCCAATCACTTTTTTATAACAATTCTCACATGGCAAAAAGATTATTTCAAGCACTGGTGATCGCCGGCCTAGTGGCGACGGTCATCTCATGTGGCAAGAGTGCTGCCGAGGGTCCCGTGACGGGCAAGTATGTCGATGAGTTCGGCAACGAGTTTGAGTTGCGCGAGGACCACACGGCCACGATCCAGTTTGACGGCCAGGACAAGGTCAACGAGACCCGCTGGCATGACGGAGCCAACAATGACACCTCGTTTGTGACGATTGAGTACAATGGTGATACCACCTATTTCTATATGAGTCATGGCAAACTGTATCGTCATCTCGAGGATATGAAACAGGGGCACCCAGCCATCGAGCTGGAACGCCGTTGAGTTGGAGCAATGAAGACACGGAATTTAACTCTATCCATGCCATAAACCAGAGGGTGTGTCATATTGATGACATGCCCTTTTTCTTTGCACTGAGTAGAATCCAGTCTATAAATAAGGTCCCCCTAATTCTATGGTGTGGAGAGTGACCAGATGAATAGTCGCCATGCCCTCGCATCATGTTAAATTACTTGTTTCTATAGGAGTTTTCGGCAAATATTCCGTTAGTCATATAGAGAAACCTCTGAATACTGTATTATCGATACTTGCTTATAAAAATAATAGTAATCTTAAAAAGAATTGCAATGTCCAGAATTGTATTAGACCTGAAAATTAATGGTGTTGACGTGTCACAGCATGAGTTTGTGTTGAGGATAAATGGAAGCACCGTCAGCCATGAGACCAGTGTTGCATCCATCATGCATCCCAGCCCGCAAGGCTCGTTTATCACATTTATTCACGACGAGATACAGCGGATGCTCTCGAATCATCGTGCCCGCTCAGCCGAGATTCACAAGAGCGTGCTCTCCCAGTTCAGGCAGTACCTAGGTGCTGAAACCGATATCGCCTTTGATGAGGTGACAAGTACAGTGATCAAGCGCTTTGAGGAGCATCTGCAGGCGCGTGGCCTGTCGTTGAACACGATATCGTTCAACATGAGGGTGCTGCGCTCGTGCTACAACAGGGGCGTGCATCAGTACCAGCTAGCCGACCGTCAGCCGTTCAAGCACGTGTTCACGGGCATCGAGCAGACCGACAAGCGCGCCCTTGACATCGAGGCCATCAAGCTCATCAGGCAGTGCGAGCCAGCCAGTTATGACGATCGGTTTGCGCGCGATATGTTCCTGTTCAGTTTCTTTACCCGCGGCATGTCGTTTGTAGACATGGCCTATCTCAAGCGCGACAGCATCAAGAACGGCAACCTGTATTACAAGCGCCACAAGACGGGCCAGAGCATCACCGTGAAGTGGGAGCGATGCATGCAGGAGATTGTTGACCGTTACAGTGAGCGTGGCACTTGCTACCTGCTGCCGATCATACACACGTGTAATGGCAAGGAGCGCAATCAGTACCGCGGCATGCAGCACAAGGTGAACAGCTGCCTCAAGAGGGTCGCGGCCCTGTGTGGCCTAGAGACCAACCTGACGATGTATGTTGCCCGCCACTCGTGGGCACAAGCGGCCAACAGCCTTAACCAGCCGCTGGAGCTCATCAGTTATGGCATGGGGCACACCTCGACCAAGACGACCAAGATCTACCTGCACTCGATCAGCATGTCGCAGATCGACCAGTTGAACACTACCGTCTTGCAGGAGGTTGAGGCGCTGTGACGGGCAATTACTTGTTGAAAAAGCGCCATGAGCCGCTTTTTTTAGTAATTTTGCGGCCATGAAAAGAGAAACGAGAGGAAACGTGTGTGTGTTTTGCGCCTCGAGCGCCAGCATAGATGAGCAATACCTGAGCGCCGCCCGTGAACTGGGCGGGATGCTCGCGTGTGGCGGCTGGCGCTGTGTCAACGGAGGCGGAGCCGTTGGGCTGATGGGTGCCGTGACCGACGGCGCACTGGATGCCGGTGGCGAGGTGACAGGAGTCATCCCCAAGTTTATGGTCGATAATGGCTGGTGCTATGACAGGCTCGAGGATGTGGTCGTCACCGCCGACATGCACCAGCGCAAGCAGATGATGAGCGAGATGGCCGACGCGGTTGTCGCCCTGCCAGGAGGCGTGGGCACTCTCGAGGAACTGCTGGAGACGCTCACGTGGCGCCAGCTGGGGCTTGTCAAGGTGCCCGTGATCATCATGAACACACTGGGCTACTATGACTCGTTGCTGGCAATGATGCGTCACGCCATCGACGAGGGATTCATGAAGCCCTCCCATGAGCACTTGTGGCAAGTCGCCGTCACCCCGGGTGAGGTGATGTCGCTGCTCGATGACATTCATCCCGTTGAGTTTGAATCAAAGTATTGATAGATCACCATGCCCGTGAACGCCTCAACAGCCGACACCATCCAGCACGCCGATACTGCCGAGCAGTATTATGCGCCCCAGTACCTTGACGGTTTCCCGCAGGTCGAGGCCGGCGACTCGGCGCTGGGTTCAATGGACACGCTGGCAGTAATGACCGTTCCTGCCGCTGGCAAGGCCTTGCCGTTTGCCCACTCGCCGCTGCACGACACACCCTCGATGCTGCTGTTGCTCGTGGGACTGCTGGCTGTTGCCCTGAGCTACCACACGGGCTACAAGTACATTGAGAACTTTTTTCACCACATGTTCTCGACCCGCCGGCGAGAGAACCTGTTCGAGGACCGCACGGTCAACGAGACCAAGATACTGTTAGCCCTGATAGCCAACACCTGCATCGTCGAGGGGTTCCTGATATACTTCGCGTTGCAGTTGTTGCGTCCCTCGATGGCCGTGTCGTTGCAGGGCAACGTATTCCTGCACGTGTCGGCCTACTGCGCCCTGGCGTTGGGCTTCCTGGCCGCTCAGTGGCTGGTGTACAAGCTGATAGGGTACACCTTCAGCGACAAGGTGGGGTCCAGGCTATGGCTTGACGGCTTCAAGGCGACTCAGGCATTTCTGGGTCTCGTGCTACTACCGGTAATGGTAATGATTATGGTTTATCCGTCGCATGGCAAATTGCTATTAGCCATAGGGTCAGTACTTTATTTGGTGGCTCGGTTAATATTTATTTATAAGGGTTTCAGAATTTTTTATGGCAATTTGTCATCGATTGTGTATTTTATTTTGTACCTTTGCGCCGTCGAAATCGTTCCCTTGGTCATCATGACGAGCGTAACGTTTTGGATTAGTGGTATTTTACAGAGTTTAATAGCTAAATGAGTATTAAGAAGATTCTGGTTTCACAACCCAGACCAACGTCCGAGAAATCTCCTTATTTTGACTTGGAGAAGAAATATGGTGTTGAAATAGTATTCCGTCCTTTTATCAAGGTGGAAGGCCTTTCATCCAAGGAGTTTAGACAGTCCAAGATTAACGTGCCCGATTACACGGCCATCATCTTGACGGCTCGCACCGCAATTGATCATTTCTTCCGTTTGTGCAAGGAATTGCGTTACAATGTCCCCGACACGTTGAAGTACTTCTGTGTCAGCGAGACGATTGCTCATTATCTGCAAAAGTACGTCATTTATCGCAAGCGCAAGATTTTTTATAGCGAGACCGGTTTGATGGAGGACCTGATTCCCATCATCGCCAAGCATCACAAGGAGACCTACCTCATGCCCGTGAGCGACGTTCACAACGACAAGGCTGTGGTGCTTGACAACAACAAGGTCAAGTATGTCAAGGCCGTCATGTACCGCACCGTGAGCAACGACTTCAAGCCCGGTGAGACCTTGGACTATGACATGCTGGTGTTTTTCACCCCTGCGGGCATCAAGTCCTACACGACCAATTTCCCCGATTACAAGGAGCGCAATGTGGTGATTGCCGCTATGGGTCAGACCACGCTCGAGGCCGCCGCCCAGGCTGGCATCAAGGTGGATGTCACAATCTCTCATGAGATGCCCTCGATGGCTGGTGCTATCGAGCAATACCTCAAGAAGGTGCGTGCCGATGAAGAGAAAGAAGAGCGTAAAGCCGCCCGTGAGGCTGCCAAGATAGAGAAGTCTCGCCAACTCGAAACTGCCAAGCGCTCGGCCGCTGCCAAGAAGGCAGCCGCCACGCGCAAGGCCAAGGCCGCTACTGCCAAGAATGCCGACGATGAAGCCTTTGCCAAGCGCTCGGCAGCCGCCAAGAAGGCAGCCGCTACCCGTAAGGCCAAAGCCGAGGCAGCCAAGATGGCCGAAAAGAAATAATTATCCAATTAGGTAATATTTTAATGAGGTATGCGTCGAGTGTACCTCATTTTTGTGTAATTTCGCATCCTGAATGGATTACAAGTTAAATAAAGACGAGAAATTGTGTAGCCGCACGGCGATCAACTCCCTGTTTGACGAGGGGCGCTCGTTGATGGCCTTCCCCTTGCGTGCCGCCTACAGGTTGCGCCCGCGTGGGGACCGCCCCGTGCAGTTTCTTATCTCTATCCCCAAGAAGCGCATCCGCAAGGCCGTGAATCGGGTTACCCTGCGTCGCCGCGTGAGGGAATCCTATCGCCTCAATCGCGAGGAGGCGCTGCTCATGCCCCTGGAGCGCATGGGGTGGGGCGTGGACATCGCCTTTGTGTATCTTGACAGCACCCCAGCCCCCTATAGCGTCATCAACGAGAAGATGACGTCACTGCTACAGCGCATCGCCCATGCTGCTGCCGACGTGCAACCACCCCAGCCCGATGCTCCCGTGTCATGAAGAGCATCGGCCGCATAGTTGTTCAAGCCTGTCATGGAGTGCTGCGATTTCTCGGTTGGCTCCTCATCTTGCCCATCCGTTTTTATCAGCGCTTTATCTCTCCGCTCACTCCCGCCACCTGTCGTTACACGCCCTCGTGCAGCCAGTATGCCGTCGAGGCCATCCGCAAGCATGGCCCCTTCAAGGGCTTGTATCTGGCCATTTGGCGCATCCTGCGCTGTAACCCGTGGGGGGGCAGCGGCTATGATCCCGTGCCATGACTGTGTTGACCGATTGCCATACCCATCGCCTTGACGCCATCGGGGCCCTCATCGCCGTGAGTCCCCATGACTTTGACCCGCAGCCCGGATTGCGCTATGCCGTGGGTTATCATCCCTGGCATGGCGTGGAACAGTTGACCGATGCCGACTATGCCTTGCTGGAAGATTGCGCCCGGCATCGCCAGGTGCTGGCGATAGGCGAGACTGGTATGGACCGGTTGCGTGGGCCGTCGCTTGACATCCAGGGACGGGCGTTTGTGGCTCACTTGCGGCTGGCGGCAATGCTGGGCAAGCCCGTGGTGGTGCACTGTGTGCGCACGGCACAGGACATCCTTGCCGAGCGGCGTCATGCGGGGCTTAATGGCGTTGTGATGATCGTCCATGGCATGAGAGGCAATCGGCATGTAGCCCGCACGTTGCTCGATGCGGGATGTTACTTGTCCTATGGCCATGCCTTTAACGCCAGCGCTGTTGCCATAACGCCGCTGGACCGCCTGCTCATCGAGACCGATGATGACGACGTGGGCATCAGCGAGGTTGCCGCCCGGGTGGGCGCGGCCCTAGGGTTGTCGCTAGAGCGCGTGACAGAAATCGCCTCAACCAATCTGGCCTATTGCTTGGGTGCCAAATGAGAAAAGACCGCAGCGTTGCCACGGTCTTTTCTTGCTGATGTCTTCTGTATGAGGATTACTTGTCCAGGGCGGCAGACTCAGGCTTGGAGAGAACAGCCCTGGAAGAGCCCTTGTCCATGTCCTTGTTGAGTTTTACCTTGGTGCCATCGATGGTGGGTTCCTGGGCGGGCGACCACGTCCTGCGGGGGGCATAGGCCGTGTAGCGGTAGAACCTGTTGTCGAGGGCCAGAATCAGGTAGCCGTTCCTGTCAAATCCGTAATATAGATACTCGCTATCGCCATCGTAGTAGTCGATGAACAGGCGGTCTCCACGGGTCTCCCAGTTAAAGTCGACAAATGTCAAGCCATAGCGGGAATAGTAAGTATAGCGTCCTGTGTGGTTGGTATAGAAATCATAATAAACCACGTCGTAACCCACAATGTCATATTCGCTATAGCCATTAGAGCCGAAGTATGATTCCCAACTGCCGACGATGTCATCCACATAATAGGGTGAATCCCAGCCGTCGCATGAGTTCATTGCCATTGACATGACTGCCAGAAGCATGATGTAGTAAAACTTTTTCATAGCGCAAATCAGTTAAAAAAATGTTAGTAGATATGCAAAAGTAAGAAAAAAATGTCAATCACATAGTGATTTGATAGAAAAATGCGCGTGCCACCGGTGTGATGTAGTGGCACGCGCCACCCAGAAATTAACGTTACGGGCAAAAAGCACCTAGAAGTTCACACCTAAGTTTATCGTGAAGCAACCGTTGTGAGTGTCGTCAAAGTTGTCTTGACCGATGTTTGAGAGTCCGATGTCGTAGCTGGCATCGAGATAGAGCATGTTGTAGCCCACGCCGCATCCGATCTTGAGCCCGCCGTCAAAGCGGTTGAAATAGCCGTTGTCAAATGAGCTGAACGCCGTGCGGGTGCCATAGTTCTTGATCTGCCCATCGGTGCCCAGGGCTAGATAGCCGCCCGCATAGGGCTGGATGCTGGTGTGGTTACCCACAAAGTGCTTGTACTTGACCAGCAGCGGCAACTCCAGGTAGTTGAGGTCATAGGTGAACTTCTCGTGCCCAGAACCGCTCTTGCCTCCCTTCTGGCTATAGTAGAGGCCTGTTTCCAGGAATATGGGGGCGCGGTAGGAGAGTTGTGTGCCGGCGGCAACACCAATGTTTAATCCCGTCTTGGGGCTGCTGCCATCGAGCAACGCGCTCTCGCTGCTGACGTGGGACGCGTTCATGCCCACCCTGAGGCCGATGTAGTAGCGGTGCCAGCCGATGTACTCGTTGCCGTGGCGGCTTACCGTGTGCACGCGCGGTCCAGGGCCGTAGCCGTAACCCCGCTGGGCCATCGTGGGCAGGGAGAGCAGAATGCTCATCACAGCTAAGATAATAGTCTTTTTCATAATCAGTCAGTTTTATGATTGTTATTATTTTGACTTTTAGACCGATTGATGCAGGCGAGGTTTAGTCACCCCATGCACTAAAAACGATGAATCCCTAGCCAAGTATCGACCAAATGGCTGAATTCAATGACAAGCGGTGAGCGTTGAATTTCTGGGAGTGGGCCTACAAGTAGAGGAAATACTCCTTGAGGTAGTGGGCCAGGGGCAGGGTGTGAAGCATTCTGGATATGGTCGTGTGCTGCAATTCCAGGCATACCAGCAGGGTTGTGGCCAGCGTGATGACAAAGAATATGCTCCAGCGCTTGAAGGCCTTGCGATGGTTGCCATCGACCAGCTTGCACAGGACAAACAGCACCACAGGGATGAACAGCGGCTCAAACGGCAGAACGTATCTCACGACAGATCCAGCCATGAGATAGGCAATGATCATGAACGATGCGGCAGGCCACCAGGGCCATAGGCCCATGCCATCGTGGCGTTTCCATCCCATGAACAGATAGTAGAACAAGGAGATGCCGCCCACGAGGTACCAGCCGTAATTTAACCGCAGGATCTCGTTGAAGATGATGGAGTCGTCGCCATAGTTGAGCCACGGGAATGGTATGACAAATTGCAGGCCCATCGTGACGGGCAGCATGAGCACCTTGTGCCATGTGGAGTACAGGAAATAGTAGCCGATGAGGGTGCGCAGATGCCTATTGTAGGCCTCGTCAACATAGACCTTCTGCATGCCCAGTCCCCCCTGGACGATGCGTGAGTGCTGGTCAAAGGAGTAGTAGGCAAAGTGGTTGCCGATGAGCATGGTCGCTGCGACGATGGCTAGCATCGCGAGAGCCATGACCCAATCGCGCCGCCAGTGTGGAAGCGCCATGATGATGACTCCCAGGGCTATAAAGTAGAGAAAGGTGGTGCGAACGAGCGCAATGATGCCGCATGCCAATATAAACATGATGATATCGCGCCACAAGTGTTGCCTCTCCTCGTCGGCCGCGGACATCGATGCCAGGGAATAGCCTATTATCGCGATTGCGAGGAACAGGGGCCCCTCTTTCAAGATGCTGATGCCGCTCAGCAGGTAGAACGACAACAGGCAGTTTAGGGCCATGCCACAGGCGAGCAGGGCGCTGGGCCCGAGGGAACATCTGTTAATCAGTAGCCGGCGGGTGGTCATGCCCGTGATAACGACGGCCGTGAGGGTGAACATGATGTTCATCGCCTGGGGCCAGATGACGCTGACGCCCAGTAAGCGCCACAGGGCCAGTATCATCATGGGAAACCCGGGAAAGGCTATCTTCTGGGGTCCCACGCGACCATCATAGTGGTGCAGTGCCCATTTATAATAGGTGCGCGCGTCGTTTTTCACGTTGGGCACCTCGAGCGAGTACCCGTCAACCGAGGTCCATTCCAGCAGGTTGACATAGGAGATGGCCATCAGGAATACCGATAACGCCAGTAGGATAACGACGGCAGTGAGCGAGGTGCCCTTGGCACGCGTCAGCACAGCGCGCGGCACCAGGTAGGCGACCAGATAGGCTGCGGTGAGGCGTCCGCCGTCGGCCAGCCCAAAGTGGCTAGATGACACGACGGCAAGCAAGGCAATGGCAATTACCTCGGCAAGCATCAGCAGCAGTTTGGGCATGGTGATACCTTGTTTCAAGCTAGCGGTTTCAACCAATTGTTTAGGTCTGTTTTACTCGTTATCGTCCCCGCAAAATTAGAACAAATAGCCATTATTGACAAATTTTTCCATCGAGATGTCACATTTTCGGTTAAAATATATAACTTTGTATGTTTAAATCGATATTAACTGGTGACACATGAACGGCCAACCGATGAAAATAGACGTGGATAAAGTGCTCAGGGAACGCCTCCCCAAGCACTATCGGTTTATACCACGGTGTGTGGTAAGGTGGCTGGAGCGCATCATCTGTCAAGACAAGCTCAATACCATCCTGGCACAGATGGCCGGAAAGAGCAGTGTTGACGCCGCTAGCGTGGCCCTTCACGAGATGGGTATCACTGTCCGGACCTCTGGGCTGGAGGCATTGCCCGCTGGCCGTTACCTGTTTGTGTCCAACCATCCGCTGGGGGGACTCGATGGGTTGGCGCTCATCTCGCTGCTGGGCAACCGCTATGACCACAAGATCAAATTCCTGGTCAACGATCTGCTCATGGCAGTGGAACCCCTGCGTGACGTTTTCCTGCCCGTGAACAAGTATGGCAGCCAGTCGCGTGCCGCCGCCGCTCAAATCGAGGGCGCGCTGGCCAGCGATGACCAGTTCATCACCTTTCCGGCGGGCTTGTGCTCACGCATGATGCCCGACGGCTCCATTGCCGACCTGCCGTGGCAAAAGGCCGCGGTGGTACATGCCATCAACTATCACCGTGACATTGTTCCCGTCTTTTTTGACGCCCAGAATTCGCGCTTTTTCTATCGCTTTGCCAAGTGGCGCAAGCGTTTAGGACTCAAATTCAATATCGAGCTCATCTTCTTGCCCAAGGAGATGATCAAGAAGAGTGGCAGCACGCTGAGTGCCGTCGTTGGCGCCCCCATCCCCTGGAGCTCGCTTGACGCAGCCCATCCCAAGCAGGAAGCCGCACGCCTAAGAGATATGGTATATAACCTCAAACCGACAAAATAGCCCTATGGAACCTATCATCGAACCCATCCCCGTCCAACTTATCGAGCAGGAGCTCACTCCCGAGCGCCTGTTGCGGCACACCAACAAGGCCGACAACGACATCTATGTCATCAATGCCCACAACGCGCCCAACACCATGCGCGAGATCGGACGCCTGCGTGAAATCTCGTTCAGGTCGGCCGGCGGAGGCACGGGCAAGGCCTGCGACATCGACGAGTTCGACACCATGTCGGTGCCCTGCCAGCAGTTGCTGGTATGGAACCCCGAGAAAAGGGAAATCATCGGTGCCTACCGCTTCATCTGCGGCTGGGACGTCGTGGTCGAGGACGGGGTGCCGCACATCGCCACGGGACACATGTTCAAGTTCAGTCCCAGATTCCTCAACGAGATCCTGCCAGTGACCATCGAGCTGGGGCGCTCGTTCGTCAGGCCCGAGTACCAGTCCACGCGCGAGGGTGCCAGGGCGCTGTTTGCGCTCGACAACCTGTGGGATGGCCTGGGGGCCCTCACGATAGTCTATCCCGAGGTGAAATACATGTTCGGCAAGATGACGATGTACCCCTCCTACAACCGTGAGTGCCGCGACATGCTCCTTTGCTTCCTTAATCTCTATTTTAAGGACAAGGAAGCTCTTGTCACGCCCATCGACCCGCTGCCCGGCACCCGCAACGACGACCCCGAGCTGGTGTCGCAGTTCCTGGGCAACGACTTCCGCGAGGACTACAAGCGCCTCAACACCTTCATCCGCCAGCACGGCATCAACATCCCGCCGCTGGTCAACGCCTACATGGGCCTCTCGCCCAAGATGCACTTGCTGGGCACTGCCGTCAACCGCGAGTTTGGCGACGTGGAGGAGACGGGCATCCTCATCAACCTCGACGAGATCGCCGACGAGAAGAAGCGGCGCCACATCGATACCTACCTCGACCACTTGGCTCATATCCTCAACAATAACCCTGACACACATGATCGGTAAAATCCTGTCATCACTCCTGCTGTCGTTGTCATGTGCCACAACCATGCTGGCTCTGGATGCAACCGACACGATACAGAACAGGCTTCACTTCACGACCGACACGGTCCAGTTGCGCGTTTGCCCTAACAAGATTTCACACGTCGATAATCGATACATTTTCGGCCTCATCGCCAACGCGGGCAACAGCGAGTTGGCCCCCTACTACATCAGTTCCAACTGCGGCGGTGTCATCACCCAGCAATACTCGGTCCTCGCCCGGGCCGCGGTATGCCACAACATGTCCACGACCAAGCGCTTCTCGTGGGGTGCCGGCCTGGATGTGTGGGGCGGCTATGCGTCAAGCGCGGGCTACCAGCGCTATGCGGGCGACGGCCAGTTCGAGACACACCAGCAACATCCCGCCAGGGTATGGCTCCAGGAGGCTTATGTCGAGGCCAAGTACCGCAGCATCTTTGCCGTGGCGGGCCAGACCTACAAGGCATCGCCCATCGTCAACGCCTCGCTCAGCAGCGGCGACCTCGTGTGGAGCAACAATTCGCGGCCTCCCGTGGGCCTGCGCGCCGGTTTCATCGACTTCCAGGACATCCCCTTTACCCGCGGCTGGGTGCAGATTCAGGGCGAGTTCGGCTACTTCCGCGAGCTGGACGACAAGTGGCTCGAGAACCACTACAACTACTACAACCACTTCATCACCACCGACGTGTGGCTGCACTACAAGAGCCTGCACCTGCGCACCAACCCCCATCAGCCCCTGGTGTTCACCATCGGTGCCCAGTCGGCTTGCCAGTTCGGTGGCACGGCCACCTACTATGAGGACGGTCAGGTGACCCGCACGGTCAAGATGGATGCCGACGCCAAAGCCTTCTTCCGCACCTTCATCGCCGGCAGCGGCGGCAACAGCGCGGGCGACTCCTTTGTCGAGGGCAACCACTTGGGCACCTGGGACATCGCCCTGGACTATCATTTGCCCAACAATGGCACCCTGCGCGCCTACACCCAGTGGCTGTGGGAGGACGGCTCGGGCATCGGCAAGATGAACGGCTTTGACGGCCTGTGGGGACTGGAATTCCGTCAAGAAGCATTTAATTATATCTCGGGTGCGGTCATCGAGTATATCGATTTCACCAACCAGAGCGGCCCCATCCACTGGACACCCAACGACCATCCCGGAACGCCCATCACCAGCCACTCGTCGGGGGCCGACGACTACTACAACAACTACATCTACAACGGCTACCAGAGCCGCGGCATGTCCATCGGCTCGCCGTTCGTCAAGTCACCGCTCTACAACCGGGACGGCTACATGCGCTACCGCGACAACGTGTTGCGCGGCTTCCATGCCGCCATCGAGGGCTGGTTCACCACCGAGTGGTACTACCGCCTGCAGGGCTCTTACCGCAAGGCCTGGGGCACACCCTACATTCCCCGCGTGGGCAGCGTCGATGACTTCTCGATGGCTCTGAGGGTCAATTATTCCCCCTCCTGGCTCAAGGGCGGGCACATCCAGGGCCTGACGGTTAGTGCCACCGTGGCCATCGACCACGGCAAGCTCTACGGCAACAACTGGGGCGCACAATTAGGCATCAGCTACAGCGGCCACTTTAATATCAAGAAACGATGAAAAAGGCATTATCATATGTTGCGGCCTCGCTCACTATGCTATTGATAATGGGCGCCTGCACGCGCAACCACGGCGACATCGGCCCGTGGTTCGGCACCTGGCACGTCGAGCAGATTACGGCAGCCGGCACGCCCGTCAATGTCGAGGGCGACTACTTCTTCCAGTTCCAGAGCCATGTGTTCAGGGTGACCAACGTGAGCGGTCACCAGGATGTGGTCGAGAGCTTCGGCACATGGCGGGAGGATGATGACGGCTCCATGACCATCGATTTCCCCGACTCGACTGTTTACTATATACTGATGCCCGGCCTGGAGGCACACAACCACTTCGTCGTGGGAGCAACCATGGCGGGCAGAGTCAACCTAGTCAAAGAGGATGCCAACGGAACCGTCTATACTTACAGCTTGCACAGGCAGCCTTGATCCAAATCCATTAGGGTCTCCGGTAAAAATATTGCAGATCATTCGGCCAGCCCGCTTGACAAAGCAAGCCCCTTCACCCCAACTCACCATAACAGCATTGATTGCTGACCGCCCAATAATCACTGCCCGCGGGCTTTTAAGGCCTGCGGGCAGTCGTTTTCCCTTCGGGTTAGGGC
>CAMJJG010000024.1 GCA_946406035.1 uncultured Prevotellaceae bacterium
GCAATATATTAGTGTTCCTATTATTACGAGCATTTTCAAAAACGGTTTTATAATCGAATTGCTCATATTCTGAATATAATCAATCTTTGCCGTTTCATGATATAGCAGATTTAAAACACTTTTAATGGTTCTATAAACAACTATGACAAATAAAGTAATGATTTTCGCAATCATCTCGTCTTCACCAATTACAGTTAATAAACGATTTCTTTAGAGAATTAATTTGATTATTAAATTCTCTTGCTGTACTATCTGATTCCAAGATGAGCACTTGGGTTTCAAATAGTTTTATAATATTATCTTTTGAAAAATACCATCTTGAGATCTTGCCATTTTCAACAATAGAAATGCACATAGTGCCGAATTGATAGTAATTCAGAAGTGAATCAATAGATAGTTTTTTCTCGGGATAAGTTTCAACTGATTGTTTTATCTGATCATAGCAATTCTTGTTAATAGTATAAGTATGAACTGGACCCATTACTGAATCCCTCCATCTGAGACCATAATAAAAGACCTCATTTGTCATATCTGTATTAGGAATCTTATAACCACCTAAATCACGATATGAAATCTGAGTTGCCCAAACTGGCTTATTTTGAATTCCAATATGGGAATAGATTATTTTGTCTATTGACTTCATCATTTCTTCTGAATAACATAAGTTTATCAGAAGAAATGAAAATATTAAAAATAAAATCTTACGCATAATTATTATTTTGAATCATTAAACTTTTCCAAATGTAATTTTGTGGGAATACCTTTATATTTTATTTTATTTGCATAAGGCAATTGATTCTTGACAGTAAAACCATATTCTATGGTATGAGTTATTATAGGTGTATCATTTCCCTTTTCTACTAATGAAAGTTCTGCATCCCATTGGCATTCTTTATATTTATTACGACCCGGTAGATCCATAAAATAAACCTTTGAACTATAATTGTTTTCTTTGGCATATTCTAATAACATTTGTTTATCATTTTCGCTCAAATATAAATAGCTACCATTCTCACGGTTAATATCAACATATATTCCATCTGATGAATCTGTTACTGTTTGAAACCAATTCATGTTATCATAATCATCTTCTTCTCCATTGTCATATCCTAAAACAATTTTAATGCCAACACCACTAGGATCTTCAGGATCATATATTTCATCATATTCATAAACACGAATACCTTCATAAGAAGCACCTATATATGTGCATCTAGATGGAGTCGTTTCTACAGATGTCACATTCTTATCCCATACAACTGTACTATCTTCTGTAGAATACCAATCATTTCCAGTTGGGTCAATAAAAAATATAGGATTACTTGCACAGTATGCATATGGACTAATATTGGGCGACTGTTCCGCAAGCGGATCTTGGGTAGTGAACATCGGGAGCATCGGGTCTTGATACCGTGCTTCGAAGTCATACAAGTCAATGCCGTTCTCGCGGTCGAGTTCCTTGCCGCCGTACTTGTTGGGCTGAATACCAGCCGAGGCAGCACCCATCAGTCCTCCGTACGGGTAGTAGTTGTCGATCTCCCGGAGGTCGCCATTTTGGTCGATGACCGCACGCACGTTGCCCTGATAGTCCTTGATGTAGTAATAATAGGTGCTGTCGGCCTGGTAGCCGTAGTCGTTCATCGTGCGCTCCATCACACCGTTGCGGTAAACGTGGTTGCCGCAATAGTCCATCGTTAAATAGGTTGTGGGGCCAGGTGGCACAATCGGACCGGGAGGATCAAAGGGTATGATTCCGCCGCCCATTACACCGTTTGAGGAACCGCCAACGCCATTGATGCTTCCCTGTTCTATAACAGATATAATGCTTACCATGTATTTCACCATCAGCTTTCTGCCGTCTGCCGCGTAAGTATATTGCACGATGTGTCCGTCCATATATTCAATCTGTTCCGGTAGATTGAGTACATTATACTTGATTGTCCAGATTTTTTTGTTACGGTCGCGCGTCATGTTGCCGTTTACTATTTAACAATTTGGTCGATTTCTCGCCTGCGGGCTATTATAATGGCACGATGGGTTGACATGAAGGTTGTTGCCATGGTGCTGAAAAATCAGCTAGAATCGGTTGATGATGTCGGCAATGGCGCGAGCATCATCAATTGTTGTGGGAGGGGCGATAGGCAGGGATACCACCTCGCTGGCCAGGCGCTCGGTCAAGGGCAGCGAGAGCCCGGACAACTGCTGCTCGTAGCAGGGCTGGCGGTGGGGTGGGGTGGCATAGTGGATGTCGCTGCCCACGCCGTTGTCGGCGAGATGGGCGCGGAAGGCCTCTCGGTCATCAACACGCACCACATACTGGTGCCAAATCTGCCTCATGTCCTCAAAGATGACGGGTGTCTTCACCCTGGGGTTGGTGATGCTCTCGCTGTAGGCTCGGGCGAGGGCACCGCGGGTGGCGTTCTCGTCTTGCAAGTGGCGCAGCTTGACACGCAGCATCGCCGCCTGGATTTCATCCAAGCGACAGTTGTAGCCCATGTAGATGTTGTGGTAACGGCGGTCCGAGCCATAGTTGGCAAGGGCCTTGACACAGCTGGCCAGGTCGTCATCGTTGGTCGTGACAGCTCCGGCATCGCCCAGGGCGCCCAGGTTCTTGGTGGGGTAGAAGCTGTTGCCGGCCGCATTACCCAGTCCGCCAGTGACGCGTGTGCCGTGCAGCCCGCCTGTGTCGCTGGCTGCGCCGATGGCCTGGGCGTTGTCCTCAATGATGAGCAGGCCATGCCTTTGGGCCACTTGCATCAACGTGGTGTCCCAGCACGGGGTGCCGTACAGGTGCACTGGCATCACGGCACGGGTGCGGGCTGTTATCAATCCCTCGATCAACCTGCTGTCCATATTCATCGTGTCCTCGCGTGGCTCGCACAACACGGGTGTCAAGCCGTTATCGCTCACCGCGAGCAACGTCGCGACATAGGTGTTGGCGGGAACGATGACCTCATCGCCATCGTGCAACTTGCCCATTTCTTTATAGGCGCGCAGGATGAGCTTGAGCGCATCCAGGCCGTTGCTCACGCCGATGCAGTGCTTGACGTGGCACAGGGTGGCTACTTCTTGCTCCAGTAGCTCGGTTTGGGTGCTATGCAGATAGCGTCCGCGCTCGATGACCTCACAGGCGGCGGCCTTGAGTTCGTCCATGTAGGGGGCATTGGCCAATGCCAGGTCCAGGAATGGGTATTGCTTCATTGTGCAGATGGGTGGATTAGTCTATTGTGTTGCGTTTTAACTCCAGGAATTGGTTGTAATCCCTCACATAGTCGGCCTCGTCGAAATGATGTGAATTGAGTACCAGGCAGACCGACCCCGATGAGAAATTGTGAAGCCTGTTCCAGATGCCGGGCACGACCAGCAGACCCTGATAGGGACGGTTGAGCGTGTAGGTGAACTGGGTGTCTCCATCGTCAACGGTGACGTCAAAACTGCCGCTGATGGCGATGATGAACTGCTGGCTGGTGTAGTGGCTGTGCCCGCCCCGCTCGGCCCCACCAGGCACATCATATATATAAAACGTGCGCTGCACGTCAAACGGCAGTTCCACGCCGTTGTTGACAGCCGTCAGGTTGCCGTTGGCATGATGGTGCCTGTTCAGGCTGATGATGCGGCAGTCGTTCAGCCGTGCGTGGCGGTGGTTGGCCAGCTTGTCCAACTTATCGGTTGTTTCCATGCTTCAATGTCTTGAATAGTTCAAATTCTTCAATATAGTCTGTCGGGTCATAGGCTGTGCTCGAGAGCACGAGCGCCACCGAGTTGGTCGAGAAGTTGTCGATGTGGCGCCATGTCATGGGCGGCACATAAAGGCCTATCTGGGGCCTGGCCAAGTGGAAGGTCTGTTCCTTGCTGCCGTCATTGACCACCACATCAAAACTCCCGCTGAGGGCTACAATGAATTCCTCCTGTACCTTGAAGGCGTGACCATCGCGCCACATGCCGCTGGGCACGTCATATATCCAGTAATTGCGTTTGACCTCAAACGGGACATGGCTGCCGCTCTCGATAAACGTCAGGTTGCCCCGCGGGTCATTGATTTTGGGCAACTCTATCAGGTGGACTTCACGCGTGACGTCATTTTCCATTGTGGGCCAGGTTGATGAGGTATTGTCCGTAATGGTTTTTCTTCATGGGCTCGGCAAGTGCCAGGAGTTGCTCGGCGTCAATCCAGCCCTTACGGAAGGCGATTTCCTCAAGAGCCGCCACCTGCACGCCCTGCATGTTGACGATGGTGCCGATGAAGTTTGATGCGTCGGCCATCGACTCGCTGGTGCCCGTGTCGAGCCAAGCGAAGCCACGTCCGAGCGTCTGCACGTGCACGCGGTCCTGGGCCAGGAATTCCTGGTTCACGGTGGTGATTTCAAGCTCGCCGCGGGCGCTTGGCTTGATGCGCTTGGCGATCTCTACCACATCGTTGGGATAGAAGTAAAGCCCCGTTACGGCATAGTTGCTCTTGGGATGCTCCGGCTTTTCCTCAAGGCTTGTGGCCTTGCCGTGCTCGTCAAACGCCACGACTCCAAACCGGTTGGGGTCCTTGACGGCATAGGCCCACAGGGTAGCGATGTTCTGGCTCTGGGTGCGTTCCACGGCATCCATCAGCATCTGGGTGAAACTCTGACCATAGAAGATGTTGTCGCCCAGCACCAGGCACGCGCTATCGTCGCCGATAAACTCCTCGCCGATGATAAAGGCTTGAGCCAAACCCTCGGGACGGGGTTGCTCGGCATACTCAAATCTCACTCCCAGCTCCTCGCCCGAGCCCAGCAAACGGCGGAACATGGGCAAGTCCAGGGGTGTGGATATGATGAGGATGTCGCGGATGCCAGCAAGCATCAGCACCGAGATGGGATAATAGACCATGGGTTTGTCATAGATGGGTATCAATTGCTTGGAAATACCCTTGGTCACAGGGTAAAGTCTTGTTCCTGAGCCTCCTGCCAGTACTATTCCTTTCATATCGTGATTGACGTATTAATTAGGTTAAAGAATTTTCATTAGGTTTGGAATGGCGAAGTTACAAAGATTTTTACAACATACCAAGCATTCTGTGGGAAAAAAATGGAATGTTATCACCAGCACATCAATTCAATGCGTTGAAACGGCGGTTATTATTTGTCACTAGTGACGGCCTGTTGACGAAAAAATCATCATAAAAACGCCCAAAAGTGTCAAAAATTCTAAATAGGGCTTGTTAAATCAAAAAATTGTTACCGTTTTATGATGAAGGCGTGACAAATTTGCAGTACTTTTGTCGCCGTAAAAGAGATTGTTTAATCGTTTAATATTATTCATTACAATGACTGATACTAAGAGTTTAATGGAAAAGATGAGGCTGACCTACAGGCCCAAGTTGCCCGCTACGCTGCGTTGTCCGGTGCGTGCGGTCGAGGGCGAGCCTACTCAGTCGGTGGACGATCAAGAAGCCATCAAGAAGCTTTTCCCCTGCACCTATGGCATGCCGCAATTGACCTTTGAGCGTGATGATGCGGCCATGCCTCCCGAGAAACCATTCAATGTGGGTGTCATCCTGAGCGGCGGTCAAGCCCCTGGCGGACACAATGTGATATGCGGCCTGTATGACGGCATCAAGGCGTTGAACAAGTATTGCCGCTTGTATGGTTTCATGGGCGGTCCCAACGGACTGGTCAAGCACCGTTACCGCGAGCTCACGGGTGACATCATCGAGGAGTATCGCAACACGGGTGGTTTTGACATCATCGGCTCGGGCCGCACCAAGCTGGAGACTCCCGAGCAATTCGAGGCTGGACTGCAGATCCTGCGTGAACTCAAGATTTCGGCCGTTGTGATTATCGGTGGTGACGACAGCAACACCAATGCGGCAGTCCTTGCCGAGTACTATAAGGCCCATGACGCCGGCGTGCAGGTCATCGGTGTGCCCAAGACCATCGATGGCGACCTCAAGAATGAGCATGTCGAGATTTCCTTCGGCTTCGACACCGCGACCAAGGTCTATAGCGAGCTCATCGGCAACGTGGCACGAGACTGCAATTCGGCCAAGAAGTACTGGCACTTCATGAAACTCATGGGACGCTCGGCATCACACATCGCTCTGGAGTGCGCCCTGCAAACCCGTCCCAACTACTGCATCATCAGCGAGGAGGTTGAGGAACGCAACATGACCCTGCATGATATCGCCGAGGACATCGCCAACATTGTTGTCAAGCGTCATGATATGGGCATGGACTATGGTACCGTGCTCGTGCCCGAGGGTATTGTTGAGTTTGTCCCCACGATGAAAAAGCTTATTGCCGAGCTCAACGAGATGCTGACCAAGTTTCCTGAAATTCCGCGTCTGCGCGACGAGGCTCAGAATAATTTCGTGCGTGAGCATCTCACTGAGGAGAACCGCAATGTTTACGACTCCCTGCCCGAAGACGTTGCTCGCCAGCTCACGCTCGACCGCGACGAGCATGGCAATGTGATGGTGTCCCAGATCGAGAGCGAGCGTCTGCTCAGCCGCATGGTGGCACACGTCCTCAGTGTGCGTGCCGAGGCTGGCGAGATCGACCCCATCAAGTTCAAGACCCAGCACCATTTCTTCGGCTATGAGGGTCGTGCATCATTCCCCTCCAACTTTGATGCCGACTATTGCTATTCGCTGGGTTATAATGCGTCTCACCTGATCTATGTGGGCGCTACTGGCTACATGTCGGCCATCACCCACCTGGGACGCAAGGCACAGGACTGGGTGGCATGTGGTGTCCCCATCACCATGATGATGAACATGGAACGTCGCAGTGGCAAGGACAAGCCCGTGATTCGCAAGGCTCTGGTTGACCTTGAGGGGGCTCCCTTCAAGCACTTTGTCGAGAATCGTGAGAAATGGGCACTCGAGACGTGCTACATCTATCCTGGTCCCATTCAGTTCTTCGGCCCCGAGGAATTGGTTGACAAGACGTGCTACACGCTCTTCTTTGAGCAGTTTGGCAAGTAGTGACCCGATTCTACACTTTTGGGCTTATCGGTCTACTGGGCCCGCCCGATAGACCATAGGTATATAGTTTAACTTCTAAACAGCTTGCTCCCCGTCCCTGGTAGTTCAGGAGGCGGGGATTTTTGCGTCTAGACTGTTATGATAGAGTTGGTCAGGACTTGGATAGCTCTTTGAGTTGGCGCGAGTAGAGCGCGAAGAAATCTTTACCCAGCGTGATGCTTACCTTGAGCAGCAACTCGGTGCTGATGCTCTCTCGCATGAATATGTTATAGATGTTGGTTCGGTTGCAACCCAGTTGTTGAGACAACCACGATACCGACTGGCCCTGTCTCAACAATTCTTCTCGGATTTCTTTCCCTATATTAATGCATGTTTTTCCCATCAATCTTGTTTTAGGTGTTATTTGTATTTGGCAAAATTAACACATAACTCCTTCTCAATTGCAAAAAATATCAAAAATCTTTTGGATTTTTACATTTTTTAATAAATTGATAAGTCCATGTGATTATTGATGAAGTTGGACCCCGTGTTAAGGTGCCATGGTGAAAATGTGTTGATTGTTAGGTGATTTCTTGGATTTTTGACTGATTTATTCCATGATACGATAATGATAATAGACTGAGTCTCGTGAAAATGCTATCTGTCTCTCTATGGCATTGATAATGGATTGTCTGGCAGCTTATTGCCCTGGCGTGGTCTTTGCGTAGCGCCGATTAGCTGAACTCTTGCAGGAGCTTTTCTGATAGACAGCGGGGCTCGGCAGCCCGATTCTGTGTTGGAGGGCAATAAAGCAACAAGGTGCTACGTTCTATAGTTATTCAAGGAAACGATATGACAGTTGGCTCATTTGTATCATTAACCGCCCTGCGGGCGGGAGATTAAACAGATTTTATTGTAGATATTTGCTTAATTTCCCATGCTCAGCATGGTTATCATTTGCTGGCCCAGCTTCTATATCATTGCCATTATTAATAATAAAGAGTAAGAATTTATGTTCTCAGGAATCGTAGAAGAAGCAGCGCGTGTTGTCGCGTTACGCAAGGACGGCGGTAACCTGCACATCACGCTCAAGTGCAGTTTTACCAGTGAGTTGAAGATAGACCAGAGTGTGTCGCACAATGGCGTGTGCCTCACGGTTGTCGAATTGCCCGGCGATGGCACCTACACGGTCACGGCCATTCAGGAAACACTCGACCGCAGTAACCTGGGCCTGCTCAAGGTGGGCGACGAGGTGAATGTGGAGCGCTCGATGCTCATCGAGGGCCGCCTCGATGGCCACATCGTTCAAGGCCATGTCGATCAAACGGCCGTTTGCACCGATGTCAAGGAGGTGGATGGCAGCCACTATTTCACATTCAAGTATGAGGTAGCGCCCGAGATGGCCCGCAAGGGATATGTCACCGTCGAGAAGGGCAGTGTTACCGTCAATGGTGTGTCGCTCACGGTGTGCAACAGCGAGCGTGACAGTTTCCAGGTCGCCATTATCCCCTATACCCGCGAGATTACCAATTTCCATTGCATCGAGGTGGGCACGGTGGTCAATCTGGAGTTTGACATCATCGGCAAGTACTTGGCGCGCCTGATGGAATTTGCGCTCTAAAACAATAGGCCAGGATGAAAAAGATAGGTGTCATCAGCGACACCCACGCGTGGTGGGACGACCGATTTGCCGAGCATTTTGCCGACTGTGACGAGATATGGCATGCTGGCGACATCGGTAGCGATGAACTGGCCGACAGGCTCGAGGCCATTGCGCCTGTCTTTCGTGCCGTGTGCGGCAATGTGGATGGTGCCAGCCTGCGCCGGCGTTTCAAGGAGATGGAAATCTTTGAGGTCGAGGGCGTCAAGGTGGTTATGACCCATATTGGCGGCTACCCTGGCAAGTACGCCCCTGGCATCAGGCAGCGCCTGGAGTTGTCTCGGCCCAAACTGTTCGTCTGTGGCCATAGCCACATCCTCAAGGTCATGCCCGATCGCTCGCTGGGCTGTCTCGTCGTCAATCCCGGCGCCGCTGGCGTGCAAGGGTGGCAGGTCGTGAGAACGCTGGTCACCCTCACCCTCGACCAGGGGAATATCACCCATGCTCAAGTTATCGAATTAGCAAAATGAACAAGTCATTATTATATACTATAATCATGCTCCTGGTGACGACAGTGCTGATGACGGCCTGTCACAGCAATGAGCAGAATTACCGCGAGGCCTATGAGAAGGCTGTAGAGCGCCGCAAGACAGGGATTGGTGCCGAGACCTATGCCAAGATCGAGGCCGAACGCCAGCGCTATACCCATGTCATCAATGGTGACAGCGTGAGGATGGTCTATGTGAACGCCAATCTTGCTCTCGACTCAACCATTGTGGTCAAGCCCTTCAATATCGTGGTGGCCTCATTCGCCCAGCGCATCAATGCCCAGAGCTATCGCGACCGCCTGCGTCAGGAATGCGGTTTCCCGAGCTATGTCTTGTATGGCGGCCCCGACAAGCAGTATTTCGTTATCCTTCAGGGGTTTGATGATAAAGAGTCGGCGGCGGCAATGTTGCGCGACCTGGACAAGAAGGTGTCGATGAAGATACTCGAGCCGCTGCCCTGGATATTGCGCAAAACCTGATTGCTGCAAGCGCAATCGATCTGATTCCCACGTCCCATCCCTCGGCAAGGACCAGTGGCCAACTGGTGGTGATGCGAAGTGCTCTGTGCCCTGTGCGCCATGCTGGTGTGCTGGACCTGCACTGTGACGCCCACGATGGGCAATAGCGGTGTCCCGTACCGCGACAATAAAGGGGGTTCAGTTCGCTCCGCCAGTCCTTGCTTACAATTCCTTCATTTTATAGCTTTTTACATCAACTCGGTCGAGAAGTTGATGGATTGTATCTGCACGTCAAGTTCGCGCAGTTGGGCCGACAATTTGTCAATCTGCTTGGCCATCGCCTTGACATCGATGGTGGTGACATACTTGATCTCGCTGCGCGAGTAGCGCTCGCTCGTTGCCGACGCCTGGTTGAACACCTCGCGCAGCACCTGCACGCGCTTGGTCAGCACGTCACGCTCGGCCATGAGCTGGGTGAGCGGTTTCTTGCCGCTCATGGTGTGCATGTTGGTCAGGTTGATGCGGTAGATGAGATCTTGCAGTTGCTTGAGGCAACTGTCGAGTTCCTTGAGCAGCTCGGCGGGTTCCTCGGCGGCTTGCTCGCCTTCCTGGATGCGCACGTTGTTGAGAATGCGCGTCTTGAGTTGCTCGACACGCGTCTGTAAATCCTTGCGGATGCTTAATGCTTCGGCTAGTTTCATAGTGCTCTTGTTTTGAGTCATTTTTTCTTGATGCAAATTTAGTGAAATTTTTTGGGATTGCCACAAGATAGATGCATCATATTGAACCCGAGAAAAAAAATCGAGAAAAATATCGATAAATGATTTTATTTATGCGAACGTTTTGATTATCTTTGCGATATCTAATCGAAAAAGAACTATTCATTATGCGTAAATTTTTCCTTATTCTTTTGTGCTTGTGTGCAATGACGGCTACTGCAGCTGGTGTGAAGGCCGGAAGCGTCAAAACCCTGGTTGACAGCTGCGGCTTTTTCCCTCAGCTGAGCCCCGACGGCCAGTGGCTGCTGTACTCGCCAACCGAGGCGACTTCGCTCATGCTCAAGAACTTGTCAACAGGAGTGGTGAAGACCGTTTCAAGCAACGGCTATCCTGGGTTTGATGCCATCTTTGGTGCCGATGGCATGGTGTATTACGTCACGCAGCAGCGCAAGAAGAACGGCTTGATCTACCGCACGGGGCATTGTTATGACCCGGCAACCGGCAAGGACCAGGTGGTGCTCAAGGCCCAGCGCGGCCGGGTACAGGCACTGCGTGCCTCTGGGGGTGTGGTTATCAATGGCGAGCACCAGGTGTATTATAGCGGCAAGCAGGTGGGCTCATGGGCCTATACACGTGGCGACGTGCTCTACCTGGTTGATGAGGCTGGCACCACGCGGGCCCTGCAGCCGGTCAAGGACAGCAACGGCTACCTGTGGGCATCGTTGTCGCCCGACGGCACCAAGGTCCTCTTTGAAGCCGCGTCCCACGGCCTGATGGTGTGTGACCTTAACGGACAGGTAGTGGCCGACCTGGGCGAGTTCCTCATGCCATGCTGGTACAATAATGATTATATCATCGCGATGAGCAATGCGGGCAATGTCCGCTTGAGCGGATCCCGCATCTGGCTGCTCTCGGTCGATGGTGATGTGTGCAAGCCCATCTCGCCGCGCGATGAACGCGCCGTGCAACCCATGGTGTCGGGCAACAAGGTGGTTTATAGCGTGATATATGATGGCGTGGTCAAGCAGTTGGAAATGGACATGCCGCCAGCTGTTACGCTCACTGCTGCTACTGGCAAGGGGCGTACCCAGAAGGTGAAAAAGCCCGTCAGCAAGGGCGACGTCCCTCGCGTGTTCATCAACCCCGGTCATGGCGGCCATGACAGCGACGACCGTCATGTACCCACCTGGGTGATTGGGGCTCTTGATACCCTGCACTACTATGAGTCCAATTCCAATCTCACCAAGGGCTTGGCCTTGAAGGAGATATTAGAGAACAAGGGTTATGAGACGGCTATCTCGCGGCAAACCAATTATACGGCCGATGATCTCGACCTGTTTGAAATCGTGTCCCTGGCCGCCAATAGCGGTGCCGACATTTTCTTCTCGATCCACAGCAACGCTACCGGTACCCCGAATTGCGTGAATTTCCCGTTAGGACTGTATCGCGGCTGGGACGGGAAGCCAGCCGTCGAGGGCAGCCTCAAGTTGAGCGAGGCGGTAATGAAATATGAGTATCAAAATGAGTTAACCGTGTGGACCCACAATGAGCGGAGCCGCGGCGACTGGTCGTTCTATGACTGGGGCTACAAGGTGGGCTTGGGTGTGCTGCGCTTCAACAAGTTGCCCGGCATGTTGAGCGAGGGCTCGTTCCATGACTATCTGCCCGAGCGTGAACGCCTGTTCAGTAATGATTACTGCTGGCTCGAGGCTTGGAACCAGTCGCTGGGAATTGACGAGTACTTCGGCCGCAAGGGCAAATTCAAGAATGGCGTCATTGCTGGCACCGTGCGCTGGGAAGACATCCAGCGCCGTGACGATAACCAGGTATTGTTCGGCGAGGACAACATGAAGACGGTAAACGGGGCCCTATTGCGCTTGTATAATGGCCGTGGCGTGCTCAGCCGCATCTACACGCTCGACAACCTTGACAATGGCGTGTTTGTCTTCTCCAATCTGCCCAAGGACAAGTACAGACTTGATCTGTTCTATGGCGACGAGAACCTCTACCATTCTGTTAAAATCAAGGCAAAGAAGAATCATACTTCCTATAAGAATCTGAAAATGAAGAGGGATCAAAAACCCAAAAAGAAAAAAGGGAAATAAAAATGAAAAAGAAATTATCCATCATGTTGCTGATGGCTGTTACGGTGCTATTGCCCGTAATGGCCCAGCAGGTCCAGGTGACAAGTGTCTCCCGCATGCTCGACGGGTTCCCGACGGTTCAGGGTGGGTTCTACCCCGTGTTGAACCCTTCGGGTGATCACCTGCTGTTCCAAACCGATGGAGCGGGCATGAAGATGTATGACATGGCTAGTGGCCAGGTCACGACCATCACAATGGAGTACGTTGCTGGCAACGACGCTTGTTGGGGTGGCGACGGCAAGGTGTATTTTGTGACCCAACAGGCTTGGGACGATAAACTGGTCTATCGTAGTGGCATGTGCTATGACCCGGCGACAGATCAGACCACTGTGGTCACCGAGCCGCAGCATGGAGCTGTGAGGGCCATATCCGCCACTCGTGGTGCCGTCATGAAGGGTCCTGGACGTGACTTCAAGTCATCTGGTAACATCGGCAGTGCCGCATGGACCGAGGGCAATCGTGTCCACGTGCTTGTGGGCACCGAGGAACGCGTTTTCTCTCCTGTAGACTCGTGGGCTGGCTACTTGTGGGCGTCCCTTTCGCCCGATGGCAAGCGTGTCGCCTTCTTTGCTGCTGGCAAGGGTGTCGTGATCATCGACTTGAGGGGCCAGATGCTAGCCATGCTTGGCAACTATGAGATGCCGTGCTGGTACAACAATGACTATCTTGTGGCCCAGAATGCCAAGGATGACGGCCATCAGTTCACCTCGTCCCAGATTGTGCTGCTCAAGGCCGATGGCACCTGGCGTGCCGAGTTGACCCAACCCGAGTCGATGACAATGCACCCCACCTGTGGCGGCGGCAAGATCGTCTATACAACCATCGACGGTCTGTTGCATGAGATGAAAATCAATATTTATGATTAAAACGGTTATGGCCTCATGAAGCATGTTTTTTTCAACACGATGATGGTGGCAATGTTGATGGCATTGAGCGTGAAAGTCGCAACAGCCCAGCAGCCCCATGTGTACATCAACCCGGGGGTGCAGGGCGTGGAGTTGATCGATATTCAGGGACGTTCCATCAAGGCCGCTGGTGGCAACTGCCTGAACGTAGCCGACGTCGAGCCTGGCATCTACATTGTGCGCGTCCACATCAATGGCATGACGTCGACACGCAAGGTTGTCATCAACTAGCAGAGTGCTGGAAACACACGTAATTAAACAAGAAACTGACATTTTGTCAGTTTCTTGTTTAATTTTTGCTAAAAAACTGACAAGGCGTCTTTGTTTTTTAACAGTAGTTATACTTTCGGCCATTGGCACCGGTTTTGCTTTGTTTGGAAGTGCAAGCGGGTCGCAAGGCCCACGTGAGAAAGAGAATAATAAACATTTAAAGACTCATAAATTAAAACAAAGAATTAGGAGGTATTGACTATGTTATTTCCGGTAATTCGTAACAACAATCGTAATTGGTTAGACACCGCATTTAATGACTTCTTTGACACCGACTGGATGCCGCGCACGGCAACTACCGCTCCCGCGGTCAACGTCAAGGAGAGCGACAAGGCCTTCACGATGGAGGTCGCAGCCCCCGGCTTGAAGAAGGAGTACTGCAAGGTCAACATCAATGATGACGGTAACCTGGTCGTTAAAATCGAGCACAAGGCCGAGCATGAGGACAAGTCGGCCCAGGAACAGGGCGAGAAGTTCCACTACGTGCGCCGCGAGTTCACCTATACCAACTATGAGCAGACCTACATCCTGCCCGACGAGGTGGACAAGGAGCACATCAGCGCCCGCGTCGAGGATGGCATCCTGAGCATCGAATTGCCCAAGCTGGCTCCCGAGCCCGAGAAGAAGAGGGACCGCGTCATCGAGATTGGCTAACGCGTGTAGGGTAAAGAAAAACTGATTTTTTCCATCATTACTGATTGCCACCTGCGGGCTGCGCCTGCGGGTGGCTTTTTTAGCGTGGGGAAGGCTTGTCGCTGTCCACGGTTGTGGGGGCCAAGTGATAATGGTATTGGTTTTTGGTTGTTAGGTGCTAACGTGTGTGAACGGATATTAAATTTGCTTTAATTTTTAAGATTGACGGGCCGAAAGTGGGGGCTGTTGCTTGGAATTTGCGTACTTTTGTGGCCTCGAAAGTATGCTAATGGTTGAATTTAACTAAAAATTAGAATAAAATTACATTTGTTAACTAAGATGCCTTCAGTTAAAGGACAAAATATTACACTGATTGCCGAGAGCAGCACGACGCGCACCGAGTGGTCGCTGATCGATGGTGCCGATGTGCTGGAACATGCCTTTACGTCGGGCTTGAACCCGTTCTTCATGTCGCGTCGTGAAATCAGCCACAGCATCCGATTGGAACTGCCACCGGCTTTCTTCAAGCGTCGCTGGAGCCACGTCTATTTTTATGGCGCGGGTTGTTCGGGACCCGAGAAGAACAAGATTGTCGAGTCGTCGCTGGTGGCCCAGTTCAAGACACCGGTGACGGTGATGAGCGACCTGTTGGGAGCGGCGCGCGGCTTGCTGGTGCGTGAACCGGGACTGGCGTGCATCCTGGGTACGGGCAGCAACTCGTGCCTCTATGACGGGCAGGTGATTGTCAAGAACGTGCCTGCGCTCGGGTTTATCCTGGGCGATGAGGGCAGCGGTGCGGCCCTGGGTCGCGTGCTGCTGGGCGATGTGCTCAAGGGGTTGGCTCCCAAGGCCCTGATTGACGCCTTCTTTGACAAGTACAAGGTGACTCCGGCCGAGGTGCTCGACGCCGTGCTCAACAATCCGGCAGCGACCCGCAACCTGCGCGGCTATTCATTCTTCCTGAGCGAGCATCTGGACAGCCCCTACGTGCATGACCTGATTGTCGGTGAGTTCAGGCGCTTTTTTGAGCGCCATGTGGCCCAGTATGACTACAAGAGCTACCCCGTCAACTTTGTGGGTCCCATCGCCACGACCTACAGCGAGATTCTGCTTGAGGTGGCTAATGACTTCGGAGCCACGGTGCGCAAGATCCTGCTGAGCTCGATGCCCGGCCTGGTGGCCTATCACAGCGATCAATCCTAGAATTACAGCACGGTCGTCAGTAAAACCGTGCGCCAACCTTGACGCGCATTATTAATAGTGGCTATTTTATTGCCGCTTTAGATGGCGCTGTATGTGTATGCTAGATGGTCGTCATATTGTGTATTTGTTTCCTGTTAAATAAAACTAATAATTCCCTCAATTATTTACTTTTCATCCCGTTTCGTGTTGTGGATGTAGGTTTTTATTCTATATTTGCGGGCATGGAGCACTGGCTTTGTTAGTCAAGAGAAAAGGTTAAAGATATGAGGAACAAAATATTTTACTTAATAATCATGGCGTTGGCTATGGTGGATAGCGCTCGAGCCCAAGATGTCCAGGCCATTGCCGAGCGTCTCGATCTGCAGCGCTACGAATTTCCACAGGAGAAGATCCATGTGATGACCGATCGCGGCGCTTACCTGAGTGGCGACACCATCAGGTTGCGGGCGTGGGTGGTGGATGCCGCTACCCATCAACCCGTGTCGGCAAGCCAGTTCGTGTACGTTGAGTTGCTCTCGCCTACCGACTCGGTGTGCGAGCGTGTGAAGATACATCAGGATGATAACGGCATTTTCCAAGCCTTTCTGCCCATTCCCGAAGATTTGCCAGAGGGACGTTACCAGCTGACGGCCTACACCCTTTTTATGCAGAGTGTAGGCTATGACTACTTCTACCGGCAGCCTGTTGAGATAATGGGTCTGATGTCATTAAAACGGCGCCTCGTCGCTCAGTGTGTGCGTTTTGACGATGAGGTGGAAGTGAGGTTACGCTACATGGATTTATCGGGAAAACCGTGCCATTTCGATGACCTCTGTTATATGAACCAGTATGGAAGTATGAAATCCTGTGGTGACGGCGATGGGGAGGCACACTTCACGCTCAAGGGTAAGGATGCGCAGAAACCGTTTGTGCTCGTAGAGATTGACGGTTACACAAAATATGTTCCCCTTCCCTCAAGCCGCAAAGTTCTGGTGGACTTCTATCCCGAGGGTGGCTATCTGGTGCCTGAAGTTGAAAATGCTGTCGCCTTCAAGATGCACGACTCTGGCAACCTGATTGTCAAATCCCATGGAGAGCTGGTTGACGAGCGGGGCATGGTTGTCGCAACGCTACAGGTGGAGCACGATGGCATGGGTGTGGTGAGATTTACACCGCGGGCCGGTGGCCACTATACTGCGCGCTGGCGCGATGTCTTTGACGAATTTGCCACCTTTGACTTGCCCCAGGTGCGTCCCGATGCCACGGTGGTGCAGGTGCGTCCCGATGCTGACGGGCAGGTGCGGATATACACAGCCGGTGCCCGTACGGCCGAATCGGTGCTGGTGGTGCAGCAAAGGGGGTGCTTGATAGCGGCATCCCACGATACCATCACATTTAGTGATAGTGAACTATCCCCTGGCGTTGTGCAGGCCCTGCTGCTGGATGAAAACGGCCGTTGCTTGAGCGAACGTTTGTTCTTCGCGGGGAGGGAAACATTGGCGGCAACCCATGTCGAGACGGCACGTGCCGACTATGGCAGCCGCGAGGCTGTCGAGGTGAGTGTGGACTTGAACCGCCTTGCCGCTGGGGGAGAAGGCAGCGAGTGTGCAGTAGCCGTCATTGACGACCATGCAGCCATTATCAGTGAGAACGATATCTGGTCCAACTTGCTGCTGCAGAGCGACCTGCGTGGCAATGTGCACAACCCTGGGTATTACTTTGAACAGGGCGATAGCGTAGATGCCAGTGAGCGTGGCCGTCACCTCGACATGCTCATGCTCACCCAGGGGTGGCGCCGTTATGACATCCCCCGTGTGCTCAAGGGCCACGTAGCCGAGCCGCAGTACCCTCTCGAGGCCTCTCAGGTTGTGGCGGGCCGTGTCTTGAGCGAGTTTCGCAAGAAGCCTCTTGCCAATGCCGAGGTGGGCTTGATCATCCCCAAAATGGGTTATGCTAATGTGGCTACAACCGACTCGTTGGGCCGTTTTTCAATCTCTGTGCCGCTGTTGGCTGATGGAGTGGATTGTGTAGTGATGGCCATGAATGACAAGGGTAAGAAGCAGACGAATCTGGAACTCGCTGAGGAACGATACCCCGAGAACTTTTATCTCATTGATACCGAAACCTCTAACGGATTGACGGCCCATGTGCAGGAAGAGCAGGCATGGCGATTGGTCAATGACGATGACTGGCGCCACGTCAGGCTCGAAGAACTGGTCGTGACAGCGTCTCGTCGTCTGCATAAACCCATGGTCGAGACTAACAGGTTCTTGACGGCGGGTGATATTGACAGATTGGGGATAACTTCGGTTGATGGGGCCTTGCGAGCGATAGGTGTGACCAACTTTGATAAGGTCAATATCACGATTGACGGTGAGCCGCTCAGTGACCTCTATTTCACCGACACCGAATCATTCAAGGAAGCGCTGACGATGTTCTCCAGTGATTGGAAAAACGATAAAATCAAGCGCATCAGCTTCGCCCCATTCAACACGGGAACCGGATATGACTTGACTGACGTCTCGATTGCCGATGGCTTTATTAGCATGCAGAATGTCGATTACATTGATTTTTATCGTGGCCGTCATGGTAAAATCACGGTGAACTTCAGCCGAAAGCCGGGGTCAAACAGGGTGTGGAAAGAACCCAGCCGATATGTCAAGATTGCACACCCGATGGGTGCGCAGCAACCAGTAGAATTTTACTCGCCGCGCTACGATCAGGGGGATTGCGGCATCGAGCCGGGAAACGACCTGCGGCGGGTGCTTTATTGGAACCCGAGTGTGAAAGCTGGAAAGGATGGAAAGGCCCTCTTTGACTTCTATAGCAGCGATGCCCCCAATACAACCTATACCATCCTGGTTGAGGGCGTTACACCTCGTGGTGAGCTCATCCGCGGCACGCAGAGCGTCATCAAGCGGTAATACAGGAATTAATACGTTCTATTTGCTTTCTCGGTCTTGAAGGGAGGGCGCATTTTCTTCCTTGTTATTTCTTTAAAAAGTGTAGTTAATTCATAAAAAATGTTGTACAGTGGCTGATTTTGTCAGTTTTGTTTTGGTTTGTTGATTGGTTTGAGTACTTTTGTTGCATTACAAGTGGCGAGAAAAAACCAAAAAACAAACGATATGAAGAAATCAACTAGAGTGTTATTGAGCGTGGTGGCAGCGGCTGCCGCATTTTGCCCGCTGCAGGCCCAGGAGTTTACCCAGGAGCAGCAGGACGTGGTGCAACGCATCGTGGCCAGCAAACTGCCCGAGCACATGGGCGTGGGTGACCTCAAGGTGCGTTCCCTGGTGTTGGTAAACGATACCATCAAGGTGGACGTGAGCGAGAACTTCGGTGACGTGCCGTTCACCCAGGATGGTGTGGAGCTGATGCGGCGCGAGATACGCCAGGCTCTTGGAGGGCAGTATGAGGACAATCCCGTGCTCATCACCATTGTGGGCAACGACATCAACAAGTACTTTGCCGACTATGAACCAGCCTACAAGCGCTCTCACAAGCCCTTCATCAGCGAGCTGGATGCCAACCGCCACTACAAGCACGGCCTGGACGGCAACATCATCGCCATGTGGCCCAGCCACGGCTGGTATTTTGAGCCGCTGCTCAACCGCTGGGAGTGGCAGCGCGCGCGCCTGATGCAGACCGTCGAAGACATGTACACCCATAGCTATGTGCTGCCCTTCTTGATCCCGATGCTCGAGAATGCGGGCGCCTATGTGTGGAATGCCCGTGAGCGCGATACACACAACTATGGCGCCGTGGTCGACAACGACCCTAGTAAACTGGCACAACAGGGCTATAGCGAGCACAATGGCAAGCAGAAGTGGCAGGCTGGTAACGGCAACGGCTTTGCTTACAATAAGGATAAATACAAGGACTTTGAGAATCCCTTTGCCGAGGGCACTTACCGCATGGTCAAGGCCGAGCGCGACAAGAAGAAGCTCTCGACTGCCGCGTGGGACGTTGAGATGCCCTATGGTGGCGAATATGCTATCTATATTTCTTATAAATCACTGCCTAACAGTGCCCGTGACGTGACCTATACGGTCAACAGTCTGGCCGGCAAGCGGCAGTTCCGCGTCGATCAGTCTATGGCCGGCGGCGTGTGGGTCTATTTGGGCACTTTCCCTCTTGCCCAAGGCGTGAACAAGGCCGTGGTCGAGGTGTCCAACCTGAGTGAGGACAAGGATGCTGTTATCACTGCCGATGCCATCAAGGTGGGCGGCGGCTATGGCAACATCGTGCGCCGCGTGGCCTTGCCCACCGCGGAGAACCTGGCTATTGTCGCCGAGCAGAAGGCTCAAGGCGAGAACAACGAGAAGTATCTGGGTAAGCCGAATGTTGACTACAGTTATATCGGTAGCGGCAATCATCCCTGGTTCCACCTGGGCTCGCGCTATTACTTGCAGTGGGCTGGATTCCCCGACAGTGTGTACTCGACATCCAGGGGTATCAACGATTATACCGACGACTACCGCAGCCGTGGTGCATGGGTCAACTACCTGGCAGGTGGCAGCGACGTGTTGCCCGACCGTGGTGGACTGAAGGTGCCGGTAGACCTGTCCTTCTGCTTGCACACCGATGCCGGCGCAACGCCCGACGACGAGATCGTGGGCACCCTGCTCATCTATTGCACACGCAGCGGCGGCAAGCAGTTCGGCAAGTATGTCAACGGCACGCCCCGTGAGCTCTCTCGCCGCCTGGCCAACCTGCTGTCAACCGAGATCGTCAAGGATGTGCGCGCCCGCTGGGAACCCAACTGGACGCGTCGTGGCATGTGGGACAAGAGCTACTATGAGGCGCGCGTGCCCGAGGTGCCCGCCGTGCTCATGGAGCTGCTCTCGCACCAGAACTTTGCCGACATGAAGTATGGTCTGGACCCGATGTTCCGCTTCGACGTGAGCCGCGCCATCTACAAGGGCATGCTCAAGTTCATCGCCCAGCGCGACCACCGCAGCTATGTTATCCAGCCGCTGCCCATCAACAGCTTTGCCATCAGCAAGGTGGAGCAAGGGCACTATCTGCTCACTTGGGAACCCACTCGTGACGGCCTGAGCGAGGACGCTGATGCCACCGCCTACATCGTGTGTGAGCGTGTGGGCCTGGACGGTGGATTCAAGGAAATTGCCACCGTCAAGGGACCGCAATACAGTGTGCGCATCAACGACAACAAACTCCATTCCTATCGCATTGTCGCCATGAACGACGGAGGCCGCAGCTTCCCCAGCGAGACCTTGAGCCTGGGTGAGGCGGCCTCGAGCAAGGGCGACGTGCTGGTGGTCAACGGCTTCACCCGCGTGAGCGGTCCTGACTGGTTTGAGGACAGCACGCGTGCCGGTTTTGACGACAACAAGGACCACGGTGTGCCCTACATGCAGCAGATCAACTACCTGGGCTCGCAGTATGAGTTCCGCCGCGACATCGAGTGGAAGGACGACGACTCGCCTGGCTTTGGCGCCAGCCGCAGCGACTATGAGACGATGAACATCGCGGGCAACACCTTTGATTACCCCGCGGTTCACGGCGAGTCGCTCATGCTTGCTGGTTACTCCTTTGTTTCCTGCAGTCAGCAGGCCCTGGAGCACAATTATAATACCGAAGGCTATCGCCTGATGGACCTCATCCTGGGCAAGCAGAAGGAAATCTCCACCGGTAGTGGCTTGAAACCCACACGCTTCAAGATTTATACGCCCGGCTTGATGAACGCCTTGCGCGCTTTTACAGGTCGTGGTGGCAATGTGTTGATGTCGGGCTCCTATGTGGGCAGCGACCTGTGGGACAATGCAGCTGGAAAAAACGATGAGGCTGGCAAGGCATTTGTCAAGGAGATAGTCGGCTTTGAGTACCTCAATGGTCGAGCATCGCTCGATGGCACTGTCGCGACTGTCGATTGCCCTGATCGAGCCTTGAGTGGCGGCGGAGCTTACACCTTTGTCAACAGGCTGAACGATAAGCAGTATGCCGTTGAGTCGCCCGATGCCATCCGTCCCAGTGACAGCAACGGCTTTACATGGATGCGCTATCAAGAGAATGGCCTGCCCGCGGGCATTGCCAGCGATCGTGGCAACTATCGCACGGTCGTGTTGGGCTTCCCGTTGGAGGCTATGACCTATGGCACCGATTGCACCAACTTAATGCGCATCATTCTCAACTACCTGGATCCTAAACCCTAAAGGAACCAAAAGCCTTTAAGACCCGTAACGAAAAACCAATATCAACAATCAAAATAAAGAGAGAATCATGGGAAGAATTAATTGCTTTATCCCGTTTGCCAACGCCGAGCAGGCTGCGCAAACCATTCAGAACCTCCGGGAGCAAGAGCTGGTGAATAAAATCTACCTCCTTGCTACCGAGGCCGGAGCCACTGCCATCGACGGCTGCGAGTTGCTGCCTGTCAATGGCCTGACCAGCAGCGCCACGATGCGTGCCGTTGCCGAGCATGCCGATGCCGACTATGTGCTGCTTTACACCAAGTATGACACATTGAAGATGGGTCCCTTCTCGATGGAACGCTTTGCCAAGTTGGGCGATGACAGTCGTTCGGGCATGCTCTATGCCGACCACTACAATGTGACCGATAAGGGAGCCGACAAGGCCCCTGTTATCGACTACCAGATGGGCAGCCTTAGGGATGACTTTGATTTCGGTTCAGTCCTCTTCTTCTGTGGGCAGTGCTTCAAGAAGGCCGCTGCTGCAATGCAGGCCGACTATGAGTTTGCCGGCTTGTATGACCTGCGCCTCAAGCTGTCGCAGTTTGCCGCCATCACCCACATCAATGAGTACCTCTACAGCGATGTCGAACTCGACACCCGAAAGAGCGGCGAGAAAATCTTTGATTACGTTGATCCGCGCAATCGCGGCCGCCAGATTGAGATGGAACAGGCTTGCACCGAACACCTCAAGCAGGTGGGTGGCTACCTGGCTCCCACGCGCATCGAGGACGGCAAGGAAGTGCCCAACTTCCGCCACATTGAGTTCAACCAGGGCGATTTTGAAGTCGAGGCCACGGTGATGATTCCCGTGAGGAACCGCATCCGCACCATCCGCGACGCCATCGACTCGGTGCTCAAGCAGGAGTGTGACTTCAAGTTCAACTTGATGGTGGTGGACAATTTCTCGACCGACGGCACCCGAGAGGCCATTGCCGAGTATGACGATCCGCGTCTGATCCACGTCATCGCCGACTACTATGACATGGGCATCGGCGGCTATTGGAACCTGGCAGCTCACAGCGAGCATGCCGGCAAGTTCATCGTGCAGCTCGACAGCGACGACATGTACAAGGACGAGCACACGCTGCAGACGATGGTCAATGCCTTCTATGAGCAGAATGTAGCCATGGTAGTGGGTACCTATCAGATGACCGACATCCATCTCAATCCCATCCCTCCCGGCATCATCGACCACAAGGAATGGACTCCCGAGAATGGCCGCAACAACGCCCTGCGCATCAATGGCCTGGGCGCGCCGCGTGCCTTCTACACTCCCGTGTTGCGCGACGTCAAGATTCCCAACACGAGCTACGGCGAGGACTACGCTCTGGGCTTGAACATCTCGCGTCATTACCAGATAGGGCGCGTTTACACCCCCGTGTACCTGTGCCGCCGCTGGGACGATAACAGCGACGCCTCGCTCGATGTCGAGAAGATGAACCGCAACAATCTGTACAAGGACCGCATCCGCACCTGGGAGCTCCAGGCCCGCATTGCGATGAATAAGTTCTAAGTAACCACAGTTGGTGGCCCTAATATTCTAGGCAAAACTAATTGTACTAAAAAAATCCAAAATCTATGGACTATAGCGGAGTGGTGAATAAACTCATTGCCAAGCAACTGCGAGGTTGGGACTTGGCTGGGCGCAACTATGCGGCGCTTAGCCAAGCCAGCGTTCGCGTGCTGCAACTGGGAGATTCCACAATCCGCTTGCAGTACAATCCCGAGCGCCGTCAGTCGTCGGCCGCTGCCATCGACAAGAAGTCGCTTGCTCGACGCAAGTGCTTCTTGTGCAGCGAGCATCAGCCGGCTCGGCAAAAGGCCATCCTGTGGGGCAGTCACTACAAAATACAGGTCAATCCGTATCCTATTTTCAAGCGTCACCTCACCATCGCCGACATGCACCATGTGCCACAACACCTTTCTGGTAGAGTGGGGGATATGCTGTCGTTGGCGAGGGATTTGCTTGATTATGTGGTGTTCTATAATGGACCCCAATCAGGGGCGTCGGCCCCCGATCATGCCCATTTTCAGGCGGGAAGCAAGGGCGAGATGCCATTGTGTGACGAGGTGCTTCATGCCACGACCCACTTGCTGGCCGACAGTGACGAGGGCTTTATCGGTTATGTCGATGAGCTGGGGCGCAGCCTTTTTACCATCGAGACGACCACCATGCGGGCTGCCGAGCGCTATGCCCTGCGCCTGCTGGACTTGTTGCCGGTGCCCGAAGGGTGTGATGAGCCAATGGTCAACGTCTTGTGCTGGTGGGATACAACCGATAGTGTCTGGCGAATGGTGGTTTTCCCGCGGCTCAAGCACCGCCCCGCTTGCTATGGCAGTGGGCCTGGACAATGGCTCGTCAGTCCAGCTTGTGCCGAGATGGGTGGACTGTGGGCCATCCCCGAGGAGAAGGACTTCAACAGCCTCACGCCCGAAGACATCCGGGCCATGTACAACGAGCTGTGTATGAATCGTCAAGACCTTAACCGGGTGATTTCCAGCTACAACCATCATTTGGAATACTTGTAGCCGAAAGTAGGGACGGTTCTATTGATGAAAAAAACGAGAAGAAAACAGAAACAATATGAATATGGACGAGAAACAGATACCTCAAGTGAGGGTGGGCATCATGAGTGAGCCCTCACTGGACTTTGTGCTCAACGATGACTATCGCGTGAATGGGAGTGCTTGCAGCGGTGCCCACATGGCGCGATGCGTCGAGGGGAAGGTGGAATGGAACGGCCATCGATATGATGAATTGTTATTTGAGCCACTGGATGCCGAGAAAGCCTCTTTCACCTTAAAAGGGGTGACCATCGGTGTGAGCTTCCACTGGAAACGCCAGGAGGATCAGACGTTCAAGGGCGCGCTTCACATCATCGTCGAGGACGGCAAGTTGACACCAATCAACGTGCTGAGTGTTGAGGATTACTTGTTGAGCGTCATTTCCAGCGAGATGAGTGCCAATGCGTCTCTAGAACTGCTCAAAGCTCATGCTGTGATCTCGCGTAGCTGGCTGCTGGCTCAAATCCATAATGACAAAGCGTCCATCATGCCCGATCGACACCCCGATGCCGAGGGTGAGATGAAGGACACACCCGAGGAGCAGGTCAAGTGGTGGGACCGTGACGACCATGTGAACTTTGACGTGTGTGCCGACGACCATTGCCAGCGCTACCAGGGCATCACCCGCGCCACGACCCAGAAAGTCGATAAGGCGGTGCGCGCTACGTGGGGCGAGGTGCTCATGCATGGTGGCGAGCTGTGTGATGCGCGCTTCAGCAAGTCTTGCGGTGGCGTGATGGAGGAGTTTGAGAATTGTTGGGAGCCGCATCACCACGACTACCTGGAGGCACGTCGTGACGGTGAGGATGAGACCGATTTCCCGGATCTGAGTCGCGAGGACAATGCTGCCGAATGGATTTTGTCGGCACCTGCTGCATTCTGCAATACAAGCGACCCCGAGATCCTGTCCCAGGTGCTCAACGACTATGACCAGGAGACCAAGGACTTCTACCGCTGGAAGGTAGAATATACCCAGGATGAGCTCGCCGCGCTGATCCATGAGCGCACTGGCATCGACTATGGCCGCATCCGTGACCTGCAGCCCGTGGCTCGCGGCACCAGCGGCAGGCTGTACCGCCTGCGCATCGTGGGCGAGAAGCGCGAGCGCATCATCGGCAAGGAGCTCACCATCCGTTACGCGCTGTCGCCATCGTGCCTGTACAGCTCGGCCTTTGTCGTCGAGAAGCATGACGTGGGCGAGGGCGGCTATCCCGCCAAGTTTGTCCTTCGTGGGGCCGGCTGGGGCCATGGCGTGGGCCTGTGCCAGATTGGTGCCGCCGTCATGGGAGCCCAGGGCTATAACTACAAGCAGATTCTGCTGCACTACTTCGTGGGCGCCACGATCGAGAAACGATACTAATGATAATCCCTTAAAAAAACTAGCAATACAATGGACCAAGTGACTAAAAGAAGAACTCCGTGGCTATGGATTCCCACGCTCTATTTTGCTGAGGGAATTCCTTACTTCGTTGTGAATAATATCTCGGTGCTGATGCTGGCCAAGATGGGTGTCCCCAACGGCCAGATGGCACTGTTTACCAGCTTGCTTTACCTGCCATGGACCATCAAGCCCTTCTGGAGCCCGTTTGTGGATATCATCCGCACTAAGCGGTGGTGGACCATCGGCATGCAGGTGCTCATGAGCATAGCCTTCATTCTGCTTACGCTAACGATGCCCAAGCCCGATGCCGCTACTATTGCATCAGGGCAGACGCCCATCAGTATGTTTGCCGTCACGCTTATCCTGTTTGTGATCACAGCATTCGCGTCGGCAACCCATGATATTGCTGCTGATGGCTTCTACATGCTGGCCTTGCGACAAAACGAGCAGGCCGCCTTTGTGGGCATCCGCAGCACGTTCTACCGCCTGTCGTCCATCTTTGGCCAGGGCGTGCTGGTGGCAATCGCTGGTGCTATCGAGCTCAAGAACGGCAACATCCCCATGTCGTGGATGATAACCATGGGAGTGGCTGCAGTGCTGTTCACTGCCATCACCCTCTACCACACTTTTGCCATCCCCAAGGTGCAGAGCGATGCTTCTACTCTCAAGGACGAGAAACCTACAGCTGGCGCCATCTTCAAGGAATTTGGCCGCACCTTTGTTACCTATTTCACCAAGCCTTATGTGTGGCTTGCAATTGTCTTCATGCTGTTGTACCGCTTGCCCGAGGCTTTCCTCATCAAGATGTGTACGCCCTTCCTCGTGGCTGCCAAGGATGTTGGTGGGTTGGGGCTTTCCACAGCCGAGGTTGGTATCGTCTATGGCACCATCGGTGTGTTAGCATTGACCATCGGTGGCATCCTGGGCGGATTGTTTGCGGCTAAGGTGGGCCTGAAGAAATCCTTGTGGTGGATGGCGGCTTGCATGACGTTGCCATGTGCTACATTTGTTTATCTGGCCGTTTGTCAACCGACCAATTTGGTCGCTATCTCGGTGGCAATTGCTATTGAACAGTTTGGTTACGGCTTTGGCTTCACGGCCTACATGCTGTACATGATTTACTTCAGTGAGGGCGAGTTCAAGACGTCCCATTATGCCATCTGCACCGCTTTCATGGCCCTGAGCATGATGATCCCTGGCATGTTTGCCGGCTACATCCAGGAGGCGATAGGCTATGCCAACTTCTTCTGGATGGTAATGGTTTGTTGCATTGCAACGTTGATTGTAACCTACCTCATTGACCGCCGCATCGACCCCAACTACGGCAAGAAATAACCGATTCAATACTACGGATTTTTCTGATTTAATATGGAAAGTCTTCTTTATGAAAAGAAATCCGATAAGGGGTTGCCTAATGAGTGTTTTTAATGAATTGGGCCCAGCTTCTCTCGAGAAAGTTTATCAAGAAGCTGTGGAGATTGAATTCAAAGAAAAAGGGATTCCTTATATTCGTGAGGCTCACCTCAAGATATCCTATACAAGGACATGAAATTAAACAGGATTATATCGCTGGTTTTATCTGGAGGTAGTATAGGAATTAAATGAGGTTCATCAGGCCCAAGTGTTCAATTATCTGCAGGCTACAAGATTTGATCTTGCAATCCTTGCCATTTTTGGTGAGAAAATACTCAAAATGGAGCGTTTGTTCAATTTTATGAAGAATAAATCAGAAGAATCAGATTAATTCGTAGTTAAGAAATATTTAATATCAGTTGTTTATGAAGAAGATATTGTTATTGATAGTGTGTATAGTGGTGGCGATGACGGCAGGTGCCGTTGTAAAGCCGGGTGTCGAAGTGCTGCGTGACGGTGGTTTCAAGCCGTTGCAGGGCAAGCGCGTGGGGCTGGTGACCAACCCCAGCGGCATCGACAACAACCTCAAGAGCACCGTCGACATCCTCAACGAGGCTCCCGGCGTCAAGCTGGTGGCCCTGTTCGGTCCGGAGCACGGCGTGCGCGGCAATGCCCATGCCGGCGATGCCGTGGGCGATGCTGTCGACCCGCTGACGGGCATCAAGATGTACTCGCTGTTCGGCAAGACGCATGAGCCCACTGCCGAGATGCTCAAGGATATTGATGTGCTTGTGTATGACATCCAGGACGTGGGTTGCCGCAGCTACACGTTCTATGCCACGATGGGTGTGTGCATGCAGGCCTGTGCCAAGTATGGCACCGAGTTTATGGTGCTGGACCGCCCCAACCCGCTGGGCGGCAATAAGATAGAAGGTAACCTGGTGGAGCCTGGCTATTTCTCGTTTGTGAGCAAGTATGCCATCCCTTACCTGTATGGCCTCACGCCTGGCGAACTGGCCACCTTCCTCAACGAGGAGGGCATCATCGGCCAGGAGTCCAAAACGGGTCGCAAGTGCAAACTCACGGTCATCCCCATGCAGGGATGGACGCGCGACATGAAGTTCCGTGACACGGGCATGCCATGGGTGGCACCGTCTCCCCAGATTCCCACGCCCGAGAGTGCCTTTTTCTATCCCGTGTCGGGCATCTTGGGCGAGTTGTATATCTTTAACACCGGCATTGGCTACACGTTGCCTTTCCAGACGTTTGCCGCCTCATGGATAAATGCCGACTCGCTGGCCATGCGCATGAATGCCTTGAACCTGCCCGGATTGCGATTCAGGCCCATCAACTACAAGCCGTTCTACGCCCTGAGCGTTGCGGTAGACAAGACATTGCAAGAGGTGCACGGCGTGCAGACCTATGTTACCGACCCCGATGCTGCCCAGCTGTGCATGACCCAGTTCTATTTCCTGCAAGTCATTCACGAGATGTACCCCAATGTGGAACTCTTCAGCCAGAATCCCAAGCGCTACAACATGTTTGATAAGGTGTGCGGAACCAAGGAAATACGTGAACGCTTCATCAAGCGCTACAGGGTAGAAGACATTGCCGATTACTGGAACAAGGACGTGGATGTGTTCCGCATCCGTTCGGCCAAGTATTATTTGTATCACTGAAACGTCAATTAAGCTTATGGCAAAGAACGATAAACGATTGCTCTCGCTCGATATCCTGCGCGGTATCACTATCGCGGGAATGTTGCTCGTCAATAATCCGGGCACATGGAGTTACCTGTACCGCCCACTTGCCCATGCCGAGTGGATTGGATTGTCACCCACCGACCTGGTGTTTCCTTTTTTCATCTTCTGCATGGGTGTGTCGATGGCTTTTTCCCTCAAGAAGTTCAATTATCGCTTGTCGGCGCCACTGATGTGGAAAATCGTGCGCCGCACGGTGATCCTGTTCCTCATCGGTTGGGCGGTGCAGTGGTTTGGTCACCTGGTGCGTGGCCTGATTAACGGTGCCCCCTTTGTCGAGGCCGTCAACAATCTTGACACGTTGCGATATCTGGGCGTTTTCCAGCGCCTGGCACTGGTTTACTTTTTTGGGTCATTGTGTGTGGTGCTGTTCCAGCGCAAGTTCATACCCTGGCTTGTGGCCTTGATACTGGCGCTCTATGCCCTGATACTGGCTGTGGGGCACGGTTATGACTTCACGCTCGAGAATATCATAGCCCAAATCGATAACAGCATCTTGGGCACCGACCACATGTATCACGAGAGCGCCTTCGGCGAGAGTATCTCGTTTGACCCCGAGGGCATCTTGAGCACCCTGCCGTGTATCGCCCATGTGCTCATCGGCTATCTGGTGGGCAGAATGATCCTCTCGGTCCACAACAATACCGAGCGCGTGACCACGATGCTGCTGTGGGGCACGGTGATGCTGCTGGCGGGTTGGTTGCTGCAATATGGCATTCCCTGTGGCAAGAAGATGTGGTCATCAACCTTTGTGCTCATCACTTGTGGCATGGCCATGTGCATCCAGGCCATGCTCATCCACTTTGTAGACATCAAGGGGAACAAGGGCAGTTGGGGACGCTTCTTCGAGTCCTTTGGCGTCAACCCCCTGGCCATCTACCTGCTGGGAACTGTGTTGTCGATCCTCTTTGGCGCTATCCCCGTCGGTCATGACATCGATGGTGGTAATATCTCCATCCACAGTGCTGTTTATCACTTCTTCCAGAGCTTCTGTGACGAGTACACGGCATCGGCGCTCTATGCCATCGCCTTTGTGCTGCTCAACTGGGTTGTCGCCCATGTGCTCTACAAGAAAAAAATCTATATCAAGATCTAGTCCCCAAAACTGGAAACTAATGACTAAAAATTTAAAAAACTAAACAATATGATGATTTTAATTGCTGATTGCGGCTCAACCAAAATCAATTGGACGCTGCTCAATGGAAAAGAAAAAGTGGCTCAGATTTTCACCACTGGAATGAATGCCCTGCTGCTCACCGAGGAGGAGATGAAGGAGCAAATCAAGCGGGAACTCATGCCCCACCTGACTAACTACAAGGTGGATGAGATCCACTACTATGGTGCCGGTATCATTTCAGACGAAATCAAGCAACAGGTGGTCAATGCACTGCGGGCCAATCTGCCCAGTGCAGGCAAAATCGAGGTGGCTAGCGACCTGCTGGCTGCCGCACGTGCCGTGTGTGGCCGTGAGCCGGGCATCGCCTGCATCATGGGCACCGGTAGCAACTCGTGCTACTACGACGGCGAGAAGGTGGTGCTCAATGTGTCACCGCTTGGCTATATCCTGGGCGATGAGGGCAGTGGAGCCGTGCTGGGCAAGCTGCTCGTGGGCGACGTGCTCAAGAAACAGTTGCCCGAGCACCTGTGCGAGAAGTTCATGAAGGAGTATGACTTGGACTACACGACCATCATCACATCGGTCTATCGCAAGCCAGCAGCCAATCGCTTCTTGGCACAGTTCGCCCCCTTCCTGGAGCACAACATCGATGAGCCCTCGATTCATCGCATCGTGATGCGATCGTTTACCGACTTCTTTACACGCAATGTGGCCAGTTATCCCAACTACAAGGAGTTGCCATGCAACTTTGTGGGGTCAATCGCCTTTTGCCAGAAGGCCGTGCTTCAAGAGGCAGCTCAAGCGCTGGGTATCACCATCGGCACGGTAATCAAGGACCCGATGGAGGGCCTGGTAAAGTACCACTCGACAGGCGAGTAATTGCTCGCGGCTTGCAGTAGAGCCACGCAACCGTGTGGGCGCTCGGGGTGATCAATGTCATGTGCCTCGTCACGGCATCGCCATGTGAACCCTGACAGGCCTCACCCACGAGCACAACATGAAACAAGTAGTTGAATAAAATTTTGATAAGATTATGGCTTTTGTGAAAATTAGCGAACAACCATCGCTCTATGATAACCTGGAGAAGAAATCGGTGCACGAACTGCTCACCGAGATCAATCAGGAAGACCACAAGGTGGCCGATGCTGTGCAACAGGCAATTCCACAGATTGAGCGCCTGGTCATTGGCATCGTTGAGCGTATGAAAAAGGGCGGGCGCATCTTCTATATGGGAGCTGGTACCAGCGGCCGTCTGGGCGTGCTGGATGCCAGCGAAATCCCGCCCACCTTCGGCATGTCACCTGGCTGGATCATCGGTCTCATCGCTGGTGGCGACACGGCTCTGCGCAACGCTGTCGAGAATGCCGAGGACGATACCGAACAGGGATGGAAAGACTTGCAGGAGTATAACGTTACACCACTCGACACGGTCATTGGCATTGCGGCTTCGGGAACGACGCCCTATGTCATTGGGGCACTGCGCGACGCGCGCGCTCATGGGTGCCTCACAGCCGCTATCACGAGCAATCCAGACGCCCCCGTGAGCGAGGTGGCCGAGATTGCTATCGAGATGATTGTCGGGCCCGAGTATGTCACTGGCAGTTCCCGCATGAAGAGCGGCACCGGCCAGAAACTCATCTGCAACATGATATCGACCGCGGTGATGATACAGATGGGGCGTGTCAAGGGCAACAAGATGGTCAACATGCAGCTCACTAACCAGAAACTGGTGGACCGTGGCACCCGATGGCTCGTCGAGGAATTGAAACTCCCCTATGATGACGCCAAGCGGCTGCTACTGCTTCACGGCTCGGTCAAGGCTGCCATCGATGCCTATCGTGACAATTAACACATAACTAATAAGCTGCCTATATATGAAGAGAATAGCAATGATGGCCGTAATGGCACTGCTGTGCCTTGTGGCCGTCGGTCAGGCCAACCAGGATCCTTACTATGCTCGCCGTGCAACCCTGTTCGACGAGTTGCCGATTGGCAAGAAGGATATAGTCATGCTGGGCAATAGCCTCACCGATGGCTGTGAGTTCAACGAGCTGCTGGGCAATCGACACATCAAGAATCGCGGCATTGTGGGCGATATCGTTCAGGGGCTCATCGATCGCATCGACCCCATCATCAAGGGCCAGCCTCGCAAACTGTTCATCATGAGCGGTGTCAATGACATCTCTCACGACGTCGATGCCGACAGCATCGCCCGTGCAATGGAAAAACTGATCGTCATGGTCAAGAAAGGCTCTCCGCGAACCAAGATCTACCTTCAGAGCCTGTTGCCGTTCAACAACGACGTGCGCGAGTGGAAACTGCTCAAGGGGCGTGAACACGTGGTCGTCGAGGCCAACTTGCTGTTCGAGCAGGTGGCTCGGCGTCAAGGGGTTCAATGGATTAACCTGTATCCACTGTTTGCCGACGAGAATGGGCGCCTCAGGGCTGACCTCACCAACGATGGCCTCCATCTCATGGGTAAAGGCTATCTGATTTGGCGCGACGCGATTTGGCCTTACGTCAAGTGATGACCGCGTCGATCAGTCTTCCTTGATGCCAAAGCACTCCTTGATGCAGCGACGAATGGTCGCGGCATTCTCGCTGTTGCCCTTGAGGATGTTGAGCACGCCGCGGATGTAATCGTCCTTGCTCTTGAAGCCGCACAACGTGGCGACATTACTCTCGTTGAGCATCAGTTTCTGGTTATAGACACGCAGGATGCTGGCGTAGTCCCCATTGTCCTCATAGGCGTGGAACTCCCTGCACAACTGGTCATACATGCCGCGAGGATTGATCTCGCTAACGAGTTCTACCATGTGCTCCTCGAGGGCGCTGATGGTGCGGAATTTCATGTCTATTCTCAACTCCACGTCGTGCTTCACGTGATGGCGCACGTGCTCGAGCGCCTGCTGCTTGAGCTCGCGGGTAAACATCTCGATGACGCGCTTTTTCACTTTGGGAAACACGATGTTCTCGTTGCGCCGCTTGTGGCGTGCCACAGCCCGGATGACCCCCTCGAGCATGAACAGGTTTTCGATTTCGGCCACGTTGGGAACAAGGATGTTCTTCTTGCGCAGGTACTCCACTTCGTCGTCGCTGCGGCGGTCACGGTCCACAATGCCGCGGCTGTCAAGCTGATGGAAACCTTGCAGGTCCCCAAAGCTGCGCACCGTCTCAATCACTTTGTTGCAGCTGCCCAGGGGCTTGACAGTGTATTCCGGGAATATGAGCGGATAGAGCCTGGAGTCAATGCTGTGTTTGTCGTCGCCTTCAATAAAGAGGACGGGCTTGCGGCTGCCCAGCAGGTCGAGCAAGGCATTGTCCAGATTGCGGCTGCTGGACATTACCTCATAGTCCCAGGCCGATGATTCGGGATCGTATTCCTTAACCCAAACGCACTGGTTATCGATGCGCGAACTAGCAAATCCCACGTCGTGGGTGTTGTAGATAAAGGTGCAGTCGGGACGCATCTGCTCGAGCACATTCCACAGTGTACGCATGATGCTGCTGTGGATGAACGTCTCGGGGTCATCGACCAGAATAGCGGCATCGGGCATCGCATAGAGTACGGCACCGATGTAATATAGCACCGACTTCTCGCCATCACTGAGCCGCATCAGCGGATATTTGTCATCATAGCCCTCGCTGGCAAACATGAGTTTGCCGTTCTCGCGCAGCACCTTGTTCTTGGGAAAGACTTCCTGCCACTTCTTGACGGTGACATCGAGTTTGGTTTTGGGAAACTCGATGCTGTCTCCCATGAGCTGGTGGGCCTTGAAGTTCATGAGCTCGCGCACCTCATCGTTGAGCATGACATAGAACAACTTGTCAAACTCGGTGTCGGCCAGGTTCTTTACCTGCGGGTTGGCTGCATTCATGCGGTTGAACAGGTCCTCGATGGAACCTGCAAGCGGCTTGGCGCTCGACGGGGTGGGGAAGAGGGCTTTCAAGGCCGAGATGCGGTAAGCCTTGTTGCCCAACTCATCGACCAGGGCCGTGCAAAAGCGGCTCTTGCCAGCACCGTTGGCACCGATGATTGTGATCTGCTTTGAATCAAGCAGCACCTCAGGCTGATTGCCGTCAATCCTTTTAGGTAGTCTGATGTCCATATCTTATTCCTTTTACTTTGATCGGCGTTTTTTACTGGGTAAAATTACTCACATTATTTGGATAAGACAAGAGTAGAGCCGACGAAATGTTGAATTTATTATTTTTTAAACGTTCTGCGGCCCGAGTGATGCATTTTTATTGGTAATTTTGCAGCGTTATGATGGAGTATGTAAATGCTTTTGTATCGATGCTTAATGGCATGTCGCCCTACTTGCTGTTGGGCTTCCTGATTGCAGGCATGCTACATGCCTTTGTGCCGTCCTCGATTTATAGCCGTTACCTTGCTGGCACGGGATTGCGATCGGTTGCAACGGCAGCCGCTTTTGGTATTCCGTTGCCACTGTGCTCATGCGGCGTGCTGCCCACGGCTGTGGCACTGCGTCGCAGCGGTGCCTCGCGTGCGGCGTCCACGTCATTCCTCATCGCTACGCCCCAGACGGGTGTGGACAGCATTGCTGCCACCTATTCGATGATGGGTCTGCCCTTTGCCATCCTGCGTCCTGTAGCGGCACTGGTGACCTCTCTCGTTGGCGGATTAGCCGTGGGATACTGGGAGCGCAAGGGATCTCTCGATGACGTGCACGACCAGGCAAGCTATGAATTCAGCGAGTTGCCTTCGGGGTTGTGGAACAAGATTAAGGAGACTTTCAAGTATGGCTTTTTTGACATGATGCAGAGCATTGGCCGTTGGTTGCTCATCGGACTGGTGGTAGCCACCCTGATCACCGTGCTGCTGCCCGATGACTTCTTCTCTACCTATGCCCGCTGGCCGCTGTTGAACATGTTTATCATCGTGATGGTGGCGGTGCCCATGTATGTGTGCGCAACGGGGTCTATCCCCATCGCTGCCGCCTTGATGCTCAAGGGTATGTCGCCAGGATGTGCCCTGGTGTTGCTCATGGCTGGTCCCGCAGCCAATCTGGCCTCGATGTTCGTTGTCAACAAGTCTTTCGGCCGCAAGGCCACCGTTGTCTATCTGGCGGCAATTATCGGTGGAGCAATCGGTTTCGGTGTGCTGGTAGACTACTTCCCCGGAATGCGTGAGCTGTTTGTCAGCGCCCTTCCCACTCATGTCATGCATCATCACATGACGACGTCGTGGTTCACTACCGCATGCAGCATCGCCTTGCTGGCCATGATTGTTGTGGCACTGCTCTCAAAATACTGGAAATCCTATCAAATTAAACATCATAAAACTACTGCAATGAAAGAATTTAAAGTCAAGGGCATGATGTGTGCCCACTGCAAGGCCAACGTCGAGAAAGGCCTCGCCGCACTCCCCGGAGTAGAGAAAGTAACCGTCGATCTGGCTAAAGGTACTGCCTTGGTCGAGGGTACCGTCCCTGATCAGCTCATTATCGACTGCATCGAGGATCTGGGCTACCAAGTCGGTTAAAGTTAGAAGTGAGGAGTGAGGAGTTAGGAGTTGATATGGACAGTGCAATAAGGCAGAAAAGCAAACTTTTTGCTATTAGATTAGTGAAGTCATATCGCTATTTGTGTAGTGAGAAGAAAGAAAATCTAAAAAACTCCTAACTCCTAATTCCAGTATAGATGGTGCACACGCCCAGTGTGAGGCGCTTGAAACGGGTTTCCTTCAAGCCCGCATTGCGCATCAGCTGCAGCATGTCGTCGCCTTGGGGAACGGCCGCAATGCTTTGTGGCAAGTAGCGGTAGGCGCTGCTGTCACCGCTCTTGAGCGACCCCAGCCAGGGGATGATGTGCAGGGTATAAAGGTCATAGAACCAACGTATCAGGCGGTTCGTGGGCGTGGATAACTCCAGCACGCACAACATGCCGCCAGGCTTGAGCACACGTGCCATTTCACGGTAACCCTGCTGCAGGTGCTCAAAGTTGCGCACGCCAAATGCTACCGTTACCGCGTCAAACGCTTCGTCTGGCATCGGCAGGGCCATGCAGTCGCCTTGCTCAAAGGTGATGGCGCTTTCTAGCCCTCTAGCCTTGACCTTGTGCGCGGCCTCGTCGAGCATTCTGCTAGACAAGTCTATGCCGACGATGCGCTCGGGGTGCAGCGAGTCATGAAGTTGGATGGCAAAGTCGCCCGTGCCCGTTGCCACATCTAGTATCTGGCTGGGGCGCAGGTGTTTCAGCCGCTTCACTGCCAGCTGTCGCCACCAGATGTCTATGCCCATGGTCATCGCACGGTTCATAAAGTCATAGGCTGGCGCTATGGAGTCAAACATCTGCCTGACTTGCTCGGTCTTGGCTGACGTGTTGCCAGCATAAGGCGTCACTTGCTCGACCTTATTGCTATTGTTTGAGTTCATTCTATATGATCTCCATTGGGCTGCTTGTAATCGTCGCGGCCTTCACGGCGATTGGGGTCAAAAAGCTTGTTTTCTTCGTGGAACCGCTCGTAGGCTTCGACGATGCGTTGCACCAGTTGGTGGCGCACGATATCCTTTTTCTCAAATTCAACCTTGCCGATGCCCTTGACGCCATCGAGCACGCGCAGGGCGTGTATAAGGCCACTGGTCACGCTGCGCGGCAGGTCGATCTGGGTGGTGTCGCCGGTGACAATCATTTTGGAGCCCATGCCCAGGCGTGTGAGGAACATCTTGATCTGGTGGGTCGTGGTGTTTTGTGCCTCGTCGAGCACGATGATGGCGTCGTTGAGTGTGCGGCCGCGCATGAAGGCCAGTGGCGCGATCTGGATGACGTTGTTCTCCATGTACTCCTTGAGCTTGGCCTGAGGTATCATGTCCTCGAGAGCATCATACAGCGGCTGCAGGTAGGGATCAATCTTGTCCTTCATGTCGCCTGGCAGGAAGCCGAGCTTCTCACCGGCCTCGACGGCAGGCCGCGAGAGAATGATCTTGCGTATCTCGCGGTTTTTAAGCGCCCTCACGGCCAGTGCAACAGCTAGGTAGGTCTTACCCGTTCCCGCAGGGCCAAGTGCGAACGTCAAGTCGTTGTGCATGAACGTCTTGACCAGCAGTTGCTGGTTGGGAGTCCGCCCGCTGATGGGCTTGCCGTTGACGCCATAGACGATGACGTCGTCCATCTTCAGCTGTTTTGGGGGCATGCCCTTGATGGTGTCGATGATGACATCTTCGGGCAGGGTGTTGTATTGCGCGCAGTAATCGGCTAGAGAATGAATCTTCTGCTCAAAATCGGCGGTCTCGCTGTCATCGCCGATGACGGTTATGACACTGCCTCGAGCTGCCATGCGCAGTTTTGGAAACAAGTTGCGGATAAGTTGTATGTTACTGTTGTTCACCCCGTAGAATGTCACGGGATCCACGTTGTCAATGAAAATGTGCCGTTCGATCATTCAATAATTGTCATGTAAACTTCCACAAAATTACACAAAAATTCGTTTCCACAACACTTCACGCGTCTTTTTATCACATTTAATGCTGCTGGATTTAATTGCTTCACACCAATGAAAAAAACCGATAACCACTAAAAACTGGTAGCTAAAACTCCTGCAACTGAAAACTTTTCAGTATATTTGCAGTTTAATAGGTCTAATTCTTACTCGTTGAAATGCTTCAATGAGTTGGATAACAATGGTTTAATGTAAATAACAAGATAATAATATGAGCGAGAAGACTACTGGAAAAAAGAAGAACAAGCGCCGCAACATTGTCCGCAAGATGTGGACGTGGTTTGCAGTTTTTGTGGCTTTGGTGGTGTTGATGTTTGTACTGATCTACAATGGCGTGATTGGCTACATGCCGCCCATCGACCAGCTGAAGAACCCGACCGACAAGTTCGCGTCCACCATCTTCAGTGCCGATGGCGTGGAAATGGGACGTTATTACCGCAGTCGCAGCAATCGCATCTATGTGGACTTTGACGAGATGTCGCCCCACTTGACCGATGCCCTGATTGCAACCGAGGACTCGCGATTTGACGAGCACTCGGGTATCGACGTGCGTGCATTGGGCCGTGCGATTATCAAGCGCATCATCATGGGCCAGAAGAGCGCCGGTGGTGGCAGTACCATTACCCAGCAGCTAGCCAAGCAGTTGTATTCTCCAGAGTCTCACAATATCTTTGAGCGCGCTCTCAAGAAGCCCGTCGAGTGGGTCATTGCCGTCAAGCTCGAGCGCTATTACACCAAGGACGAGATCATCAAGATGTATTTCAACCAGTTCGACTTCTTGAACAATGCTGTCGGCATCAAGATGGCCTCCAGGGTCTATTTCGACAAGGAGCCCAAGGACCTCAACATCCAGGAAGCAGCCACGCTGGTGGGCATGTGCAAGAATCCGTCATATTATAACCCCGTGCGCTACACCGAGCGTACGCGCCAGCGCCGCAATGTCGTGTTTGAACAGATGGTCAAGGCGGGTTACTTGAGCCAGGCCGAGTGTGAGCAACTCAAGACGCTGCCGCTCGTGTGCAAATTCCAGAAACTTGATCACAATGACGGTCCGGCGCCTTACTTCCGCGAGGAGCTCAGGCGCGTGATGACGGCCAAGAAGCCCAAGCGTAGTGACTATCCCTCATGGAACCAGCAAGCCTTTATCGACGATTCGGTGGCATGGGCTGTCAATCCCTTGTTTGGCTGGTGCAACAAGAATACCAAGCCCGATGGTACACATTATGATATATATACCGACGGCTTGAAGATATACACTACCATCGACTCTCGCATGCAGGAGTATGCCGAGAAAGCAGTGGTCAAGCACATGAGCAAGACGCTGCAGCCCGCATTCCTGCGTGAGCGCGGTGGGACCAAGAATCCCTATACCAACAACAAGCAAGAGCTCTCCAGTGCAGGCAAGCAGGCTCTTATCAATGCAGCCATTCGCCACAGCGAGCGATACCGCGTGCTCAAGAATCAAGGATTGAGCGACGCTCAAATCATGGATAACTTCAAGAAGCCGGTGCAGATGCATCTCTTTAACTACGAGGGCGGCTTTGACGCTCAGATGACGCCGCTCGATTCGTTGCTCTACACCAAGTCATTCCTGCGTTGTGCCATGATGTCGATGGATCCCGTGACGGGATTTGTCAAGGCCTACGTCGGTGGACCCAACTTCCGCTTCTTCAAGTATGACATGGTATCGACAGGACGCCGCCAGATTGGCTCGACGGTTAAGCCCTTTGTCTATTCCCAGGCTATCGAGTTCGGTGGCTTGACCCCCTGTTCAACTCGTCCGGGTGGCGCCCCCAACATCATCTGGAACAACGAGGTGTACAACCCGGCCAATGAGGGCAGCGGTGGTGGAATGGACCTGCGCAACGCGTTGAAGTACTCCAAAAACTGGATATCGGCTGGTTTCATGCGCGGCACACGTGAGAACTGGATTGAGCGCAATGGCTACTACACCATGACCCCCGAGGAACTGGCTAAGTGGATGCACAGCTTCGGCATCACGAGCTATCTTGATCCTGTTCCGGCATTGAGTCTGGGTGCCTGTGAGGTGACGCTGCGCGAGATGGTTGCCGCTTATTCGGCCTTTGCCAACGGTGGCATGCGCGTTGAGCCAGTCTATGTTTCCCGCATCACCGACAATCGTGGCAACGTCCTTGCCGAGTTCACTGGCAATCAGACCGAGATTATGAGCGAGGATACTTATCTCAAGATGCTGTCGATGCTCACCGAGGTTGTTGATGGCGGTACGGGTGCTCGCCTGCGATATGCCTATGGCATTACAGCCGAGATGGGCGGTAAGACGGGTACCACCAACTTCCATAGCGATGGCTGGTTCATGGGCTTCACGCCCGAGTTGGTAACCGGCGTGTGGGTCGGTGGCGAGGAACGCTACATCCACTTCAACAGCATGGCGATGGGACAGGGTGCCGAGGCGGCACTTCCCATCCTGGGCTACTTCATGAAGTGGCTCTATGACGACAAGAGTCTTCCCTACAAGCAGAGCACCAAGTTTGAGTTCCCCAAGAGCTTCAACGCTTGCGGTGACGAGCTCAGCGGCTACTACAGTGGCGGCGGTGGCTGGCACGGCGGTGGCGGTGGCGGCGGTGACGATGACGGCGGTGGCGGCGGCCAAGAAGAAACCGCAACCGAAGGACTCTTCGATTAAACAAGAAAAGGCAGAGCCCCAGGCTCGGCCTTTTCTTGTTAATCGAGATAAGAGAGGGGCTCCAAACACTGTGAAGCCCCTCTCTTATCTCTTATCTCTCTCACTGCTGCTTCTGCTTTGCAGCAGTGAGCGTGTTTTTCATCAGTGAGCAGATGGTCATGGGGCCTACGCCGCCGGGCACCGGGGTGATGTAGGAGCACTTGGGTGCCACCTCGTCAAACTTCACGTCGCCGTTCAGGCGGTAGCCGGTCTTGCTGTTGGGATCCTCGACACGTGTCGTACCCACGTCGATGACCACAGCACCCTCCTTCACCATGTCGGCGGTCACAAAGTTGGGACGCCCGATGGCGGCGATGATGATGTCGGCCTGGCGGCATTCCTCCTTCAGGGTCGCGCTGTGGCTGTGGCAGATGGTCACCGTGGCGTCGCCGTGCTGCTTCTGCAGCATGAGCTGGGCCATGGGCTTGCCCACGATGTTGCTGCGGCCCAGCACCACGCACTTCTTGCCCGAGGTGGGGATGTTGTAGCGTTGCAGCAGGGTGATGATGCCAAGCGGCGTGGCCGAGATGAAGCAGGGCAGGCCCAGGGCCATGCGGCCGGCGTTCATCGGGTGGATGCCGTCAACGTCCTTGCGGTAGTCGATGGTGTTGATCACGTGCTGCTCGTCGATGTGCTTGGGCAACGGCAGTTGAACGATAAAGCCGTCCACGTCATCATCCTCGTTGAGCTGCTTGATGCAGGCCAGCAACTGCTCCTCGGTCGTGTCGGCCTCCATGCGGATGAGCGACGACTTGAAGCCGCACTTCTCACAGGCTATCACCTTGTTCTTCACGTATGCTTCCGACCCGCCGTCGTGGCCTACCAGCACGGCAGCCAGGTGGGGGCGCTTCATGCCCGATGCTATCATCTG
>CAMJJG010000025.1 GCA_946406035.1 uncultured Prevotellaceae bacterium
CCGGCGGCGCTCACAGTGGCTACGGACTCATCGCTGCTGCTCCAGGTCACGCTCGCGTCGGTCACGTCGGCGGGATACACTGTCGCAATCAGCTCAACCGTTTCATTTACCAGCAATGTCGCGGAATGACTATTCAGTACCACCGAGTCGGGATAGATTACAGGCTTCTCGACTGTAATAGCGCACTGGCCGCTCTTGTCATGGCACGTCGCGGTGATAACGCAGGTACCGGGGGATAACGCGGTCACAACGCCGGCGGCGCTCACAGTGGCTACGGACTCATCGCTGCTGCTCCAGGTCACACTAGCGTCGGTCACGTCGGCGGGATATACCGTCGCACTCAACTCAACCGTTTCATTTACAAGCAATGTCGCGGAATGACTATTCAATACCACAGAGTCGGGATAGATTACCGGTTTCTCGACGGTAATCAAGCACTGGTCGCTCTTGTCCTGGCATGTCGCGGTGATAACGCAGGTGCCGGGGGATAATGCGGTCACAACGCCTGAGGCGTTCACCGTGGCTACGGACTCATCGCTGCTGCTCCAGGTCACACTAGCATCAGTCACATCGGCGGGATATACCGTCGCACTCAGTTCAACCGTTTCATTTACCAGCAACGTTGCGGAATGACTATTCAATACCACCGAGTCGGGATAGATTACAGGCTTCTCGACAGTGATCGCGCACTGGTCGCTCTTATCCTGGCATGTCGCCGTGATAACGCAGGTACCGGGAGATAATGCGGTCACAACGCCGGCGGCGCTCACCGTGGCTACGGACTCATCGCTGCTGCTCCAGGTCACACTAGCGTCGGTCACGTCGGCGGGATATACCGTCGCACTCAACTCAACCGTTTCATTTACAAGCAATGTCGCGGAATGACTATTCAATACCACAGAGTCGGGATAGATTACCGGTTTCTCGACGGTAATCAAGCACTGGTCGCTCTTGTCCTGGCATGTCGCGGTGATAACGCAGGTGCCGGGGGATAACGCGGTCACAACGCCGGCGGCGCTCACCGTGGCTACAGACTCGTCACTGCTACTCCAAGTTACACTAGCATCAGTCACGTCGGCGGGATATACCGTCGCACTCAGTTCAACCGTTTCATTTACCAGCAATGTTGCGGAATGACTGCTCAACACCACTGAGTCGGGCAATACCTCAGGATTGTCGACGGTAATCAAGCAACTATCAATCTTGTCTTGGCAAATCGCATAAACCACGCAGTTACCACGCGAGTAAGCGGTCACCAATCCTGATGGAGATACTCTTGCCACCAAATCATTGCTACTTTTCCAGAAAATCGTGCCATCGGTCACATCAACGGGGAATACTTTGGCCGTCAGTTGCAGCCTGTCACCCACCAGCAGCGTCTCGGCATGACTACTCAACTCCACCGCTTCGGGATAGACTACTGATGCCTCCACCGTAATCAGGCAACTGTCAATCTTGTCCTGGCAAACCGCATAAATCATGCATGTGCCACGGGAATAGGCAGTGACCAGACCGCTAGGCGTAACATTTGCAATTTCGGCATTGGAACTTCTCCAATAGACCTCATCATCAATGACATCAAGAGGAAAAACTTTTGCTGTCAATTGGAACCGATCACCTATCTGCAAGGTCTCGGAATGACTATTCAACACAACGGAATCGGGAAAAACACGTTCTTTGTAATCACCAGATCCGTCATCCACCACGATGGGAACAATTGCCGCATTATTGCCGTTCTTTTGTCCAGAACCAACATTTGTCTTTGCACCCAGCTCCTCGCCACTGCCATCATAGCTAAAGCTGGTCGACTCATCAAGCGGTAAAGCCATCGCACATAGTGGCAACAATGATACCATCAGCATTGTACATGCTGTCCTGAGTAATCTTTCAAACATGATGTTAACTCAATTAAAATTATCTTGCCCGTTTATGCTTTATAATTAATTGAAGGTTTGGTTAAACATATAAAGCAATGCGCAAAATTATAAATAAAATTAAAATCCAACAATAAAATGTCAAAAAAACGCAAAAAACTTTCAGAAAATTACTGCTTATAATCATGTATGACCCTCAAAATTGCGACCTTTTCGCCTTAAACACCCGCATTTCAAGCCTTTATCCCGTCATATAGGTTTTAACTCATGACAACACAACCACAACCCCTAATCAGATATCACAAGAGCGGCATCCAAGCCGCTATTTCACGCCTGGATGCCGCTCTTGGACTGCTGGATTTATTCTCTGCAATTTTTGTTGACCCATTCACCGCGTTTATCAAGCAAATTGCACAAACATGTGTGACTGGCTGCGGAAACCAAATTTGGGGCCAACTGCTGTCTCGTTACTGTATTTTCAACGTTTTTTGGATTTTGTCTCTTTGGTCTTATAGATATCATCCTTCTTGACCAACTCGACAGCGCCATATCCGGCTAGCGCCTTGAGGTCGAGTTTCTTCACGTCACCCACGATTACCAGTTCATAGGGCTGGCCCTTGATGTGCTGACGATAGAAGGCCTCCACATCGGCCTGTGACAGGCTGGGCAAGAGCCGAACCAGGGTAGCACGTTCGTCGCTCGTGTAGCCACGACGCTCCTCGGCAGCCACAAACCTTGATTTGCCTCGGAATGAAGGATAGGAATTGTTGATGCCATTGAGCAGACTCTGCCGGGCGACATCAAGGTTCTCACTACTCATGGGCATGTCGTTAACTAGCGAGTCCAGCAATGCGATGGCCTGCATAGCTTTATCTCCCTGCGTCCCGATAAAGGCGATGAAAGCGCTGGGATCGGTCGATTGGGCCAGATTGGGGGTTATTGCCAATCCTTGGGTCGAATAGGCCAGGGAGCGGAACTCTCTCACTTGCTGGAACAGCACCGATGACATATCGCCACCAAAATAATTGCCCCACAGCTCGAGCAATGCCTTATCACGGTCGCTGGTCACTGCTTGCAGCGGGCGATACAAGCCAACGAGCGTCTGGCGCGATTTGGGCATGTTAAAAATATAGACTTTTTTCTCCTGAGGCGTTAGCATTCTGACATCTTGCAGCGGATTGTCAAGCGTTCCCGCCAACTGGGGCAACTGTGCACTCACGGCTCCAGCCACTTGCTGTGCAGTCAGTTGTCCTGTATATGAGATATCATAGCGGCAATCAAGCAACCGCTTGAACGAAGCAATGAGATCCTCAGCATCGACCTTCTTCAATTCCTTGCTGGTCAGTCGGTTCAGGAAATCTGACTGCGAGCCGCGTATCACCTTGCTGATCATCGCTCCAAATACGTTAGAATTGTCATCCCAGAACGATTTCTCGTCGGGTCCAGCCGCATCCTTGACGTCATCCAGCTTCTCTTTATCGGCCTTAACTCGGTCCAGGAAATGAGATAACAGCTTGAGCGTGGGCACCAGATTGGCGTCTTCTCCCGTTAGGGTAATTGAGCATTCCTGTTCATCAGCCGTCATTTCCATTTTGGCGCCCAACTGCTGCATGGCCGCACCAAACGCCTTGACATCCAACGAATCGGTGCCCAGCATGACCACATAATCGGGAGCGACCTCGAGCAGCTTGTCGTGACGGTATCCCTTGTGGAAGTTAATCTGCAAGGTAAAAATGTCATTCACTGGATTCTGGCTGGCATACAAATTGTTGCCTCCAGGGAGTTTTGCCCGCTGAATCTCGCGGCTAAAGTCGAGGAGTCTGGGAGCCACATCGGCCGTTGGCAGTTGCTCAAGGTGGCGGGCAAACGCCGACTTGTCGTTGGCATGTTGTGGAACCACTGGCGTGAACTCAGGCTTGGTGACTTTCTCGGCTGGGCAACGACCGTTCTTCTTGTGCAAGAGCATGTAATCACCCGTGAAATACTTGCGCGCCACGCGGATGACATCGTCGCGGGTGACGCCGTCGATGCGCTCCTGCAAGTTCAAGTAATCATTCCACGACACGCCTGCCGACATGGCTGCCACCATGAGCTCGGAACGCTTGGAAACCGTTTCGAGAGCCATCTTGCTCTCGCGGGTCAACATCTGCTTAACCGATGTCATCTCGTCGCTGTTAAACTCTCCGTTGATGAGTTTTTCGATCTGCCCGAGACACAGGTTCTCGGCCGTTTTGGCTCTACAGAAGAGTTTGGGGACCACCATCACCATCACACCGCCCGTCTGGTTGAAGGCAATGTGCTGGGACATGGCCATGTACACGCGGTTCTTGTTGCTCAATTCATCGAGCAGACCCGTATTGTTATCATTGTTGAGCAGGGCCATAGCCACCTTGAGTGCTGGTGCATCGGGATCAAACTCGGTGGGCGCCCTGAAGAGCATGATGCTCATCTTAATGATGGGAATCGGATACAGGAATTTATCCTCGACCTTGCCGTTGAGCGGCGGATTAACCACCTGCTGGCGCACGGGCTTCACACCTCGCTCCAGGCGACCAAAGGTGCGCTCAAGCAGCGGCTTCAATGTTGACGGGTCGATGTCGCCCGACATGATGAGTCCCATGTTAGAAGCCACATAGTATTTCTTGTAAAAGGCCTCCATGTCAGACAGCTTGGGGTTCTTCAGGCTCTCGGTACTGCCCACGATGGGGTAAGCGTAGGGCGTCCCGGCCAGGAACTTGCCGGCAATCTGCTCGAGCATCATTGCGCCGGCGTTATCGGAATACATGTTCTTTTCCTCATAGACCGTCTCCAGCTCACCCTGGAACAGGCGAAAGACAGGATGAATCAGGCGGTGACTGTTGAGCTCACACCATTGCTCGACAAATTGGGGCGAGAACGTATTATGATAATAGGTAAAATCATAGGATGTTCCCGCATTAAGCTCCGAACCGCCGTATTGTGACGTCAAGCGGCTGAACTCGTTGGGGATGGCATACTGCGATGCCTTGACATTCAACCGATTGATATCTTGCTGAATCGCTTTTCTCTCATTCTGATCGGCCGTCAGCGCCAGCTGGTCATACTTCATCGAGATGGAGTCCAGGTAAACCTTCTCGGCCGCATAATCGACGGTGCCCAATTCATCGGTGCCCTTAAACATGATGTGCTCAAAATAGTGGGCAATGCCCGTGTTGGGACAATCTATGGCCCCGGCATTGACAACGACGGCCCCAAACACTTTGGGCTGGCTATGGTCAACATTGAGCCACACCTTCATGCCATTGCTCAACACCAGTTCCTGCACCTGCAGCGGTGACGCCTGGGACAGTGCCAGTAACGGCCAACATACACTCAAGAGGTAAATTAATAGAACTCTTTTCATATTCATAACGGCTTTTATTAACACATTGCAAAAGTAATACAATTCAGCCAAATCATCAAATGCTGACTCCATTCAAAAAAAACCGGAGCCCCACGCAGTAGAGCCCCGATTGATTATTTTGCACTCGATCAAGCAATAATCACTTATTTGATCTTTTTGAGAACCTTCTTACTGATCTTGGCGGGATACTTGCGGGCCAGTTCCTCTTTCCAGCGCTGCTCGAGCACATCCTGGTAATCGCTGGTGACGGCACCGCGCACGTCGGACATCTCCTCGGGCTGATTGATGATGCCACCCTCAAGAATCAGAAACTCGGGGAAGCCTTTGCGCTCGGGCTTCTCTCCCACATGGAATGCCAGGTAATCGGCCAGGTTATTCTCGCCCTTCTTGACTACCATGCGCTCCATGCGGATGTCGTTACCATACTTGTGGTGCAACGCGTCGGTGAGCGTGTCGGCTCCAAACTTCGTCATGTCTTGTTTTACCAGATTGAGCACGCTGTCACTCTTGGCGCTCAGGATGATACCCTTGAAGTGAGGCTCGTCCCAGTTATACTTGGCTCTATTCTCGATGAAATACTGCTCCAGACCAACGGTGTCCTTGGCTGCGGCCTTCCACACGCGGCGGTTGCTGATCTCAAACAACAACATGCCATCGCGGTACTCGTTGAGCAGGTTGCGGTACTCGGGGTTGGTCTTGACCAACTCGCGGGCATTGTAGTCAACCAGCGCCTTCTCGGCAACGGCGTCAACCTTCGACATGAGGAATTCCTTGGCCTTAGCGACGTCGGGAATCTTAACCGCGGTATTCAGCAGGGGCATGAGCTCAGACATTGTTGCCGATTGCTTTTTGCCATAGTAGAACAACGGCGTCGTTGAGCCCTTGATGGTCTGGACAATAAAGGCCGAGTCGAGCGAGCCATTATCACTCAGGGCCTTGGTCAAGTAACCGTCCAGGGCGGGATTGAGGCGGTAGTTGCACTTCTGCTTGAGGTCGTTCAAGCGGCGATCTCGTATCATGCCCGAACGCTCGTCACGATTGATGGCATTGTCGATGGCGGGACGCATTTCCTCGAACGAGGGGGCGCCATGAGCCACTTTCTTGACAATATGGTAACCAAATTGGGTAGCAAACGGCTCACTGATCTCACCGTCGGCCAGGCCGAAGGAGATGTCCTCAAACGGCTGAACCATGCGACCGCGACCAAACCAACCCAGGTCACCGCCACGACGGGCCGAACCGTCCTGAGATTCCTTCTGCGCCAGTTCCTCAAAGTTGGCACCAGCCTTGAGCAGAGCGTAGATAGAATCTATCTGGGCCTTGCAGACGGCCTTCTGCTCATCGGTGGCATCTTTGGGGAAGAGCTTGAGGATGTGCTTGGCGTGAACATCGTTGCGCTCACGCGTGTTGTTCACACGCACCATGTGGATGCCAAATTGGGTCTTGAACGGCATCGACACCGCACCAACTGGGGTGTTATACACCTCGGTCTCAAAGCCATAGGGGAACATTCCAGCGCTAATGAATCCGTAGTGTCCGTGGTTGCGAGGCTTGGACGGGTCGCTCGAGAAGCGATCCACCAGGTCGGACCATTGCTCGCCAGCAAGGATGCAGTTGCGGATGCTGTCCATGCGGTTCATGTTAGCCTGGGTCGTGGCTTCATCATTGCCCAGCGGCATCATGAAGTGATCGATGTCTATTTCCTTCTTGCTGCGCTCATAGGCCTCGGTAACAAACTGCCAGTGATAGGTAGTGTCCTCGGTTAGGTAGGGCGCCGCCAGTTCCTTTTGATAGCCTTCAAATTCTGTCTTGAACACCTGGGTCGTGTCGATGCCGGCTGCCTCGGCGTCGGCCACCTTCTGCTTGTAGAGCACAAAGCGGTCAACATACTGCTCAAGGGTCTCCTTCTCGACCTGTTGCTGGTTGTTCTTGTGATAAAGGTACTCAAACTCCGAGAGCCTGATGTCTTTGCCGTTGATGGTCATGAGGACAGGATCCCCCTTAGCAATAGCGAGGATCGTAGTTCCCAACAGCAATGAAGAGATCAAAAGTTTTGCTTTCATCTTCTTAGTTGGTTTGATTTCTATATTTTACGTTTTTTCATTCTTTTTTACTATAATGTAACGCACTGCCGCGTGAAAAATTATATCGGCCACCATTTTTTTTCTCTTATCTGGCTAAAACAATGAGCCCTGGCCCAGACACGACGGTGCTGGCACAGGGCTCATGGGATAATTCTCAGGCGACAGCGATGCATCAGTTGCCCATCTCGCTCAGGAACTTGATGCGCACCAGGCGTATTTCCTCCTCGGTGTAATCGTCGCCCAGTTCCTGCATAGCGGTCTCGATGTCGTCGGTGTCGCTCTCCTTGAAGTATTCAAAGATGTCCTCCTCGATATCGTTGTCGATGGCTTCCTCGATAAAGTACGAGACATTGATCTTGGTACCGCTATAGACGATGGCTTCCAGTTCATCGAGCAGCTCATCAAAGTCAAGATCCTTGCTCTCGGCCAGGGCATCGAGAGGCACCTTGCGGTCGATGGCTGTGATGATCTCGACCTTGAGTTTGCTCTTGTTGGCGACGGTGCGCACACGCATGTCCTCGGGGCGCTCAATCTCGTTCTCGTCAACATATTTTTTGATAAGTTGGACAAACTCCTGGCCATATCGCTTGGCCTTGCCAGGCCCCACACCAGGGATGTTCTGCAACTCCTCGATGGTGATGGGATAGGTCGTCGCCATGGCATCGAGTGACGGTTCCTGGAAGATGACATAGGTGGGCAGGCCATGCTGCTTGGCGATCTTGCGTCGCAGGTCCTTGAGGATGCTGAACAGCTCGGCATCGACAGCGCCGCTGCCGCCGCCCCGCAACTCCTCGTCCATCATCTCGGTATACTCGTTGTCCTCGACAATCCAGAATTTCTCACGGCTGTTAAGGAAGTTCTTTCCCTCCTTGGTCACCTTGATAACGCCATAATTCTCGATATCCTTGGTCAGGTAGTCGGCAAACACGCCCTGGCGCAGCACGGCCAGCAGGAACTTCTCGTCACGCTCCTCGGCACAGCCAAACGCATCAAGCTCGTTGTGCTTGTAGCCCAGAATCTCGGACGTGGCGTCGCCCATCATCACGTGGGCGATATACTCGGGCTTGAACCGCTCCCGCAGCGCCAGAATCGTCTCGATGGCGGCACGCAACTCCTCGCTGGCCTCGACACGCTTCTTGGGCTTGAGGCAGTTGTCACAATTACCGCAATTGTCCTGATCATAGCTCTCGCCAAAGTAGTGCAGCAATGAGCGGCGACGGCAGACCGACGACTCGGCATAGTCACGCGTCTCGAGCAGCAGCTGCTTACCGATTTCCTGCTCGGCAATGGGCTTGCCCTGCATGAATTTCTCGAGTTTGTCCAGATCCTTGCGCGAGTAGAAGGTGATGCATTTTCCCTCGCCGCCATCACGGCCGGCGCGCCCGGTTTCCTGATAGTAACCCTCCAGGCTCTTGGGGATGTCGTAATGGATCACAAACCTCACGTCGGGCTTATCGATGCCCATGCCAAAGGCGATCGTCGCCACAATCACGTCAACATCCTCGCTCAAGAAAGCGTCCTGGTTGGCGCTGCGCACAGCGCTCTCCATGCCGGCATGATAGGGCAACGCCTTGATGTCGTTGAGGCGCAACACCTCAGCCAGTTCTTCCACCTTCTTGCGGCTCAAGCAATAAATGATACCCGATTTACCCTCATTGGCCTTGATGAACTTGATGATCTCGCGGTCCACGTCCTTGGTCTTGGGACGCACCTCATAGTACAAGTTGGGGCGGTTAAATGATGACTTGAAGACAGCCGCCTCGGTCATGCCCAGGTTCTTCTGGATATCATGTTGCACCTTGGGCGTTGCAGTGGCTGTCAGCGCGATGATGGGTCGCTCGCCAATGCGGTTGATAATCGGCCGGATGTTGCGGTACTCGGGTCTGAAGTCATGTCCCCACTCCGATATACAATGTGCCTCGTCAACTGCATAGAACGATATGGGCACATCCTTGAGAAAGGCCACGTTCTCCTCCTTGGTCAACGACTCGGGAGCGACATACAGGAGCTTGGTGCGACCGCTGCGGACGTCATTTTTCACTTCCTCGATGGCTTGACGGGTCAACGACGAGTTCATAAAGTGGGCAATGCCGTCCTCCTCGCTGTAGCTGCGCATGGCATCCACCTGATTCTTCATCAACGCGATGAGGGGCGAGATGACGATGGCAGTTCCTTCCATGAGACGTGCCGGCAACTGGTAGCACAACGATTTGCCACCGCCAGTGGGCATGAGCACAAACGTGTCACGCTCAGCAAGCAGGTTCTCGATGATTGCCTCCTGGTTACCTTTAAAAGTCTCAAAGCCGAAGTAGTCCTTCAGCGCCGACATCAATTTACTGTTTTTCGCCATAATTCAAGGTTTAGGGTTACTTATTGATTTCACAAATATACGATGATTTGGTGAACTGGACAAAGATTTAAACAAAATAATTTTTAACGGCTTGCCGCCAGCAGATCATAATTGGACTTTGAGAGCTGTCGCTCAGCAAACTCGCGCGTGAGGACATAACGCTTCTGCTTGAGCGACGGCGCCTGATACATGACATCTATCATAATCGTCTCGAACAGGCTGCGCAACCCTCGGGCTCCCAGCTTGTACTCAATCGACTTGTCCACGATAAAGCCCAGCACATCGTCATCGATGACAAGCTCCACACCATCCATCTCGAGCAGCTTCTTGTACTGCCGCACGATGGCATTCTTGGGCTCGGTCAAGATGCGCAACAACGCCTCGCGATCCAGCGGTTCCAGGTTGGTCAGGATGGGCAGGCGACCGATGATCTCGGGAATCAGGCCATAGCTGCGCAGGTCCTGAGGGGCCACAAAATGAAGCAGCTTGTCACGGTCGGCCTTGCTCACGTGGCTATTGGCGCCATAGCCCACGACATGGGTGTTGAGGCGCTGAGCGATCTTGCGCTCAATACCCTCAAACGCGCCGCCGCAGATGAACAGGATATTCTTGGTGTCAACAGCAATCATCTTCTGCTCGGGATGCTTGCGGCCTCCCTGGGGCGGAACATTGACTACCGAGCCCTCGAGCAACTTGAGCAGTCCCTGTTGCACGCCCTCGCCGCTCACGTCGCGCGTGATCGATGGGTTGTCGCCCTTGCGCGCGATCTTGTCAATCTCGTCTATAAAGACGATACCGCGCTCGGCCTCGGCCACGTTATAGTCGCACGCGGCGAGCAGTCGGGTCAACAGGCTCTCAATATCCTCGCCCACATAGCCGGCCTCGGTCAGCACAGTGGCATCAACGATAGCAAAGGGAACCTTCAGCATCCTGGCAATCGTTTTGGCCAGCAAGGTCTTGCCCGTACCCGTCGGGCCCACGATGATGATATTGCTCTTCTCGATGTCGATGTCATCGTCCCGTTTCTGGTTCAAGCGTTTATAATGGTTGTAGACAGCCACCGACAGATAACGCTTGGCGGTCTCCTGACCGATGACATACTGGTCCAGATAGGCCTTGATCTCATCGGGCTTGGGCAACGTGGCCATGTCCAGGTCGGGCAGCATCGACGTGGCCATCTTGCCAAGATACTCACGCGAGAGTTCGACGGCGCGCTCGGCACAATCGTTGCAGATGCAACCGTTCATGCCAGGCAGCATCAGCTCGACTTCACGCTCTCCACGCCCACAAAAACTGCAATACAGGGTACTAGTTTCTTTCTTTTTTGCCATGGTCGGGGTTTACTCGGGTTTAGTCTCGGATGGAGCTGTAACGGGGGCCTGGCGCTCCAGCACCTTGTCGATCATGCCATATTCCCTGGCCTCGGCAGCGGTCATCCAGTAGTCGCGGTCACTGTCGGCATACACCTTGTCATAGGGCTGGCCCGAGTGATCGCTGATGATGGTATACAATTCCTGCTTGAGCTTGAGGATCTCACGCGAGGTGATCTCGATGTCAGACGCCTGGCCACTGATGCCGCCCATCGGCTGATGAATCATCACGCGGCTGTGCTTCAAGGCAAAGCGCTTGTCCTTCTGGCCGGCAACAAGCAGCACTGCCGCCATCGAGGCGGCCATGCCGGTGCAGATGGTGGACACATCGCTCTGGATAAACTGCATCGTATCATAGATGCCCAGGCCTGCATATACCGAGCCGCCGGGCGAGTTGATGTACAGCGAGATGTCCTTGCCGGGGTCAGAGCTGTCGAGATAGAGCAGCTGTGCCTGGATGACATTGGCCGTGTAGTCATCGACCTGGGTACCCAGGAAGATGATGCGGTCCATCATCAAGCGCGAGAACACGTCAAGTTGAGTGACATTGAGTTTGCGCTCCTCCATGATGGTGGGCGAGATATAGTTGTTTGTCACACCGGCAGCAAACTGGTCCAGAGCCAGACCGTTCATGCCCAAATGATGAACAGCAAATTTTCTGAAATCGTTATTCATAATCAGTAATTACTAAGTGTTAAAATTAATTTTGTTCAAAGATACTATTTTTTTCTCAATCCCATATCGGATTGAGCAACTTTTTTATCTACACACAACAAAAACTCGCCTCTAGACATGGCAAAAACCGAGCCAACAGGCCCGGCATGACAAAAGGGCATTGACCATGGCAATGACATATACCCGCCCCACCCCGCGCAGCTGATGCCTACAGTTAGCTCAGCGCAACCAATTATACTCATAATAGTATTCGGGCGGGTGACGCCTCTCGCCGCCGGGGACCACCAGCCACCATAACACAATGCGGGGCAGAGTCACCCCTGCCCCACATCACAAGACTTATTTTACCCAAAATTATTTCTTCTTCTCGTCGGCCTCATAGAGCTTGCGGAAGTCCTCGACGCTGATCGACTTCTCGTTGACCTTGACAGCCTCCTTGACAGCGGCATAGAACTTGTTGTCGATGGCATGCTCATGGATCATGTCGCGCGCGCGGTCGTCCTGCATGTAGCGCTCGGCCTGCTGGCGAATCAAGTCCTCGGGGGCATTATAGATGCCATACTGCGACAGTTGCTGCTGGGCAAAGATGAAAGCGGCGGTGTCAACGTCCTCTTTCTCGACCTGGATACCCAGCTCCTGGGCCAGATGATCCTTGACCAGTTGCCAGCGCAGCTGCTGGAACATGCCCTGGGCCTCCTCGTCGGTAACGTCGGTGTTCTCCTTGTTGTCCTGCTCGCGGCGCAGCTTCAAGAAGCGCTTCAAGAACTCCTCGGGCAAGGGCAGCTCGCCAGCCTTCTCGGTGAGGATGCGCTGTGCGTCTACGGTAAAGCGATAGTTGCTCTCGGGGACGTTGGCACGCACGATCATCTCGCGAACAGCCTCGCGGAAGGCGGCCTCGTCCTTAACCTCGGTCTCGGTGCCCAGCACAGCCTTGAAGAACTCCTCGTTCATCTCGGCCTCCTGGTTGACCTTGACCTCCTCGATGGTGATGCGGAAGTCACTCTTCACGTCGGCCTCGCTGCGGTCAACGTTGAGCATCGATGCCAGCTCGGCAATGTTGCCGCCGTTGGCCTTGTGGGGGTTGAACACAAAGGTGTCACCCACCTTGACGCCGACAAACTTGGCGGCCTCGTCCTCATCGGTCATGTAACGCGGCGAGATCACGGTGCGCTCCACCTTGATGCCGTCCTGCTTGTCATTGCCGTCGGCGTCGAGCTCAATCATCGAGCCACGCAGCATCGACTCCTTGTCGCTCACCTCGCCATCAACGAGGGTACCCAGACGCTTGCGGTCGTGAGCGATGGCGTCATCGACCATCTGGTCGGTCACCTCGATATTGTAGTAGGGCACATTGATGCGCTTGTTGAGTTTGAGTTCAATGGCAGGAGCCAGACCCAGGTCATACTTGAAGGTCATTTCCTCATCCTTCATGATGTCAACCTTGGTGTCCTCGTTGGGCAGGGGCTCTCCCAGCACCTGCAACTTGTTCTCGCGGATGTAGTCATAGACGGCACGACCCACCTTGCGGTCGATAACGTCGGCGGTTACGCTGGGGCCGTAGAACTTCATCAGCAGGTTCTTGGGGGCCTTACCGGGGCGGAAGCCCTTCAACGGATGGCGCACACCCATCTGGGCAACTTCCTTATTCACATCGCTTGCGAAATCTTCTCTCTTGAGCACAACGGTGATCATTCCGTTCACCGCGTCAATCTGGTCAAAACTTACGTTCATTACTTGTTTTCTATTGTATGTTAATTGATTAATTTCTTGAAAAGCGGCTGCAAAGGTACTACTTTTACCACGATACACAAAATTTAACCGCCACTTTTTTTACAAAAGAAAGTCACCCAACGACATAGATGTTGTCCCAAAGCCCCGCTGGGCCAATGCCAATTGACGACCATCACTAGAGTGATCGGTGTTTAAAAAGCCGAGGCATGGCGTCCGCATCTGGAGCGGCGGCCATGCCTCGGCAAAAAAAAGATGAGCTATATCTAGTCGTTAATCAACTATCAGCCATGTGAAGATTAGGAGCATCAATTGCCGCTCAGCAATTTGTCGATCAGTGCCGTCACATCGCTGATGTTCACCGAATGTATTTCTTGTTTTCCTTGTTTTCCTATAAGTAAAAGCGGGCTCACAGGGTGAGGACGATGTTGTTCTCCTCGGCCAGGCGGCGCATGTTCAGGATAGCATAGCGCATGCGGCCCAGCGCCGTGTTGATGCTCACGCCGGTGGTGTCGGCGATTTCCTTAAAGCTCATGTTCTTGTAGTAACGCATCACGAGCACCTCGCGCTGGCTCTCGGGCAAGGCCCTGATCAGGCGCCTGACGTCGCTGTGAATCTGGTCGGTCACCAGGTTATCCTCGATGGTACCATCGGCCAGCTCCTTGCGGTTGAGGATGTTGACGTCGGTGTCGTCGGTTGATTGCAGGTTCTCGGCCCGCACTTGACGGTAGTAATCGATTATCAGGTTGTGGGCAATGCGTGTGATCCATGCGGGGAAATGCCCGTTCTCGACATATCGTCCCTGCCTGATGGTCATGATGGCCTTGACAAAGGTATCCTGGAAAATATCATCGGCGAGTTCATCGTTCTTCACCGAGTGGTATATGTACATGTAAAGGCGGTCTTTGTGACGCTCCAGGAGCTCATCAAAGGCCTCATTCTTGCCATCGACATACAGCGATATGAGTTGTTCATCGCTCTTGTCCTCGTAGATTTTCATTACTTTATATTTTTGGTCAATAATGAGTAATGTTTGTCGATAGGCAGTTATTTTTAGTGGTTATATTTCATTAATGTTTATACTCTCAAAATGTTGAAATCGCTGAGATTTCGGACTGCAAATATAGATAAAATCAAAAAAACAACAATTTTTTTTGAAAAAAAAGTGATTTTTCGAGTGGTTTTATCACGATTTGCGGTCAATATCGGCGACGGCGCTTGCCAAAGGTCCCCGAAATCCAGCGCGCGAGCCTGAAGCCCAGCAGAACGTAGTCGGCGGTCTTCAGGTGGCTCATGGTATTGCGGTTGAACATGAGCGCCCGCACCCCATTGGTGGCGACGTTGCTCTTGACGTCCTCCAGGTCGTTGCCCAACGACGCACGCCCCACTTCGCGCTTGACGAGCGCCTTGCCGCGGGCACGCCGCAACTCATCTAGTGTCATGCCCTTCCAGTCGCCGGGCGCGTCCTGAGTGGCCACGAGCTGGCTGGCAGTAGAGTCGGTGATATCGGGATTGAGGTTACTCATTATCTTCGGGTTTTAGGAACAACTTGCTCACAAATCTAGCTATCGGGTCGACGATGAGCTGCTTCTTGAAGGCAAACACCACGAGCAGCAGCACCAGCAGGATGCCGACGGCGATCAGATGGGCCGCCCACATCGAGTCTAGAGCAACCGCCAGCGCGCTGATGATGGCCGAGAACAGGTAGTTCAGCGCAAAGGCGCAGATGATGATCACCACCGCCAGAAAAGCTATCGACGACAGCAGCACCGCCAGTTTCTCAACCGCAGTGAGCTTGGTATAGTCCCACTCCAGCTTAAGGTGCTTGCGGGCCTCGCCAATCAGTCTCTTGTAATCTATCTCGTTCATTTTTGTCAACTGGCACGCGACTGACGGCGGGCAGTGTCACTCGGGTGACACCGCCTGCCGCCAATACATGCTATTTTGTCAGTCCTCGATCTGGGCACTGATCTGCTTGACCAGCTGCTCCACCTCGTCGTCACTGAAGTCGATGCCGTTCTTCTTGAGCATCTCCTTGATGCGCGTGCGCAGGTCCGAACCCTTTTCGGGAGCAAACAGGATGGCTGCCGAAGCGCCAACCAGCGCGCCGCCCAAAAATGCGTACAATAAATTTAAGCCTCTCATTTTGTTATCCTTTTTTTAAAAAAATCGTTAGTCCAGTTTATCCTTAATCTCCTCGGCGATGTCATTGACCAGGTTGTCGAGCTTCGACCCCTTGATTTTCACGCCTTGTTCGCGCAGGGCATCAGCAATGCGCTTGCGCGTGTCATCACCTTTCTCGGGGGCAAACAACAACCCCACTGTCGCGCCAGCGATTGCGCCGCCCACGACTGCCATAACAATGTTGATCGGTTTCATATTCTTCAAAAAAACAATTTAATAGTTAATAATGTCTTAGTTATGGTTTTACACTGCAATAATCATGCCACATGACACGGGCACGCATCGCTTGTAGTCCCCAAAATTAGGCAAACTTTTTGATTCGGGCAAATATTCTGAAAATATTCGCAATAATTTTACTAATTTTGCACCCCCAATCGCATCAACATGACCACCAGAGGAGACATCATTATCAAGGGTGCGCGCGTCAACAACCTCAAGAACGTTGACGTGGCTATACCTCGCGGCAAGTTTGTCGTGATTACAGGCTTGTCTGGATCAGGCAAGTCGTCACTGGCATTTGACACGCTCTATGCCGAGGGACAGCGTCGCTATGTCGAGAGCTTGTCATCCTATGCGCGCCAGTTCATGGGACGCATGAGCAAGCCCGACTGCGACTTCATCACGGGACTGCCTCCAGCCATTGCCGTGGAGCAGCGCACGGTGACGCGCAACTCGCGCAGCACCGTGGGCACGAGCACCGAAATCTATGACTACCTGCGCCTGCTGTTCGCCCGCGTGGGCAAGACTTTCTCGCCCATCTCGGGCCAGATGGTGAAAAAGCACACCGCCAACGACGTTATCGACACCGTCAACTCCTACCCCGACGGTACCCGGCTGGCCCTGCTCACCGAGGTCATCGTCCCCGACGGGCGCGACCCGCGCACTCAGCTCGACATCCTGGCCAAGGGCGGCTACTCCAGGCTCATGACCAGCGAGGGGAGATTTATCGACATCTCGCAGGTTATCGCCAGCGAGGGCGACATCGACACCAGCGACTACCGATTGCTCATCGACCGCCTGGCCGTCACCCACAACCACGACGACGAGATGCGACTGCTAGACTCGTTGCAGACGGCCTTCTATGAGGGTAAGGACGAGTGTATCGTGGCCGTGTGGAAACCCGACGGCACACTGGTCGAGCACCGATTTTCCAAGCGCTTTGAGCTGGACGGGATGACCTTTGACGAGCCCTCCGACCTGATGTTCAACTTCAACAATCCGTTGGGTGCTTGCCCCACGTGTGAGGGATTTGGCAGCGTCATCGGCATCGACGAGCAACTCGTCGTGCCCGACAAGAGCCGCTCGGTATATGACGACGCGGTCATGTGCTGGCGTGGCCAGGTGATGAGCGAGTGGAAAAACGCGTTTATCCATGTCGCCGCCAGCCACGGCTTCCCTATTCACAAGCCCTACCACGAGCTCAGCCAGCAGCAGCTCGACCTGCTGTGGCATGGCACGGGCGATGGCGAGTGGAGCGGCATCGATGGCTTCTTTGAATGGGTCAAGAGCAAGTCCTACGCAATACAGTTCCGCGTCTTGCAGGCCCGTTATCGGGGCAAGACCGTGTGCCCTACCTGTCACGGCACGCGCCTGAAACCCCAGGCCGGCTATGTCAGGGTGGGAGGCATCACCATCAGCGAGATGGTGCGCATGCCCGTCAAGGACCTGGCTGCATGGTTCAAGCAGCTGCGACTCGACAAGACCGACGCCATGATCGCCGAGCGGTTGCTTACCGAGATTAACAGCCGCCTGGAGTACCTGTGCGACGTGGGTGTGGGCTATCTCACGCTCGACCGCCTGTCGGCAACGCTATCGGGTGGTGAGAGCCAGCGCATCAATTTGGCTACGGCCCTGGGCAGCTCGCTCGTCGGCTCGGTGTATATCCTCGACGAGCCCTCCATCGGCCTGCATCCACGCGACACCCATCGCCTGATACACGTGCTGCGCATGCTGCAGCAGCTGGGCAACACGGTTGTCGTCGTCGAGCACGACGAGGACATCATCCGCAGTGCCGATTATCTCATCGACGTCGGCCCAGACGCCGGTCGCAACGGCGGCCAGATCACCTATCAGGGCACTGTTGACCAGCTCGACAATGCGACAGGCAGCTACACGGCCAAGTACCTCACCGGCACGCTGTCTATACCCATTCCCAAGCGCCGCCGCCAGTGGAGCCAATATATCGAGGTCAAGGGTGCCACCCACAACAACCTCAAGAACATCAACGTCAAGTTCCCGCTGGGCGTGATGACTGTTGTCACTGGCGTGAGCGGATCGGGCAAATCCACACTCGTGGGCAAGATCCTCTACCCTGCCCTGGCCCGCCAGTTTGACCAGACGGCCGACGCGCCGGGCAGCTATAGCGGCATCGACGGCGACATCAGCCGATTGTCGGCCGTTGAGTTCATCGACCAGGGACCCATCGGCAAGAGCACCCGCAGCAATCCAGCCACCTATCTCAAGGCCTTTGACGAGATCCGCCAGCTGTTTGCCCAGCAGCAGCTCTCCAAGCAGATGGGGTATAACGCCGGCTTCTTCTCGTTCAACTCTCCCGGCGGGCGCTGCGAGGAGTGCAAGGGCGAGGGCACCATCACCATCGAGATGCAGTTCATGGCCGACATCACCCTGACATGCGAAGCCTGCCACGGCAAGCGATTCAGCCGCAACGCGCTGGATGTGACCTACCGTGACCACACCATCAGCGATGTGCTCGACATGACCGTCAACCAGGCCATCGAGTTCTTCGGCGAGAGCAGCACCTATAACGAGTACAAGATCGTGCGCCGGCTCAAGCCCCTGCAAGACGTCGGGCTGGGCTACATCAAGCTGGGGCAGTCGTCATCAACGCTCTCGGGCGGCGAGAACCAGCGAGTCAAGCTGGCCTACTACCTGAGCGGCGAGCGACAGGGCAACACGATGTTCATCTTTGACGAGCCCACCACGGGACTGCACTTCCACGACATCAGCACGTTGATGAAATCATTTGACCAGCTCATCGGCAACGGCCACACGGTAGTCATCATCGAGCACAACCTCGACGTGATCAAGTGTGCCGACCACATCATCGACCTGGGGCCAGAGGGTGGTGAGGGCGGCGGCAACATTGTCGTTGCCGGGACTCCCGAGCAAGTCGCACAATGCCCCGAAAGTTACACGGGACGCTTCCTGAAGCCAAAACTCAATAACGACAATTGACACAACTCGATAAAGTAAAGCTATGAAAAATCTAACCCAAAACGACGAAACCCTGAGAAACATCCGCAAGGAGTTTTTCGCCTTTAGAAACGGCATCATTGCCGACAAACTCAGGAATGCGGGAGATCCGCACCCCATCATCATGGGCTGCCTGCTGGTTGATATCATGTCGATCTCGCGATCGATTGCCGAAAATGTTGCCGACGACCGACGCCTGGCAACGGTGGCTCAAGAATTGTGGGACGACTCCAACTCTCGCGAGTGCCGCCTGGCCGCACCGATGCTCTACCCAGCCGAGATGATGACTCTGGAAATGGCCATGCAATGGTGCCAGTCTGTCGAGACAACCGAGATAGCCGACAACCTGTGCCACAAGCTGCTGCGCGACATCACCGATGCCGATGCACTGTGGCGCGCACTCATCGCCGATGAGCGCCTCCTGGTGAAATACACGGGTTATCGATTGCTCCTCAATCTGTTACTCCTCGACAGGTTACAGCCTAATGAGCAACTGAGAATCATTATCAACAACGACGCCAAACAGGCACATGGCCCTCTCGTCGCCTTGCTGAAAGACATCCTCGAAGAGTTCACTGATCATCACTCATCAAGTCGCGGATAATGCCGTCGCTGAGCATGATGCCGTTAGGTGTAAGGACATAGCGGGCGTTATCGACGATGCGCACGTTACCGGCATCGATGTGGCGTTGCGCCTCACGGGTAAAGTGCTGCCACGCGCGGTCGCCAAAGTCCTCGCGCAATCGAACGGCATCCACACCACGCGACGTCCGCAATCCCAGCATCACCCGCTCGTCATAGCGCTCCCGCCGAGTCAAAGCCTCGGTTTCACAGGCTTGTTCCCCAGCAGTGACCTTGTCGATATACCCTTGCAGGTCACTGGGGTTATAGCGCCTGACAGTTCCGTCATAACTATGCGCTGCCGCTCCCAAACCCAGATAGGGTGTCTCGTCCCAATAGGACGAATTGTGGCGCGAACGATAGCCAGGCAGCGCAAAATTGGAAATCTCATAATGCTCAAACCCTGCGGCGTGCAAACGCTCGACCAGGATGCGGTACATTTCCAGGCACTCGTCCTCAGGCACCTCAACGACCTCGCCCCGCTCCCGTTGGCGCCACAATCGCGTCCCCTCCTCATAGGTGAGGCCATAGGCCGACACATGCCTCGGCTCCAGGGCGATGGCCCGCGCCACCGTTTGCACCCACGAATCCACAGTCTGGCCCGGCAGGCCATAGATGAGGTCAATGCTGATGTTGCTGATGCCCGCCTGCCTCAAGTGGGCCACAGCCTCATTGACCTGGGCGGCATTATGGCGGCGCCCGATGGCCCGCAAAATGGAGTTTTCAAACGACTGCACACCCATGCTCACACGGTTCACGCCCAATGAATTGACTGCTGCACACCACTCGGGCACCACATCGTCAGGGTTGGCCTCGACAGTGAACTCCACCACCCCATCCAGGTCAAGAGCGGCCCTCAGTCCCGCGACAAGTCGCGACAGCAACGGCAAGGGCAGTTGTGACGGCGTGCCGCCACCCAGATACAAGGTCAAGATGGGCTCGCCACGCAACTCACGGCGACGCATTCCAGCCTCGGCAATCACAGCATCAACATAGGGCCTACCGGCATCGGCCAGGCACAATGTCGAGAAAAAGTCGCAGTAACTGCAACGGCTCGCACAGAATGGAATATGAACATAAACACCAGCCATCATCTAACAGAATTGTGTCGCAAAGGTAATCATTTTTCGGCTTGTTGATAATTTTCTCTTTAATAATGTTGTGATTCACAGCAAAAATTACTAATTTTGCAGGCTGTTTAACGAACAGAACAACAATTCACTATATAACAACCATTTAACAACAAAATCACTAATGAAGGTTTACAAAACAAACGAGATCAAGAACATCTCTCTCGTCGGTGGTAAGGGCGCTGGTAAGACCACTCTCACCGAGTCTATTCTCCTTGAGGGCGGCACAATCAGCCGCAGGGGTACCGTTGATGGTGGCAACACCGTGAGCGACAACACTCCCGTTGAGAAAGAGTATGGCTACTCCGTATCCTCTACCGTCTTCTTTGCTGAGAAGAACGGCAAGAAACTCAACTTCTTTGACTGCCCGGGTAGTGATGACTTCGTGGGCAATACCGTTACCGCTCTGAGCGTGACCGACACTGCTGCCCTGGTCATCGACGGCCGCAATGGCGTCGACGTGGGTTGCCAGAACAACTTCCGCACCGTGGAGCGCGTGGGCAAGCCCCTCATGTTCGTCATCAACCGCCTCGAGGACGAGAAATGCGACTTTGACAACGTATACAACCAGTTGCGTGAGACCTACGGCAACAAGGTCGTTGCCCTCCAGTTCCCCGTGAACGCAGGTCCCGGCTTCAACAGCGTGGTTGACGTGCTGTCCATGAAGCAGTACACCTGGCCCAAGGACGGCGGCAAGGCTACCGTAGCCGACATCGACGGCGCTCAGGCTGACAAGGCCGAGGAGTACCGCATGGCACTGCTCGAGATGGCTGCCGAGAACGATGAGGAACTCATGATGAAGTTCCTTGACGAGATGACCCTGACCGACGAGGAGACCATCAAGGGTATCCGCCTGGGCATGGTTGACCGCAGCATCTTCCCCGTGGTTCTGGTGAGCGCCGAGAAGAACATCGGCACCGACCGCATGCTCGAGATCATGAGCACCATCGTGCCCGACGTGACCGAGATGCCCGCTCCCAAGAACACCAACGGCGACGAGGTTCCCTATGACGAGAACGCTCCCGTGAGCATCTTCTTCTTCAAGACATCGGTAGAGAGCCACATCGGTGAGGTATCCTACTTCAAGGTGATGAGCGGTACCCTCAAGGCTGGTGCCGACTTGACCAACATGAACCGTGGCAGCAAGGAGCGCTTGGCTCAGATCAATGTCGTTTGTGGCCAGAACAAGACTGCCATCGACGAGATCCACGCCGGTGACATCGGTGCAGCCGTGAAACTGAAGGACGTTCGCTGCGGCAACACCCTCAACGAGAAGGGCTGCGAGCACGAGTTCAACTTCATCGAGTATCCCGCTCCCAAGTTCCAGCGCGCCATCCGCGCCCTCAACGAGAGCGAGACCGAGAAACTGGGTGCCGTCCTCAACCGCATGCACGAGGAGGATCCCACGTTGCTCATCGAGCAGAGCAAGGAGTTGCGCCAGACCATCGTTTCGGGTCAGGGCGAATTCCACCTGCGCACCCTCAAGTGGAACATCGAGAACAACGACAAGATCCAGATCGAGTATCAGGAGCCCCGCATCCCCTACCGCGAGACCATTACCAAGGCCGCCCGCGCCGACTATCGTCACAAGAAGCAGTCTGGTGGTTCAGGTCAGTTTGGTGAGGTACACCTCATCGTCGAGCCTTACCGCGAGGGCATGCCCGAACCCGACACCTACAAGTTCGGCAACCAGGAGTACAAGATGAACATCAAGGACAAGCAGGAGATCCCCCTGGAATGGGGCGGTATGCTGGTCATCTACAACTGTATCGTTGGTGGTGCCATCGATGCACGCTTCATCCCCGCCATCGTCAAGGGTATCATGGACCGCATGGAACAGGGCCCGTTGACCGGTAGCTATGCACGTGACGTGCGCGTGTGCATCTACGATGGTAAGATGCACCCCGTTGACAGTAACGAAATCTCGTTCCGTCTGGCAGCCCGCAACGCCTTCTCGGCAGCATTCCGCGATGCTAACCCCAAGGTGCTCGAGCCCGTCTATGACGTCGAGATCCTGTTGCCCGGCGACTGCATGGGTGGTGTACAGAGCGACCTGCAGGGCCGCCGCGGCATCATGATGGACATGTCGAGCGCCAACGGCATGGAGCGCGTTAAGGCACGCATCCCCCTGAAGGAGATGTCGAGCTACAGCACCGCCCTGAGCTCCATCTCGGGTGGCCGCGCTTCGTTCAACATGAAGTTCTCGAGCTACGAGCTCGTGCCCGCCGACGTGCAGGCTCAGCTGCTCAAGGAGTACGAGGAGAGCAAGCAGGACGAGGATTAATCCCCGACTGTCCTCCACATTATATAATGGGCGACCCCACTGCGGGCCGCCCATTGTTGTTATCGTTTTACACAACTGATTGCTGCACCATGGCAGTCTCGCCCTGACATACAGGCCACTGGTGCCGAGGTGCGTGATTCGTCTTCTTATTATAATGTACATTTTAACCGCTTATCGACCAGACAAAACTCCATAAGACCAAAAACCACTACGCCCCCCTATGTTGCAAGCTCAAATAGTCCTTGAAACAAGATGGTTTTAACATTTCGGGTTAATTTTTTCAGTAAAAAGTGAAAGAATTCTTGGCGTTTTCACAATTTTGTGTTAATTTTGCCGTTGATTGTTAAAACAAGATTTATATTAGCACATTATTCTCATGAAGAGATCAACGATATGGATATTAACGGTCGTCATGGCGATAGCCCTACTGGGACTGCTCGCCATGCAGATCGTCTATCTGGAGAAGATGGTGGCCATGCGCAACAGCCAGTTCAGTGAGATTGTGATGCGCAGCCTCTACAGCGTGTCCACCATGCTGGAACAGAACGAGACCAAATACTTCCTGGACAAGGATCTGACCGAGGCCGAGCAGACCTACTCGGGCATCAGCCAGAACAGCTTCAGTTTCAGCGACCACCACGAGGCCACAATCGACACGACCTTCGGCACCGAGGCGGCTAGCCAGCCGCGACCCGCCAACATCAACACGCTCAAGGACTTGAACATCAAGGACCTGAACGACACCTACCAGCGCAAGCAGGAAATCCTCAAGGGCCAATACCTGTACCAGAAAAGCCTGCTCAATGAGGTGATCCTCACCATCCTTAATCACTCAAGCGACCGCCCCATCCAGGAGCGTGCCGACAGCGCCACGGTAGCCAGCTACCTGCGCTCAGAGCTCGAGTTCAACGGCTTGACGCTCCCCTTTGAGTTCGCCATCGTGAACCGCACCAGCGGCGTGATCTACAAGACCAACGGCTACTCGCCCATGTCGCAACAAGACGTTTACACCCAGGTGCTGTTCCCCAACGACCCCAAGAGCAAGCAGAACACGCTCAACGTCACTTTCCCCAACAAGAGCGACTACATCTTCTCGTCGGTCAAGTTCCTCGTGCCGTCGTTGGCCTTTACGTTCCTGCTTCTGGGCGTGTTCCTGTACACCATCTCGGTAGCCTTCAAGCAGAAGAAATTGAGCGAGATCAAGAACGACTTCATCAACAACATGACCCACGAGTTCAAGACCCCCATTTCATCGATATCTATTGCTGCCCAGATGCTCAACGACGACAGCGTGCGCAAGAGCCCCGAGATGCTCAAGCACGTCTCGAGCGTCATCAACGACGAGACCAAGCGCCTGCGCTTCCAAGTCGAGAAGGTGCTGCAACTGTCACTGTTCGACCGCAAGAACGCCACCATGCGCCTCGAGGAAGAGGATGCCAACGCCAGCATCTATAACGTCATCAACACCTTCAAGCTCAAGGTCGAGAAATATGGCGGTCACATCAATGCCAACCTCGACGCCGAGGACCCCATCATCAACGTGGACCGCATGCACTTCACCAACGTCATCTTCAACCTGCTCGATAACGCCGTCAAGTACCGCCGCGAGGATGTCGCACCCGAGCTCGAGGTGACTACCGTCAATCCCGACGAGGACCACATCCAGATCACCGTCGCCGATAACGGCATCGGCATGACGCGCGAGGACCTGAAGAAGATTTTCGAGAAATTCTACCGCGTCTCGACCGGTAACCGACACGACGTGAAAGGATTCGGGCTGGGACTGGCCTACGTACACAAGATGATTGACCTTTTTGGCGGCTCAATACGCGCCGAGAGCGAGCTCAACAAGGGATCAAAATTCATTATCACGCTGCCACTGTATAAATGATTCAAACTATAGATGCTGTTGCCGCTTCGATAGCGTTGAGGAGCAGCGGTGGCAAAGAAGAATGATTAATGAGATAAATCATACAAACCAACATATCAATAATTATATAAAAAACGACAATTATGGAAGACAAACTGAGAATTCTGTTATGCGAGGACGACGAGAACCTGGGTACCCTCACTCGTGAATACCTCGAGGACAAGGGCTATAAAGCCGAACTGTTTGCCGATGGCGAGGCCGGCTACAAGGCCTTCCTCAAGGGCAAATACGACATCTGCCTACTCGATGTGATGATGCCCAAGAAGGACGGCTACCAGCTCGCGCAGGAGATACGCGCCGTCAACAGCGATGTGCCCATCATTTTCCTCACCGCCAAGGCCCTGAAAGAGGACATCCTCGAGGGCTTCAAGATTGGTGCCGACGACTACATCACCAAGCCCTTCTCGATGGAGGAGCTCGTGCTGCGCATCGAGGCCATCCTGCGCCGCGTCAAGGGCAAGAAGGGCAAAGAGGTGACCGTTTACAAGATCGGCAAGTTCACCTTCGACACCCAGCGCCAGGTGCTGTTCACCGACGACCGCAGCGACAACCTCACCACCAAGGAGAGCGAGCTGCTCAGCCTGCTGTGTGCCCACATGAACGAGATCCTCGAGCGCAACTTCGCCCTCAAGACCATCTGGATCGACGACAACTACTTCAACGCACGCTCGATGGATGTCTATATCACCAAGCTGCGCAAGAAGCTCAAGGAGGATCCCACCATCGAGATCATCAACATTCACGGCAAGGGATATAAACTCATTGCCCCCGAGGTCGAGACCGACGACAAGTAACCGTCCCGCCTCTCAAGCCTCACAAGCCTCACGCCAGGGCCTCACCCCGGCATGAGGCTTGTTTTGCATCACTGGTGGCGTATCCTAAATTGCGTTAAATATCTCCCCCCAAGTCACGGTTACCACTCAACCCTCTTGCACCATACCGCCAAAAACTGTAACTTTGCAGCACCTATCCAACATGTGACTGATACAACAATGATTTATATTTACCGTATATACCAGTGGTGCATCGTCTCACCCATCATGCTTGTGCTGAGCATCGTCACCGCACTTGTCACCATCATCGGCACTCTGTTCAACCAGGACTACTGGGGCTACTATCCCGCCAAGTGGTGGGCAAGGGCGTGGTGCTGGCTGCACCTGGTGCGCATCAATGTCGTGGGCCGCGAGCACGTTGACCACGAGACCAGCTATGTGTTTGTCGCCAACCATCAGGGCGCCTACGACATCTTCTCGATCTACGGTTTCCTGGGCCACAACTTCAAGTGGATGATGCGCAAGGGCATTACCAACATCCCCCTGATCGGCACCGCATGCCGCATGGCTGGCCACATCATGGTTGACACCCACACCGCACAGGGCCTGCGCGACACCATGGCGGCCGCCAAAAAGAAGCTACACCATGGCGGCATGTCGATCGTTGTTTTTCCAGAGGGCCGACGCACCAGCACCGGCAAGATGGGGCCCTTCAAGAACGGTGCATTCAAGCTCGCGCTGGAATTTGGCCTGCCAGTCGTCCCCATCACCATCGACGGCAGCTACAAGGTCATGCCCCGCAGCACATTCAACGTCACCCCGGGCACCATAACGCTCACCTTCCACGAGCCCATACAGCACTCCGGCGGCAACGATATCGCCCAAGTGAGCCACCAGTGCCGCACCATCATCCAGCAGGACCTGCCCATCGATCAGCGCGACTGACTTGGTCCAGCCCATCAGCAACCTCGCCATGCAGGCGGGGCGCTACAGCTTGAGCAACACTTTACAACGCGAGTGAGTTATCAGATGTGAGATATAGGCACATGTGACCGTCACCAATAACGCCAGCATGAACACCACCAGAATCGGCAGATTCTCCATGTGCAACAAGCCCTTCACGCAATACACCCTGATAAAGAACACAAACACCAGGTGGAAGATGTATACACCCATCGAGTTGGTTCCCACCAACTCGATTAGGCTCGAACAGGGCATCGTCCGCTTCACGTCTCGCAGCAGGCCAAAGATACCGCAGCTCAGCAACATCGCGCCTATCGTGGGGCAGGAATAGCTCACGCCCTCATACAAGTGGCCAGTGTGTTGAGTCATCACGATCGTCTTAAACACGTTCAACGCCACGCCAGCGACCATCAGCAGGACACAAGCGGTTTTACTCAGCCTGCGGTTAGACAAATAGGCCCCGAGGCGAGCATATACAAACCCATACATCGTGAAAAAGCCCGTAAGCCCCCATTTGGGAAAATGCTGCTCGGGCTTGACAAGCAGGATGATGTCCCACATGAAGTTGTTCAGGAACGTTACGGCAAACAGCGCGGCCACCAGCAGATGGGTGCACCACTTGGGAACAAACTGCACCAGATAATTGAGCACATAGATGATGGCCAGCGAATAGAGAAACCAGTAGTAGTTAAAGAAGTCCCAAAACGTGACGTGCAACCCCTTGCCCTGCATAGCATTCAGCACCAGGCACTTAAGCACTATCGTCCAGAAAAACGCCACACCTATCAGCCGGCCGACTTTATTCAACAGTTTTTTCAGCGTCAGTTTCTTGCCCTTGGTCAACGCGCCGTTCACCATAAAGAACATGGGCACGCTCGCGGTGCATAGCATCTGGACGACCTTGTTGAAATTGGGCACATAGAACTCGCCTGGAACATAGGCAAAGTCCAGCATGAACAGGTGATAAAACACGACCATGAGCATGGCCAGTGCCTTAATCACATCATAACCAAATACCCGATGCTGATTCATTACTGGATCCATAGCACTACTGATGGCGTGAAACCCCATTTTGCCCCTATTCCTGCAACAAGGGGGGCGCTGGGATTCCACTATAGCATGATTACACGATCATGTCGTTCTTGACTGTCTGTTCAATCTCGGGGCTCAGGCGCTTCCACTCCTTGGAGTTGAGGTAATCCATGATGATGTGGGCATGCTTCAGGTTGTGCATGTCACTGCCCAGGTAGTCAATCATGCCATTGTGGGCAAACCACAGGGCGCTATCACGCGCCTCCTCGCCAAAGTAGCCCGTGAACGACAGGATATTGACCTGGAAGCGTGCTCCCGCGTTGTGCAGTTGCTCGTAGCGCTTGCGGCGTCGCGAGTAGTAGGTATAGCGCTCGGGATGAGCCAGTATCGTCCGGTACCCCTTCACCTGCATGTCAAACAGTAGGTCATCCAAGTTCATCAATTCCTGCTGAAATGAGTTCTCGAGCAACACATAGTTGCCCGGCATCGGTATCAGGTGATCGCTGGCATACTCCTTGTCAAAATACTCATCCATGCGGTACTCGGCGCTCAAGTACAACTCAATGTCAAGCCCTGCATCGGTAACCGCATCCTTCAGCTTCAGGAATGCGTCCATCAGGCTCTCGCGGGTGTTTTCGAAGGTTATAGCCGTCACGTGTGATGTCAGTATTACACGGTTAATGCCCATCTGCTGCTCGGCTTTCAACATCTCGAGTGACTGCTCCATCGACTGGGAGCCATGATCAACGCCTGGCAGAATGTGGCAATGTATATCTGTGTTATAGAATAGTTTAACCTGTTCTTTATTTCGTTTGAAGAGTTTCCCAAACATAACTTACACTTGTAATGGAATATAATACCTCATGTCTATTATGACCTGCAAAAATACTCAATATTTTTGGATTGGCTCCTTCATTAACGATATTTTTCTTTAAAAAAATCGCCAAATCGGCACCAACCATCGGCAGCGCCGCAACAAGGCTATTGTTTTTAAAACCCTAACTTTAGAGGACCGACTGCTGTACGGTTGCTTAATAAACGCAAATTACGCGGATTATCACGAATTGAATCGAAAAAATCCGTGGTAATCTGCGTAATCAGCGTTGAATAATAGAAAAGCTCTTGAGCTTGATGCGGCATCAAGAAATCAGATCATCTAGTGAGCCCTCGTGGCCACTGCTGCCCCCAACGTTGTTCACACCTCTCAACGGCCCAAGGGAAACGGAAAAACTAAAAAAGAAAAGCGGAGCGACCATTCCATTATTCTGATTAATACTTTAGTGAAGTGTCCAAGTTCACATGGTCAGAATAGCGAAAATGCGCTTTCTCTAATATGTCCGCTACTCACCTCGTGGTGGCTAACGATGCAAAAGTAATTAAAAAACTTGACTTTTAGCCCGATAACATGCGAATAATCATGATTAATTTGTACTTTTGTATAAAACTAATTGGATTATGGCAAAAAAGAGAAACTTTGGAATCAGGAATGTGGTGGTCGGTGACATCATCCGCAGGCATCCTTCCGGCTTGCGCTTTGAGACAGACCAGGATTATATCGACCTGGCCAACAAGATTTATGACATCATCTGTGACAGGCTTCCATCGGACTTCACCCGCGAGGAGGCCATAGAGATCAGTGCCGACATCGCCGTTTACTGCGAAGACATCGTCTCGGGCACCCACCAGTTTGAGGCCTTCCACCGCTTGTATCAGCGGATGTTCCATTACAGTCTCCCCTTCTATGACTCCAAGGACGATGACTGCAGCGATTTCAGTATGGACTCTCTGCGCTTTGTCGTGTGGCACAGCATGATGGGCCAGTATCTGAATCGCATCATCAACCCCATGAACCAGGGGGTGAGAATGATAGCCGAAGGCGTGTTGCAACTGTTACAGACCGAGCTACCGGGGTTGCCGCCCAATGAAGAACTTGCCGCTTACCTCTATAGCGAGGAGATTCAGACCGACCCGATTGAAGTGAAGAAGGTGCTCATGTGGCTCATGTATGACAGTTACCTGGGTAGTTGGGAACTGCACGACAGTCAAGAGGAATCTCTCCACCTCATGCTCAGGAAAGCCAGCGACCACATGATAGACTACATTGACCGTAGCCTGTGTGCCGTCAAGTGCCGCACCTGGCCGTTATCGCTCAAGGCCCAGACCATCTATGCCCAAATGATCAAAATCGACATGGAGGATGACAATGACGAGTTGTCACTGGCTATCGAGAATTTAGAATCTGCCCCATTCGGCCTATATCACATCACGAGCTGTGACGACAAGTTTCTCACCGTACAAGACTATAAAGGTGAACGCTATCGGGTAGCCATGGATAGCTTTGATTACAATCCACAAGCCGAAATCGAGAAGAATCACCACACCGACGTGATTGCCTCGTTCATATCGCTTGACGGGCACATCTGGCATGTGAATGGCATTTGCTCCCTCGCTAACGGGACTGAAGATGATTTTGACGCTTATTGCCGGGCACATGTCAAAGCCAATGACATGAAGGATCGCATGGAGCATCAGTATGATGACATCATCAAGGCCAACCATAGCGACAGGCTGTTCTTCTTCAAGAACAATGAAGCCTACCTGCAATGGCTCAAGACAGACCTGGCATTAAAGAATGTTGATGATGTCGACATAAGCATCCTGCCTCAAGGACAGCCTTTGACGGCATTTATCGAGCCCAGTGGCAACATGACACTCAACTTATACACCGAGTGCATTAAGCACCCCCTCAACAAGTTCTATGACCCGATTGAAGCCCGTGAATCAGGCCTTCAAGCATTCATCGATCCCGAGTCTTGCACGCCAGCCATGGCCAGATACCTATTAGAGAATAAGCTGCTGCCCGATGCCATGCTCAATGACGTTAGAGGAATGAACCAGGGCAGGCTGATGTTGCAGGACAACATTGAGTTCCTGGCCCGTTGCATCAGGCGCGACATCGACAGCGACGAGCCGTTCACCACGCGCAGTGGCACAGCGACCGCCGATGTTACGGTCGACGTCAGCCGCAAGCTTCCTTACAATGACTTTATCGACGAGATATCGTGCTTGAGAGTGTTCCACAGCCGCGTCTACAAACCCTGGCACGTCACCGAAGCCAGCGACACCATGACCATCGTCGAGGACGACAATGGCAACATGTTCACGATTCCCACCCGCGAGTTGTATGAAGCCCACCTGGCTCTCGCGCCGAAGGATATCACCAGCAAGAACGTAGAGCCATTCCTCTCTATCAAAAAGAATGTCTCTGCGGCCACTGCCATCCTTTATAACCTCGAAGGCACTGGGAAAATGAACCGACTCCTTCATGAAATGGCCTTGAAGTTCATGAGCCGACATCACTAAATACTCGCCAACTGTGAAAAAGTGGCCGAGAATGATTGTAGTAGCCGTTTTTATACTAATTTTGTGGCTACTAAAAAGGTGAACATGGACAAGATCAATGTGAAGATTGTGAACCGTGGGCCTCACGCACTGCCCCACTATGGCACGGCAATGAGCGCAGGAATGGACTTGCGGGCATGGCTCGACGAGCCGCTGACCCTGCAGCCGTTGCAGCGGACGCTGGTGCACACGGGTATATATATCGCTCTGCCCGAGGGCTATGAGTGCCAAATCAGGCCCCGCAGCGGGTTGGCCCTGAAGCGTGGCTTAACGGTACTCAACACTCCCGGCACCATCGACGCTGACTACCGCGGCGAGATTGGGGTCATCCTGGTGAACCTGGGCAACGAGCCGCAGACCATCGAGAATGGTGAGCGCATCTGCCAGATGGTCATCGCCCGCCACAGCACCGTGGAGTGGACACTGGTCAAGGACCTGGACGAGACCGAGCGCGGTGCGGGCGGTTTCGGCCACACGGGCACAAAATAGTTTGGAGTTAGCATCCGCATTCTGAAAACTGATGACTGAAAATCGATGAAACGATATCTTGCAATAATAGTTGTTGCCCTGATGGCGCTCACCGCCATTGCAGGCAAGAAGGCGACAGACCAAAAGGCCATCCCCCTCGCCGACCAGCGCAAGGCCGAATACATCTTTGTTGAAGCACAGAGCCAAAAGATGAAAGGCAATTATGACGCCTTCTACGACCTGTTGACCCATGCCCACGAGATAGACCCCACCAACACGGCCATCTCCTACTACCTGGGGATGTGTCTGTTGAGGATGAACAACACGACCAAGGAGCGTTGCGAGCGTGGGCTGGCGCTCATGAAGGAGCACTTCGAGGCCCAACCCGAGGACCTGTACGAGACCACTTTCTACAGCGACGCCAACATGCAGCTGGGCCACCCCGACGAGGCCCTGAGAGCCTTGAAACTGCTCAACGAGCACAACCCCAACCGGCTGGAGCTGCAGATGCGGCTCGCCGAGGCCTACAGCCAGACTGGCGCCTACGACCAGAGCAATGCTACCTATGACAGCATCGCCACCCTGTTCGGCGACGACATCCACATCACAGCCGGCAAGCTGACCAACTACCATCACATGAACGACACCTCGAGCGCCATCAACGAGGTCAGGCGGATGCTCAGCAAGGCGCCCACGAGTGCCGACTACAACATCTCGATGAGCAATGTGTTCAGGACTTTTGGATATATGGACAGCGCGCTCTATTACCTGGACCGAGCCCAGGAATATGCCCCCGACAACGGCTTCATCTACCTACTGCGCGCCGACTACTACAACCAGGCTGGTGACAGCGCCAAGTATGAGCAGCAGATCTATAACGCCCTCACTGCCGAGCAGCTTGACGTGGAATCCAAGGTCGAGGTGCTACTAGGCTACATCCGCCAGCGCCTGGCCCTGGAGGACACCACCCAGCGCATCGACAGCCTGTTCACCGTCCTGATCCAGCAGCACCCCCACGAGGCAAGCATCCACCAGCTATACAGCGAGTACCTCTATGCCAAGCACGACGTCAAGGGTGCCATCGACCAACTGGGCTACAGCCTGGACGTAAACCCAACCGATGCCAGCGGATGGCGCAACATGGTCATCCTGAACATGATGGACGACAACTATCCAGCTGCCATCAAGGCCTCGGAGAAGGCGCTGGAATACAATCCTGACAACCTGGACCTGTATGGCTATGTGGCAGGCTGCTACCACCAGATGAAGGAGTATGCCAAGGCCATCGAGACCTATGACAAAATCTTGTCGCTCACCGACTCTACTGACCTCGAACGCCAGTCTGAGCTCATCACCGGCATGGGCGACACCTACAGCGAGATGCAGGACACCGCCAGGGCCATCGAGTGCTATGAACGCGCGCTGAAGCTCAACCCGCTCAACTCGGGCGCGCTCAACAACTACGCCTATTACCTTGCCCAGCGCGCCCAGGACCTGGACCGAGCCGAACGCATGGCAGCCCTCGCCGTCAAGGAAGACCCCGATAACGCCAACTTCATCGACACCTATGCCTGGGTATTCTTTGCCAAGAAACAATACAGCATGGCACTGCTTTATATCAAGAGCGCCGTCGAGCATGACCAGGACAACCATCTGCTGGAGCACTATGGCGACATCCTGTGGTTCAACGATGAGCACGACGCTGCCATCGAGCAATGGACCAAGGCTCTCGAGCTCGAACCCGACAACGAACTACTGCAACGCAAAGTGAAAGACAAGACTTATTATGAAAAATAACAGCATCAGACTCACCATCATCGCCCTGGCGATGACCCTGCTTGCCGCATGCGGCACCATCAAGAAGACCAACGTTACGACACCCGGCAATGCGGGCCAATCGGCCACAACACCCCAGGGGGCGACGACAACCGACCCCTGTGACGCCGTCATCGCCACACTGGGCGGCTGGCGCACGATGCAGACGGGCGGCAACATCTCGCTCAAGGGCAGCAGCAGCTTCTCGTCGGCGATACAGGTGCGCATGGTGCGCGACCAGGCCATTTTCATCTCGCTGAGGCCCATGCTGGGCATCGAGGTGGGACGCCTGCTCATCACGGCCGACAGCCTGTATGCCGTCGATAAAATCCACAAGCGCTACATTGCCGAGAAAGTCTCGCTGCTCACCGCCGGCATACCGGTCACCGTGAGCGACGTGCAGGACATCTTCCTGGGCAGGCCGTTCATCATTGGCAAGGGCACCCTCGACGAGGCTCTCAAGTCCCAAGTCGCCACCAGTGACACCGGCCACGGCGTCGTCCTGTCGCCCACCGAGCACTACAAGGGCTATGGCTACACCTTCACCTTTGACAAGGCCAACCGCATCACCGCACTCAGTATCGCCCCTCAAGGCTCCACCAAGCCAGCCTACCAAGTCAAGTACAACGACGTGAAGGGAACCACGGCCGGCAACATCGCACACGGCATCACCGTCAACGCCACCATTGATAAGAAAAACCTCAATTTCGGGCTCAACTACAAGAACATCGACTGGAACGGCAACGTGAAAATCGAGCGAGGCATCCCCAACAACTACACACGCATGCAGGCCGCCGACCTGTTCTCGATTTTCTCGAATTGAGGCGCCAAGCGTTAGAAAGAGATAAGAGGCGAGGCCCTAAAGCCTAAAATAAAACGCCCCTTTCTGCGTTATCTTTTATATAAGTCAAGTTTTTAAAGCGGCCTAGCCACTTTAGACAACTTGAGGTCAAAGGATAATGGTTAATGGTTAACGAACAGGCCCAAATCCTGTTTTTCAAGAATTTTTCCTGAACAGGGATGGCATTTTCATTAGGCATCAACCCTTAAACACAAAACAGTGAGAAAGTTAACAACTTTCGAAACTTATATATAAAGTATTTTAGTCAATGAACTTCCATTCCCGCATCATATCGTTGATGGCGTGCCTGTTGTGCGCCACAGTAGCCTTCTCCCAAGTCAAGATCACCGGCAAGGTAGTCGATGCCGCTGGCGAGCCCATCGAGTTTGCTACCGTGCGCCTGCTGGGCACCGCTGTGGGCACCAACACCGACACCAAGGGGCAATATGAGCTCTCAGTCCCCAAGGCCGACACCCTGATGGTCGAATTCTCCTGCCTGGGCTACTCCACCGTCACCCGGCAGCTCATCAAGCCCGAAGGAACCGTCACCATCAATCCCAAGCTATATGAGAAAACGCTCGAATTGGGCGAAGTCGAGATCACCGAGTACAAGAAGCAGACCAACTCGATGCAGGGCATCGACGTGGAAATGCTCAAGCGCACCCCCGATGCCTCGGGAGGCAGCGTCGAGGCCGTGCTGACCACCATGGCAGGCGTCAGCTCCAAGAACGAGATGTCGTCACAGTACATGGTGCGAGGAGGCTCCTATGACGAGAACAGCGTCTATATCAACGGCATCGAGGTCTATCGCCCGCAGCTCATCAGCAGCGGCCAGCAAGAGGGAATGAGCATCATCAACCCCGACATGGTGCGCAAGGTCGATTTCTCGACCGGCGGCTTCAGTGCCGCCTATGGCGACCGTATGTCGTCGGTACTCGACATCACCTACCGCGAGCCACAGGCCTTTGAGGGAGCCATCGCCGCCAGCATGCAGGGCGGCAGCCTCATGCTGGGACACAGCACCCGTCACTACAGCCAGATGCACGGCGTGCGCTACAAGCGCAACTCATCGCTCATGGGATCACTCGAGAGCAAGGGCGAGTATGACCCGCAATACTTCGACTACCAGACCAGCCTCGTGTTCAAGCCCACCAGCAAGCTGCGCATCGCCCTGCTGGGCAACGTCAGCATCAACGACTACCGCTTCACGCCCGTCAACCGTGAGACCAGCTTCGGCACCAGCGAGGAGGTGCGCTCGTTCACCGTCTACTTCGATGGCTATGAGAAAGACAAGTTCCAGACCTATTTTGGAGCCGGAGCAGCCACCTATGCCTTCAACGACAAGGGAACCGACATCACCCTGCAAGCCTCGGGCTACCGCACCGACGAGCTCGTGGCCTATGACATCCACGGCGAGTACTGGCTCGACCAGGCAGGGCAAGAGCTGGGCGTGGGCAAGTACCACGAGCACGAGCGCACCCGCCTCAAGATGAACGTCATGGACTTCACCCTCAGGGGCAACGTCGGCATCAACAACAACAGCATCTCCTGGGGCGCATCACTGCGCAAAGAGGACATCTATGACCGCTCACGCCAGTGGCAGTGGCGCGACAGCGCGGGCTACTCGTTGCCACACATCCCCAACCAGGTCAACGTCATCTTTACCGAGACCTCGAGCAACGACCTCAACACCACCCGCATCGCTGGATGGCTCATGGACACATGGCGCTTCACCACCAGTGCAGGCTACTGGTCGCTCAATGCCGGCCTGCGCGTGTCGCACTGGAACTTCAACGGCGAGACCCTCGTCTCGCCACGCGCCAGCTTGGGATTCGTCCCCGAGCGCAACGGTAACCTCTCGTTGCGACTGGCAGGAGGCGTCTATTACCAGGCACCCTTCTACAAGGAGTACCGCCAGCAACTCATGGACACCCTGGGCAACCGTACCATACTGCTCAACAAGGACATCAAGTCACAGCGCAGCATCCAGGTCATCCTGGGCACCGACTACACCTTCCGCGCCCTCGACCGCCCCTTCAAGTTCACCGCCGAGGCCTATTACAAGAACCTCTCCAATCTCATCCCCTACGAGATCGACAACCTCAAGCTCGTCTATAGCGGCATCAACGACTCCAAGGGTTACATCGCCGGCGTGGACATGAAACTGTTCGGTCAGTTCGTCGAGGGAACCGACTCATGGATCAGCCTCTCGCTCATGAAGACCCAAGAGACCCTCAACGGCGTCAAGGTGCCCCGACCCACCGACCAGCGCTACAGCATCGCCCTATTCTTCACCGACTACTTCCCCAACATTCCCCGGTTGAAGTTCAGCCTCAAGGGCGTCATCAGCGACGGTCTGCCCACCACCGCGCCACACCTCACACGCGCCGACTCTTACGTCCGCCAGCCCGCCTACAAGCGCGTCGACGTCGGACTGAGCTACGAACTCATCGGCAAGGAACACCGTCCCCTCAGCGGCCTGTTCAGCCACTTCAAGGAAATCTGGATAGGACTGGACTGCTTCAACCTTATGGACATCAGCAACGTCAGCAGCTACTACTGGGTCACCGACGTCAACAACGTCCAGTACGCCGTCCCCAACTACCTCACACGCCGCCAGCTCAACGTGCGCTTCTCAGCCAGTTTCTGACGGGCGATTCATTGGCTAAAAAATCACAGGCGATTGCAGCAAAATCAAAAGTTTTTATTACTTTTGTCCCACTACACGACTAACATCCGTAATTATCAACCTATAAAAAAAGAACCAAAATCATGGCAAAACCTTATGTAATCGGTATCGATATGGGCGGAACCAACACCGTCTTTGGTATCGTGGACGCTCGCGGCAATGTGCTGGCCAGCAGCTCCATCAAGACCGCCAAGCACAGCGACTTCAATGACTACATCGACGAGCTGCACACCGAGTTGACTCGTCTGATCAAGGAAGCTGACGCCGAAGGCAAGATCAACGGCATCGGCATCGGAGCCCCCAACGGCAACTACTATACTGGCCTGATTGACCAGGCTCCCAACCTGCCCTGGCCCACGCCCATTCCCCTGGCCGAGATGGTCACCCAGAAGTTTGGCATCCCCTGCCTGATTACCAACGACGCCAACGCTGCCGCCATCGGCGAGATGACCTATGGCGTGGCTCGCGGCATGAAGGATTTCATCATGATTACCCTGGGCACAGGCGTTGGTAGCGGCATCGTGGTCAACGGCCAGATGGTTTACGGCCACGACGGCTTTGCCGGTGAGCTGGGACACGTGATCGTCAAGCGCACCAACGGGCGCGTGTGCGGCTGTGGCCGTACTGGTTGCCTCGAGGCCTACTGCTCGGCTACCGGTGTTGCCCGCACAGCCCGCGAGTTCCTCGAGCTGCGCAACGAGCCTTCCAAGCTGCGCGACTATGACATCGAGTCCATCACGAGCAAGGACGTGTATGACTGCGCCATCGCCGGCGACAAGCTGGCCAAGGAGATATTCAACTATACGGGTACCATCCTGGGCGAGGCTCTTGCCGACTTCACCAATTTCTCGAGTCCCGAGGCATTTGTGCTGTTCGGCGGACTGACCAAGAGTGGCGACCTGATCATGAATCCAGTCAAGGAGGCCTTCGAGCGCAATGTGCTCGGTATCTACAAGGGCAAGGTAAAGATCCTCATCAGCGAGCTCAAGGAGAGCGACGCCGCCGTGCTGGGAGCCAGCGCGCTGGGTTGGGAAGTGAAAGACTGAATCAGGCTAAGCTAATTATCAACCAGCATGAGGAACATCATCATTATCCTGGCTATTATCGCCCTGGCCGGCGGGTGCTTCACGTCATGCAACGAGAAGCCCAAGAGCTACCGCTTTGTCAAAGTGCTCATCGACGGCAAGGAAACCGAGGAACAATTCACGGCCAAGAACGACACCGACGCCCTAAACCAGTACTTTGACCGCATGCAGAAGGTCATTGTCGAGAATATCGACAAGGCCCAGGCGCCCTACAAGTCAATGTATGTCATCTCGCCCGAGGGAGACACGCTCAACACTAACGAGGAGCTCCTGCGCGCCGTGATGGAGTCCATGCCCCAGATGCCCGCCATGCCGCAGCCCGGAGCCATGCAACCAGCAACCACCCAGAAGATGGTGCCACTGGACAAGGCGCCTCGACCCGGCAAATGACAGCCACTGACTATCGTCATCCACTCAATAACACACAAGAAACCCCGCAGCCACATCGGCCCGGGGTTTCTTGTTATTCAAGAGTAGAAGAAGTATCTTCTTGTACTTTACTCTTCGGTCTTGGGAGCTTCCTCGGCAGCAGGAGCAGCTGCTTTCTTGCGGCTGCGGCGAGTCGTCTTCTTGACGGCGGCCTTTTCCTGGCTCTTAGCCTCGAGCATAGCGTCATTGAAGTCAACGAGCTCAATGAAGCAGGTCTTGGCATTGTCACCCAGACGGTTACCCAGCTTCAAGATGCGGGTATATCCACCGGGACGGTCAGCGATCTTGGCAGCGATGGTCGAGTAGAGTTCCTTAACGGCCTCTTTATTCTGGAGGTGCTTGAAGACCAGGCGGCGCGATGCGGTGGTGTCGTCCTTTGCCCTGTTGATCAGGGGCTCGGCGTAGATGCGCAGGGCTTTAGCCTTAGCGAGGGTCGTGATGATGCGCTTGTGCATGATGAGCGAGATGGTCATGTTGGCCAACATGGCATCACGATGGGCGCTCTTACGGCTCAGATGGTTGAATTTCTTATTATGTCTCATCGTTTATTACTCTTTTTCTAATTTGTATTTTGTGATATCCATGCCAAAGTGCAGATTGAGAGTGGCCAACAACTCCTCGAGTTCGCTGAGCGACTTCTTACCGAAGTTGCGGAACTTGAGCAGGTCGGTCTTGTTGAAGACCACAAGTTCTCCGAGTGTCTCGACCTCAGCCGACTTCAAGCAGTTGAGGGCGCGGACAGAGAGGTCCATGTCAACAAGTTTGGTCTTGAGCAACTGCCTCATCTTCAATACCTCCTCGTCAAACTCCTCGTTGCCGTTGCTCTCGGTGTTATCGAGAACGATTTCACGGTCGGTGAAGAGTTGGAAGTGCTGGATGAGAATCTCGGCAGCGCCCTTGAGAGCGTCCTTGGGATGAATGGAACCATCGGTGGTGATCTCGATGACGAGTTTCTCGTAGTCGGTCTTCTGCTCAACGCGGAAGTTCTCGACGGCGGTCTTCACGTTCAGGATGGGCGTGTAGATCGAGTCGATAGCGATCACATCGATGGGGTCATTGGCGTTGCGGTTCTCCTCGGCAGGAACATATCCCCTACCCTTGTTGATTGACAATTCAATCTGGAAACCGCTCGAGGGGTCGATATGGCAAATCTCGAGATCGGGGTTGAGAACCTCGAACGCGCTCAGGACCTTGCCGATGTCGCCCGCCTTGAAGACGCTTTGACCTGAAACCTTGACAACGGCCTTCTCAGTGTCGGTGTCTTCAACAATGCGTTTGAGTCTCACCTTCTTGAGGTTCAGGATGATGTTGGTGACATCTTCCTTGACACCGGGGATGGTGGCGAACTCGTGCTGCACGCCGTCGATGCGGATGCTGCAGATTGCGAAGCCCTCGAGTCCCGAGAGGAGAATGCGGCGCAATGCGTTACCGATGGTAACACCATAGCCAGGCTCCAGGGGGCGGAACTCGAATTTGCCGAACGAATTGTCGGCTTCCAACATTAAGACTTTGTCGGGTTTCTGAAATGCTAAAATAGCCATGGATAAAAATTTTACTGTTTAGAATACAACTCGACGATCAACTGTTCCTTGATGTTCTCAGGGATGTCCTCACGAACGGGCATGTGCAGGAGCTTACCGCCCTTTACACTGTCGTCCCATTCAATCCAGGGATACTTGCTGTGGTTGAAGCCTGCCAGTGCGTCCTGGATCACCTCGAGTGACTTGGACTTCTCACGAACAGCAACAATCTGTCCCTCGCTCACCGAGTAAGAAGGAATGTTAACCACCTTGCCGTCAACGGTGATGTGACGGTGCAACACGAGCTGGCGGGCTGCTGCGCGCGTGGGAGCAATACCCAAGCGGTAAACAACGTTGTCGAGCCTAGCCTCGAGCAGTTGCAGGAGCACCTCACCCGTGACACCCTTCATGCGCGATGCCTTGTTAAAGAGGTTGCGGAACTGACGTTCAAGCACGCCATAGGTGTACTTAGCTTTCTGTTTTTCGCGAAGCTGCGTGCCATACTCCGACATTTTGCGGCGGCGGTTGGCACCATGCTGGCCCGGGGGATAGTTCT
>CAMJJG010000026.1 GCA_946406035.1 uncultured Prevotellaceae bacterium
GGCCTACAAAAGGTAACATAATAGATTATTGTTTTTTGACAGTTATTATTGAATATAAAGGTAGCAAAAATCATGCCTAAACACTCACTTTCTTTTAGATTTCGGTGATTTATTGACTTCGTCTTCAATCCTCACGCTCGGCAATGTTCAAGAAAACTTGACATTGCGCTCGTTTACTCGCATTGGTGTTCATGAGGCGCTGGTATTCGTCCTGCGCCTGGTTGGATAAACTTGGCGGCGCCTCAGCAAATCGAGCGAGCTCATTTGCTTTAATACTTGCACAAGTTTTCAGTTTATCGTCAGTATCATAAAGAAAAATCGGTTGGTTTGCGCAAAGGTAAGCCAGCCGATAAGACCTTGAAAAGACGACAGTATTGTGGTCTATCACATAATCAGATAACTAATATTACACAACAGACACAGCCAATGACAGAAAGCAAAAAGTAAAGAAACACCAAGCCGCCCTTGATTATTCTATGCTTTTCGTCCTTATATTTGAGGTTTAGCTCATCGTAGTACTTGTCATCATCTCTCATGTAGAAAATCTTACTCATCGGTATTCCTGTAATAAGAATAATTGCGATAGCTATATAATATAATTGATTACGTTGTAAATTACCAACCATAAAATATGCTATAATTAAAGCTACTGTCATGATATTCGAAGATATACAAACTCCAACATTTGAATTAGAGCAGTGATAAGAAAAACTCTTGCTCCATCCAAAATTCATATAGGCATGTGCCATGCGATAATATATGTATCTGAAGAGATCCGGTATCATGTCATTAAGATGATAAACGTTTCATCGACAAAGGTAGCAAAAATCATGCCCAAACACTCATTTTCTTTTATTTTTCGGTGATTTGGATAAAATGTTCTCGCTCAGCAATGCTCATGCGAGCATAGCCTTGCGCTCGTTAAAATGCATATTTCTCGGTCTCGACGCGGAACGCTGAGGTCTGGGCTATGGGTTGGGTGATGTCAATCATAGTCTTTTGCGTTGTCGGTTACGGCGCAAAAGTAGAATGATGACTTCATCTAGTAACAGACAAGACTTTGGTGCAAAATGATGTCGACGACGGAATTGATTAATGCCGTGCCGAAAATAGTTATCGGTTAAGAGCGACATTCCGAGTCCGCAATGTACTTTAGGCAATAAACGCCAGCGAGGGACGCCCCATTTACCGGTCGTCCCTCGCGAACTCGTTAACAATGTCTAGACGGTTTAGTTGGTCCAGTTGCCGCTCAGCAGGTGATCGATTAGGGTGGTAACGTCACTGATGTTGACGCTGCCGTCCTGGTTGCAGTCGGCACCACTCAGGTTGATACCTGAAGCATTGCCAGATAGTAGCACACGTATGCACTAAAACAACGACATCCACAATGCCGCGTTAATGCAGACTTGCTTATTCCTGGCTATTGTGCCGTGCGATGAGTTCCTCAAGCATCTCATGCCAGTCGGCACCATTATCGGGCTGCAAAACATGTATTCCCATTGCGGCGGCCGCTTGGGTGTTGTGAGCGCTGTCATCGATAAAAACCGTCTCTTGCGGTTCGGCTTTTTCGCTTTGAAGCATCATCTCAAAGATGCGGCTATCGGGCTTCATAACGCCCATCTCATAGCTCAGATACAGCGCATCAAAGTAGTAATCCAGTCCATGCCCGCGGCCATCGAATGCATCGCTGCGGGCCCATTGCATCATAAAGGGGTTGGTGTTGCTGAGCAGGCTCAGCCTGAATCCGCGTTGTCTCAACTCGATGAGTTTGTCAAGGTTGCGCTGCGGCAATTCGGCCATATAGCCTTGCCACCCATGGGCGCAGTCGTCAAGCGTCAACTGCTTTCCAGCCAGTTCACTCAGCTGGCACCTGAACTGCTCGGCGTCAATCCTGCCGCTCTCGAGATCGCCGAAGATGCCAACCTGGGTAAACGAGTCAAGGTAGGCAGCGGCATCGTCAAACCCCACCTCATTAAATCGCTTGATAGCCTGGTTCTTGTCAATCCTGAAGATAACACCGCCCAGGTCAAATACTAAGTTCTTAATCATATAATTAACGAGAAATATAGCGCAATAGTAGCGGTCACTTGAATAACACGCTCTATCGCTTGAAATGGTCAAAGTTGATCAGGGCCCAGTTGATGAGGTTGCCCACAATGGGCATCAGGCTGTTGCCCAGGTCGGTCAGCGAATACTCAACCCTGGGGGGTATCTCGGCATACTGGTGGCGCTTGACCAGGCCGTCTTTCTCAAGGCTCTTGAGCGTGTCGCTCAACACCTTGGAGGATATGTCGGGGATGGCCTTGCTGACCGCGTTGAAACGGGTCACCTCGTTCTCCGAGAGGATGCACAGGATGAGCAGCGACCACTTGCCCGAGAAGTGAGAAAGCACGTTCCTTATCGGGCAAGACTCGATGTGCGTATATTTTTCTAAATTTTCTTGTAACGGTAATGTGCTCATAATCAATAATAGTTACCTGATTGTTACCGCCTTACTTTGGCGTAACTTCTTGCAGGAATAAGATTTTCGCCTTAACTTTGCAGTGTTAAAAATAAAGCGGTTTCACGCCGCAAAGTTACAATAATTTTTAAACTACAACAAAACAATGAGCGAATTAAAGGTTTTGAATAGCGGCGACAAGTTCGCCCACACCTCGGTAGGCAAGCTGTCGGGTTTCGAAGGCAAGGCGTTTGTGAAGGATGTGGTCGGTGCCACTTCATGTGAGATTTCATTCGGCACGCTGCCCACGGGTGTAGCAGTTCCGTTCTACCACAGCCACAAGGAGAATGAGGAGAACTACATCGTCCTGAGCGGCGCAGGCCGTTTCCAGGTGGGCGATGAGGCATTCGATATCGCCGAGGGGTCGGTAATCCGCGTGGCCACCAACTGTGACCGCAACATCAAGTGCACATCGGCCGAGCCCATGACCTACATCTGCATCCAGGCCAAGGAGGGTTCCCTGAGCCAGTACACGCAGGGTGATGCCGAAATCACCGAGCACGAGAACAAGATGTGATCCCTCGGGATAGGACATCTCATTAACAACAAGAAGCGCCCTCAACGGGGCGTTTCTTTGTTTCAGGCAATGATATAACTGCTGGGCCCAAACCCTGCGGGGCTAATGCCAACATCTATATCATCGCCTTATTTATTCTCAACCAGTTGTCGCAAGTCCTCGATAATTTCCTTATCTCGGCGATTCCATGGACCAAAACCTTTTATGACAAGGAACAAAACCACAACAAATGCGAACGATGACCCAATCACCGTATAAAGGTTGCCCCTAACAAAGCAGTCGGCAATTAAAAACATCCACAAGACACTCCCAGATATCCATTCAAGCCGAATGTGCTTTTTAAACGAGTTCAATAGCTGATGTGGGGTGTCCATATGGTCAATCTTCTTTGCAAACCGGAAATTGTACAGAATGATCAACCCTCCCATGCAACAAAAAACCAGCCAAAAAACGTAGAATGAGATGTCATCAGTCCCTTTTGGCCCCAGTCCAAAAATCACCGACGCCAACGCCAATGCCAAGATGATCACGATAACCATAACAGGATTGATGGCTGCTTTTGCTCTCGATTTACACCGGCCCTTAAGTTCCTCGAACAATTCGTCTCCACCTTGATTGAATGAATCTTTAGTTTCCATAACTCCCCAAATTTAATGGTTAATATTATTTCATTAGACGCATATAAACTCTAAAAAAGTTTACAAAAATAATAAAATAATCGCTAAATATTCATTATCTTCTAACGTTCGGTGATTTATTTCCCGAGGAGGAACAGCAGCGGCTGGTCAAGGCGCTCGGCCCAGCTGGTCTCGCGATGTCGGTGCCCCTGATACACACAGGTCATGAAGTGGGTCGAGTCAAAGCCATGACCAGTGATGACGCCATCAAGTAATTGCTGGTACTCGCCATAGTCGGCATCAAAATCCTCGGTGCCGTGATCCATATAGATGAGGCAGCTATTGGCTTCGGGGAGCTTGGCATCCACATAGTCTCGGAATGCTGTCGCCCAGACGTCCCCACCCACACCGTCGGGCAGGTGGTCCATCGACAGGTGTGAGGACAGGCAAGCCACTCCGCCAAACACTTGCGGATATTCGCATTGGGCATAGAGTGAGATCAGTCCGCCCATGCTTGAGCCCATCATGAACGTGTGCTCCCTGGTGGTTAATGGTTTGTATCGCTGGTCGATGAACGGCTTCAATTCTTCGACAATGAAACGCAGGTAGTCATCGGCTGTTAGTTGTTCGAGCTTAGCGTCTCGGCGCTGGTCCTCTGGCACAAATTGCTGCGATTTGGAAGGGAAATACTCGGTGAGGCGGTCATCGGTGTTATAGATGCCCACCACGATACAAGGCCGGATTTTTTCTGCGGCGATGAGGCTATCCATCACCTCATCAACGCGCCACTCCTGGCGGTTCCACGTCGTCGTTGCATCAAACAACATGTTCCCGTCGTGCATGTACAGCACATCACACGAGTCGCCCTGCTGATATCCCGAGGGCAACCACACAACAACGTCACGCGGTATCACATAGTGGGAATTGAACAGCGGGAAACGATCCAACGAGCCATGGGACACTGTGGGTATCGTGTTTGCCGGAGGGCGCATGAACCATGCTGCCGCAGCCACCATCAGGACCAGGGCCGACAGCACGATCAACGGCCATTTCTTTCTTTTTTTCTTTATCTCGTCCATAATAAACAATAAACACAAATTATGCCTTAACTCTGCAAAGGTAAAACAATTATCTAGAAATTGAATGAGGATTATTTGCGTTTTTGCTACTAGCCCCGATTGGTTCCAACCACAAAAAGAGGTCCCTTTTTAGGGAAAACCATAGCCAAATTAGACAAGATTTGGGAAATAAGTATTACTTTTGCGGCATCAATCTAAAAAAGGATTCTCAAATGATAAAATTCTGCGTGCGGTTAGTGCAACGTTGGTTGCCAGAACCGTTTATTTTTGCGATACTGCTCACCTTCGTGGCCGCGTTGGTGGCGATGCCATTGTGTCACCAGACGCCCGTCGAGGTGGTTGAGCACTGGGGAGGCGGCATCTGGAATCTGCTAGCGTTTGCTATGCAGATGGCTCTAGTCCTTGTCTGCGGGTCAACCCTGGCAGCAGCGCCGGTAGTGAAACGGGCGATCGATGCCATGGCCCGCGTGCCCCAGAGTGCCCCCGCAGCAATCGCTCTCGTGACGGTCGTGTCGGCATTATCATGCTGGCTCAACTGGGGTTTTGGCCTTATCGTGGGTGTCGTGTTCGCTAAGGCGATAGCACGCCAGCGTTCTGATGTCGACTATCGGCTCCTCATCGCATCGGCCTATAGTGGATTTGTCGTGTGGCATGCCGGCATCTCTGGTTCCATTCCCTTGACGATGGCCACGCCTGGCGAGGCTCTCGCAATGGCTACCGATGGCGCGCTCACCGACCCCGTGCCACTGGCTCAAACCATCCTGAACTGGCATAATTTGGCGACCGTGCTGACAGTAATCATCGGCATCACCGTCGCCAATTCCCTGATGCACCCCAAGCAAGGCGCCCTCACCATCGACCCCGCGCTGCTCAAGGAGGATGAACATGCCGCATCAAGCGTTAACACCACGGCCAGCACACCGGCCCAGCGACTCGAGCACAGCCGACTGCTATCGTGTCTCGTGGCGCTGATGCTCGTGGCCTATCTTGTGATTCACCTCGGTGTGCGAGGTGCCGGTTTGGACCTGGGCGGTGTGATCATGATATTCCTTGCCCTGGGACTCATGCTGCATTCCACGCCAGTGGACTATGTGCGCGCCTTCGGCAAAGCAACCACCGGTGCTGCTGGCATCATCTTGCAGTTCCCCTTCTATGCCGGCATCATGGGCATTATTACAGGCATCGGAGCCAGCGGCATCAGCCTGGGCGGCGTCATGGCCGATGCATGCATCAGCATCAGCAATCCCGTCACCTATCCGTTGCTCACCTTCCTGTGTGCCGCAGTGCTCAACATGTTTGTACCCAGCGGCGGCGGCCACTGGGCCGTGCAGGCTCCGGTCATGTTTACCGCCGGAGCAAGCCTCGGTGTCGATCCAGGCTTGACGGGCATGGCCATTTCATGGGGCGACGCGTGGACCAATCTCATCCAACCCTTCTGGGCGCTTCCAGCCCTGGCAATAGCCCGCCTTGACGCTAAGGACATCATGGGCTACTGCCTGATCGATCTGCTCGTTACCGGAGTAATCATCTGTGCCAGCCTATTGCTCTGGGCCATGTAGAAGCCGGCATTGAGTTCGAGAAGAAGGTGCCCGTGTCTATCGGCTATGACTTTGGCCTGCTTGATGTCTTCGATGAGGAGTCAGCCAAGTCGCGCAACCTGATGCTGTCAGTGGGATACAAGTTCTAACTATAATATTGACTTGAGGATTCCCTATAGGGAACCCTCAGTATTCTTAAAAAACATATGATTATGGCAATAAAAGCATTGTTTATAAACGGAAGTCCCCGCAAGAACAACAACACAGCTCAAATGCTGATTCAAGCGATGCAGGGCGCCGAGAGCATGGGTGCTGAAACAGAGTTGGTGCACCTGTATGATATCCAATTCCCCGGCTGCAAGAGCTGTTTCGCTTGCAAAATCAAGAACTCCAAGACCAACGGCGTGTGCGCCTTGCGCGACGATCTGCGTCCCGTGTTAGAGCGTGCCCGTCAAGCCGATGTCATTGTGATTGGCTCGCCGGTCTATTACAGTTATCCCACGGGGGTCGTGCACTCATTCATGGAGCGGTTGATGTTCCCGGTGGGCACATACATGTATGAAATGCCCGAAGGCGAAGCCGACGGGCACATGGGCAAACACATCACATTGCGCGACAAAGTGATACCGACGGCAATGATCCTTACCATGAATTGCCCCGAAGATTACATGAAAGCAATCGGTTATCCCGCAATACTGGAGGAGAACTCTAAGGTGATGGAAGACATTTTCGGTTACTCCGAAACACTGTATGCTTTCAACACCTATCAGTTTAACGACTACTCTCGCTATGACTTCAACTTGTTCAGCGAGGAGGACAAGCGCAAGTATCGTGATGAGCATTTCCCCATCGACCTGCAAAATGCTTTTGATCTGGGAAAGCGGCTCGTTGAGAAAGCGGCAGAACAAGATTAATACCCCAAAAGGATTCCTACTGCTGTCATGATAGTCCCCAGGCGACTACCATGACAGCAGCATTTTCTACCGAGTAAAAAAGAGGGTAATGATATAGATGTTAGCGGGTCTAATGTGGATGAAGAGCCCCCGAGGGCTGAGTCATCAACTCTCGGGGGTCATTAAAAATTAAGATGGGTATCCTTTACTGGAACGCGTTCTCGCTAAGGCCCTTGCCGCCAATGGCAAGATCCTTCATGTAGGCAGGAACAGGTTTACCCAGATACTTGTCAACATACAGTTTGGCAAGATACTGGCCAAGCATGAAGCCATGGCCACGCAAGCCCGTGAGCAGACCCACCTCGGGGTCGATGATGTAACGCGGCTCGATGTAGTAGCCGGCCCACACCGCATGGAAGCCCACATTGGCCAGATTAGGTATCCACTGTGCAAACATCTCACTGACGACCTTGAGGAAGGCCTGTGAATTGTACTTCAAGTTCTGGCGGGCCTCATAGGGGTCACAGTCGGGTGATGCACAGCCGATGATCTGCCCCGTGTGCAGGAACTGCTGGCCATAAACGGCATTGAAGCCCTTGTAATGGCGGCGATCGATGATCATGTCGAGTGAGTCGCCGTTCACGCCCATATTGGGCAGCCGGCGGGTAATGAATGCCTGGTGCTTGACAGGATAGAGCTGGGTGTCGATGCCGAGCATGTCGGTAAATTTCTCTGAACCCCATCCCATGGCATTGACAAAGTGGTCGCAAGTGTATTCCACATAATGCTTGTCATGACGACGAACCAGCACACGGTACTTGTCGCCCACACGCTCAACATGCAGCACCTCGCAGTCCTCGAGCACTTGTCCACCATGCTGCTTACCCACATTGCGCACATACTCGATTGTGCGTCCTGGAGTGGCTTGCCAGCAGTTCTCAGAAATCAGGGCGTGACTGTAGATATTGTCATTGGGATTCCAGTAAGGCGAGATGACCTTGGTGAAATCCTTGCGGTCGATCATGTAGGCCTCACTCCAGGCACGTGACGCGTCAAGCGAACGATAGGTGGCATCGTCGTGCACCAGGTTGACATAGCGGGTCATCTTCAGGTCGATGTTGCAATGCTGCTGGTCGTCTCGGAAGATTTCCAGGTTGTGCATGGCAATGTCGCTGATGTCAGGATTGGAGAAGGCAGGACGCCCGCCACCGATGCAGCGCCACGTCGAGCCACGGTCATAGTTGACCAGGATGGTGCGCTTGCCTGCCTCGGCAAAGTAGCGGAATGCCGCGCTGCCAGCCATGCCGCCGCCAGCGACAAGGATCTCGGTCTCGGCCTTCTCGATGATGGAACCGTGCTCAAACACAAAGGTCTCCTTAGTTTCGCCATTATAGACGTCACCCAGGGTCACTTGGTTGGCCAGCGGTGCGCGTGGAGTGCTGTCGCCGGTCACCTCGATGCCATGGGCACGCAGGATCTGCTTGGCGCGCGACACACATCGCTTGCCACGGCAGGGTCCCATACCCATGCGAGTGGTGTGCTTGAGCTCATCCACCGAGATGTACTTGCGGTCTCCAACCACAGCCAGCAGGGTCTTTACGTCCACGTCCTCGCAGTGGCAAACAAACGACTTGCCCTCCTCGGGATTGGTCAGCTGACGGAGAGTCAGAGGCTCGGGATAGCGCTCCTTGAGGATGAAACCGTTAATTTGATTCAGGTCATCGGCTTGAGATACCTGTATGCGGGCCACGTTGGTTTTATTGTCCTTCTTGAGCACCTTCTCGATGACACCCTGGCCCACTTTGGCTCCATTGTCATCAACCAGGAACACCTCCTTGCCCTCCTCTACCTCATACTCTACCGGCAGGAAGACAACATTCTTGCTCTTGTCGTAGCCAAAGATTGCCAGACCAGGACAATGGTTCACACACTGCATGCAGCCGATGCACTTGTCATAATCGACCATGGGCACCGATGATGTGGTGGGCTTGGAAATCGCACCCTGCGGACAAGAGAAGGTACAAGGATTGCATGCGAACCCATAAAGGCAGTTAATCTTGACATAGGGCTTGGAGGCCATGCGGTCGGCACTGGGAACGCGCGGCTGTTCCAGCAGTCGAACGGGGCGCTGCTGTGAGTCGATATACTGGCGGGAGACGTCGAGATAGTCCTCATAGGGGAAACGGATGCCTAACTCCTGAGCCACCTCATAGGCCACCTGACGGCCACGCAGCACGGCGCTGGTGCCCTCGCCGATGCGCACGGCGTCACCGGCTCCATAGACGTTGCGGCCAAACACGGCACGGCCCTTGACCAAGAGTTGATTATCGGGAATCAAGCCCGTGCAGATGTTGATGATATCAATGTCATCTATCACGCGCTCGGTACCGGGAATAGGTTGGAAATTGCGGCACTCGGCAATGACCGCACCGGTAACACCGGTATAGTCATCATTGGGGATAGCTCGGATGAGCACATGCGACGTCATGATGGGGATTCCCAGACGGCGCACGCGATTGGCCTGCACCGGGAATCCTCCCTCGTGATCCATACCCTCGATAATGGCCTTGATGGTTGCACCAGCCTGCATGGCCTGGTAGCTGGTGAGGTAGCCGATGTTGCCGGCGCCTACGGTGAGCACGCGTTTACCCAGCAGGGTATGCTCCTGGTTCATCATCTTCTGGAACACGGCTGCGGTATATACGCCCGGCACGTCATCGTTTTCAAACACGGGCATGAAGGGCACGGCACCGGTAGCGACCACCAGATGGTCGGCGTCGATGTAGCTCACCTCTTGGGTAACGATATTCTTCAGGGCGATGCGGCGACCCTCGAGCAGGTCCCACACGGTGTTGTTCAACAGGATGCCGTCGTGGCTGTCGCCGGCAAGCGTCTTGGCGATGTCAAAGCCGCGCATGCCGCCAAACTTCTGTTCCTTCTCAAAGAAGAAGAACTGATGGGTCTGCATATTGAACTGCCCGCCCTCGGTGGCGTTGTTGTCAACCACAATGTTGGGGATGCCCAGCGCCGTGAGCTGCTCGCGGCAAGCCAGTCCGGCAGGTCCACCGCCAATGATGGCAACAGTTGTTTTGTATATTTTGGTTTCGGTAGCCGCATGACTCTTTCCCTCGGGCATATAGTCCTTGGAGATCTCAAGAACCTCTTTCACGCCATCGACAAGGGTAATGCAGATGCGGCGCACCTGACCGTCGACAAGCATCTCACAGGCTCCGCACTTGCCGATGCCACACTCCAGACTGCGGTTGCGGCCGGAGGTACTGTGGCTGTGCACGACAAATCCTGCCTGGTGAAGGGCGGCAGCAATGGTTTTGCCTTTCTGGCCGCGTACGGTTCTCCCCTCGAACTGGAATTCTACATATTCTTCTTCGGGAAGGTCAAGGATAGGATGATTTTCAATTTTGTACATGATGACTAGTTTCTTATGGTTATTGTTTCTCGAGTCAGTTATTGATTTGGCAAATATACATACATTTCCCGATTTGTAAAGCAGTCTTGCTAAAAAAAGTGCATAAAAAACTACAAATGTTTACTTATTCCAGCATATCGGCAATAATAATCGCCCCCCCAGATAGGGTAGCGCAGTCAATTGGTCGAGGCTCTCATTTAGGCAAAGCGCCAGCGCCCGTCGCGCTTGACAAGCGTGCATGACAGTTGCGGACGTCAATTTTCACATACTTGTCCTGGTAGCTAAGGGCATACATCGTCAGTTTGTCCTTGCCATCCACCTCGGTCACTAGAGTTACCTGAACATAGCGGGTTCCCGTAGCGTGGGTCTTGACCAGAAAGACTACATTCTGCTATCCATTCATGTGGAACTGTAGCAAATTCGGCCATCGTCCAGTGCAGGAGTGCGCGCCACTTGAAGCCATTCTGCTTGATGGCTCCATGGGCGGGGCATTTAGCCACCGCCAGACACATTGGATCAGGAAAAATTGTGTAACTTTGCAGCCAGATATTATGAAGCACGGTTTTTTTATAGGGGCTCCCGCCAGTGGCTCGGGTAAGACGACAGTTGCCCGCGGCCTGATGGCGCTATACACGCTCGAGGGATACCGGGTGCAACCGTTCAAGTGCGGGCCCGACTACATCGACACCAAGTTTCATCAGGCTGTGTGCGGCAGGCCCAGCATCAATCTCGATACCTTTATGGCCACGCCCCGGCATGTGCAACAGTTATACAGCCGTTATGGGTCTGGAGCCGACCTGTGCATCGTCGAGGGCATGATGGGCCTGCTTGACGGTTATGACCGTGACCGCGGCTCGACGGCCGATGTTGCCCGCGCCCTAGGCGCCCCCATTGTGCTGGTGGTCGATGCCAAGTCGGCAGCCTACTCGACAGCCGCGCTCATCTCGGGTTTCATCCACTTCAGCAAGGGAGTGCACATCGCCGGTGTCATTTTCAATCGCGTCGGGTCTGAAAGGCATTACGCCATGTTGCAGCAGGTGTGTGACGACTTGGGTATTGAGTGTTACGGCTATTTGCCCAAGAGTACCACCCTGGAGCACGGTTCACGGTACCTGGGGCTTGACTACAGTGAGAGCGCCGAGAGTCAACCGCTGATTGAGCTATTGAAGAAGCACGTCAACTGGCAACGCCTGTTAGAACTCACCACCACCCTGCCCCAAGCCGAGGATTGCCTCACCAGCAATGCGACCTGCAAGCACGAGGGTCACACGGGCCTAACACTGGTAGCACGCAACGACGAGGCCTTCTCCTTTATCTACCAGGAAAACATCGACTCGCTTGAAAATGTGTCGTTTTTTGACCCTGAAACCGATGTTCCCGATCTTGACGACGTGGCGCTACTCTACCTGCCAGGCGGATACCCCGAGAAGCACCTCGAGACGCTGGTACAAGCCCACGCCACACGGCAGGCCATCAAGGAGTATGCCGAGCGCGGCGGACGCATCGTTGCCGAGTGCGGCGGCATGATGTACCTGTGTGACCACATCGTCACCGACGATGGCGAGTTCCCGATGTGTGGCGTGCTCCCCTACTCCATCACGGCCCGCAAGGCCGATCGCCGGCTGTCGCTGGGCTATCGTCGCTTCATGCTTGACGGCGAGGAGCACCGTGGCCATGAGTTCCATTACACGCAGTTCCTGGGCGAGATGCCGCCATCGGTTGCACAGGTATATAATGCCAAGGGGGAGCCTATTACCACACCAGTCATCCGCTACAAGAACGTGCTGGCCAGTTACACACATCTATATCAGATACCAAGATAGCAGTTCCGGCAGGATCCACTACGCCTTGCCGCCACTATAAAGAGCAAGAACAGAAATGAAACAAATATATACCAAAACAGGAGATCAAGGGCAGACATCGCTGCGCAGTGGCGCCAGGGTGCCGAAATATGACCCGCGCATCGAGGCCAACGGGCAAATTGACCAGCTAAACGCTCAACTGGGCATCGTGCGGTCGATGCTCTCACAAGGCGATGCCAGTTATCAACTCATTCACACCATTCAACGCGAGTTGATGGTCGTGATGAGCCACATTGCCACGCCCCAGGGTAGCAACAATCCCCGCGAGTCGCATGCCGCCGACCTTACCCGTCAGCTCGAGGACGCCATCGACCGCAGTGGCTATCAAGGCGGCTTTGTCGTTCCTGGTGGCGGCTCGACACTAGCGGCATTCATTCATCTGGCTCGCACCCAAGCCCGCACAGTGGAACGCCGGTTGTGGTCACTCCACACCCAGTACCCCATTGACGAGGCGGTGCTGGCGCTGATAAACCGCCTGTCTGATTATCTGTTTATTCTAGCCAACGAGAAAGAATGAAGCATCTGCATCCTATCATGCTGGCCGGAACGGGCAGCGACGTGGGCAAGAGCGTCATCGCTGCAGCGCTGTGCCGCATCTTCAAGCAAGATGGTTACAGACCCGCGCCCTTCAAGGCCCAGAACATGGCATTGAACTCGTTTGCCACGCCCGACGGGCTGGAAATAGGCCGTGCCCAGGCCGTGCAGGCCGAAGCGGCAGGCATTCCCTGCCACACCGACATGAATCCGCTACTATTGAAGCCGCAGTCCGACCACACGTCTCAGGTTGTCCTGCATGGCCGTCCCATCGGCAACAAGAACGCCTACGACTACTGGCGCCGCGGCCAGTCTGATATTGATTACCGCCGCGAGGTGTGTGACGCCTTTGACCGGCTGGCCAGCCGCTACAACCCCATCGTGATGGAGGGCGCCGGCAGCATCAGCGAGATCAACCTGCGAGACACCGACCTGGTGAATCTGCCCATGGCTCGACACGCCAGGGCCGACGTGGTTCTCGTGGGCGACATCGACCGGGGCGGCGTGTTTGCGTCGGTCTATGGCAGCATCGCCCTGCAATCGCCACAGGACCGCAGCCTCATCAAGGGCATCATCATCAACAAGTTTCGCGGCGACATGCGCCTGTTTGATGAGGGCAGGAAAATGCTCGAGGACATCTGCGGCATTCCCGTGCTAGGAGTCATCCCGTACTATAAGGACATCTATATCGAGGAGGAAGACAGCGTCGCACTGGCACAAAAGTCCATGCAGGCCCAGCGCGGCAAGGTCAATGTGGCCGTAATCATGCTGCGCCACTTGTCCAATTACACCGACTTTGACGCCCTGGAGCGAGACCCGCGGGTGCACCTGTTCTACACCAACAATACCGAGGACATCAAGAAGGCCGACATCATCGTCCTGCCTGGTACCAAATCGACGCTGCACGACCTGTACGAGCTGCGCCGCAACGGCTGCGCCCAGGCCATCGTGCGTGCACACCGCGAGGGCGCGACGGTAATGGGAATCTGTGGCGGATACCAGATGATGGGCATCGAGGTGCTCGACCCCGACCATGTAGAGGGCGACATCGAGCGATTGCCAGGCTTGGGCCTATTGCCCACGACCACCACGATGAGCGGCAGCAAGCAGACGCGCCAGGTAACTTGCCAATTTGGCACAGGCTACGAGATACACCAGGGCACGACTCTAACCGTGGGCGATGCACAAGCCTCGCCACTGCTGCACCTCGACGATGGGCGCGACGACGGCTACATTGTGGACGACAAGTGCATGGGCACCTATGTACATGGTGTTCTCGACAATGCGCCCTTTGTCGATTTCCTTTTGGAGCCCTTCAAGGACAAAATCACAGAGGGCGACAAGCCGTTCAACTATGCGGCTTTCAAGGAAGAGCAATACGACAAGTTGGCAGCTCATGTGCGCCAACACGTCGATATGGAACACATCTACAAAATCCTGACTGACCATGATTGAAGGACACGGCGACGACCTGTATCGCTATGATAATATCAAGATGAACTTCAGTTCCAACATCTATGCTGGGACTGACTTGAGTGCGCTGGAGCACTTTCTGGCCTCACGTTTGGATGTCATCCGTTCCTATCCCGAGCCAGCGGCGACTTCACTGGAGCAAATGATTGCCCGCGACAACTGCATCAGTGCCGACGAGGTGCTGGTGACCAGTGGAGCAGTCGATGCCATCTACCTCATTGCCCAAACCTTCAGGCAGTTGGGATTCTGCCACGTCGTGCAGCCCACATTCAGGGAGTATGAGGACGCTTGCCGCGTGTTTGGCTACGAGGAGTGCGAGGACAGAGCCCTGTGCTGGCTATGCAATCCCAATAACCCCACAGGCTACGTAATGGCAACAGAGGATGTGCTAGCTCTTGCCGAGCGTCACCGCCTACTCATCGTAGACCAGTCCTACGAGGACTACACGATGGCACCACTGCTGCAACCTGCCGATGTGGTTGGCCGTGACGATATCATTCTGTTGCACTCGATGACCAAGCGCTATGCCGTGCCAGGACTGCGCCTGGGCTATGTCACAGCCTCGGCATCCGTCATCAGCAGCCTGCGCGCGCAATATCGCCCCTGGGCCATCAACGCGCTGTCACTGGAAGCCGGCAAGTGGCTAGTTGAACAAGGAAAAACGGCGATTCCCGACCTCAGGGCCTATCTCGACGAGACAACCCGCCTGAGATCGATGATCAACGAGATTGATGGCATCAATGCGTTGGAAACTCAGACAAATTTCTTCCTCTGCACCATCAGCACTAGTACGGCAAGTGACTTGAAGGAGTACCTGGCCCGTGAGGATGGCATCCTGATCCGTGACGCATCCAATTTCACTGGACTCACGCCACGACACTTCCGCATCGCCACCCAGTCACCAAGTGAGAACGATGCCCTCGTCACCGCCATCCACACATTTATAACTAAGAATTAAACGAATGGCTTCCACAATGTTTTTGATATTGCCGTTAGTCATTGGCTGGCTGCTGGATTTCTTCTTTGGTGACCCGTCACGGTTGCCGCATCCCGTTGTGTGGTTCGGCAAGATGATATCATTTGGTGAACATCGGCTCAACAAAGGACTTCACCGCATGGCCAAGGGGGCCGTGATGGCCATTGCCTTGATACTGCTGGTGTTTTTTGCCGTGTGGGGGTTGAAACGATTGATTCCCAATATGGCATTGTGGCTCATCCTCGACACCGTCATCATCTTCTATTGCTTGGCGGGAACGACGCTCATTCGCGAGGTGCGTGAGGTCTTTCTGGCACTGGACCGCTCGCTGGACGAGGGACGCAGCCAGGTCGCCCGCATTGTGGGCCGCGACACGTCTGAGCTGTCGGCCCAGGAGGTACGCACCGCCGCTCTTGAGACGCTGGCCGAGAACCTGAGCGACGGCGTGATAGCTCCCCTGTTCTGGTTCGCATTGCTAGGCACACCCGGCATGCTGGCCTACAAGATGGTCAACACCCTAGACTCGATGATCGGCTACCGCACCGAGCGCTACAAAGCCTTTGGTTGCTGGGCCGCGCGCATCGATGACGTGGCCAACTACCTCCCCGCCCGCCTGACCGCCCTGCTAATGGTCATCGCCTCGGGCAAGTTATCACTCCTAAAGTTCGTCTGGAGAAACGGCCGACGCCATGCCAGCCCCAACAGTGGCTACCCCGAAGCCGCCCTGGCCGGTATCCTCAACTGCCGCTTCGGCGGCCCGCACTACTACTTCGGCGAACTCTTTGACAAGCCCTTTATTGGCGAGAACGACCGTCCCATCACCACCCGAGACATGAATATCGCTGTCAACGTCAATCGCTTCGCCGAGGTGCTCATGCTAGCACTGGTCCTGCTGTCTTCCGCATTATTTGGATGATAAGTGACAAGTGCAAGATTGACAAGTAGATGCCTTAGAAATGTAGAGGCGCAAAATTTTGCGCTTCCATTGGAGAATATATTGATTTATTTGTAAACCTTTAGCAATCAAGTGAGTCTAAATATTAAGACTGATAAATACTAAGGTATTATGACACTTGATGAATTTTACAATCTGAGCAAAGAAGAGTGCTTTGAGAGAATCAAAGGCGAAAGCCGGTCACAAGCAAAGCAGAGACTGTGTGTTGGGATGGTAATCACGCTCCTCATGCTAGCGGTCATTGTTTACATCGTGTTATGTAAACCCCAAGAATTTGAGTATTATACTAATGCTTTCAACATCTGTTTGATGTCTGTTTTCTGTATTGCGGCGCTCTGGTTCTCTTTCAACAACCTGTGGTTTCTATGGCGCTTAGACAGCCTTGATGCTCCAAAAGATCTGTTGTACCGTTACGAAAAGGTACTCAAGAATAACCGAAATGCTTTATTCCTGTTATTGTTGGGCTGTATCGTCTCTTGCTATCCTGATGTGGCTTATCACTTCAAATACTTGGATTTAGTATCTGCATTAGTGGATTTGTTATTTAGAGTTGCATGGATTGTATTATGTATATACTTATATTTCAAAGTCGATATGTGGTGGTGCTACAGGACCCGCCGTGACGAAGAAATTACCGACCGACTGCAAGATCTCATCAACAATAAATAATCCCGTTTCTTCATGCCGTTGGGCTGTTGATGGTACGGCGCCATTAGCGGCACGGCTTTGGGAGAAGAATTGTCAGCGAGGGAAGAAGATTCCTCTAGAAGTACTTGGTGATGTGGGCCGTGTCAAAGTTGTTCATCTCATTGATCATGTGCACCGCCGAGGCGATGATGGGGAAGGCGCACAGGGCACCGGTGCCCTCGCCCAGTCGCAGCCCCAGGTTGAGAATGGGCTTGGCATGGACGATGTCGAGCATGCGGCGATGGCCGCTCTCGTCACCGCAGTGGGTAAATATCATGTAGTCCTGGACGGCAGGATATAGCTGAATGGCGGCGATGGCACAAGCCGTCATGATAAAGCCGTCCACCAGCACGACAAGCCCCTTTTCTCCGCCACGCAGCATCGCGCCGATAGCCGTCACCATCTCAAAGCCACCGAAGTAGCGGATGGCGTTCTCGGTCGTGTTTTCCATCGTCTCATGGTAATGCTCCAACGCTTGATTCAGCACTTTGCGTTTGTGCCGGATGCCTGGGTTATCAAGTCCAGCTCCTGCGCCGATGCACTCGTCCAGCGGGATGTTGCCAAACAGGCTCATCCATATGCTCGACGGCGAGGTATTGGCAATGCCCATCTCGCCAACGCACAGCACCTGGCACCCCTCGGCGATACAGTCATCCACGAGGTCGCAGCCCGTCTGAATGGCGCGGTCAAACTGCTCCTCGCTCATGGCTGGCTCATGCAGGAAATTGCGCGTACCCCGCGCAATCTTGCGGTCGATGATGCCCTCAACGCCCGTCAGGTCATAGTCCACTCCCATGTCCACAATGCGCAGGTCAAAACCATGCTGGCGGCAAAACATGTTCACACCGCCGCCGCCACGGGTGAAATTGATCATCTGCTGCCAGGTGACCTCGCGGGGCGACACGCTCACGCCCTCACGCTCGATGCCATGGTCGCCGCCCAGCAGCAGGTGGCACGGATGATTCAGGCTAGGTGTCAAGGACTGCTGGATCAGGCAAACCTGCATGGCCAGTTCCTCTAGGCGGCCCAGCGATCCTTTGGGTTTGTTCAGGTGGTCTATTTTCTGCTGGATGCTCGGCTCCAGCGATTTGTCGGTATAGTGTATATTGAATGGTTTCATTGGTTTCTAGTGTGATTACTATCGCTTATCGCTGCTGGCTTTTGACTTTTACCGCGATGCCCGATACCATGAGGATGACCTCATCGGCACGGCTGGCGATATATTGGTTCATCCAGCCCTGCAAGTCGGTGAACCGGCGCTGAACGGCATCGATGCTCACGCCGCCGCTGCCGATCTCGTTGGTCACGAAGATATAGGTGGCATCTTGCTGTGTAAAGCGGTCAAACTCTTGCTTGACAGCCTGTAACGTGCGGTCCACGTCCTGGTTTTCAAAGAAGAAATTGGTCAACCACAACGTCACGCAATCGATGACAGCCACGCGACCCGTCAAGTCGTGGTGGCTCAGGTATTTCTCCTCCTCGATGTTAGTCCACTGGGGGCCTCGACGCTCTTGATGGCGGCGCACACGCTCACGGAATTCCTCATCCCACACGTGAGCTGTCGCCACATAAACCGGATTGCCAGCAAGGCTCAGCGCCAGTTCTTCGGCCTGACGGCTCTTGCCCGACCGCTGTCCGCCGGTTATAAGAATAATTTTGCTCATGGTTTCTTGATTAAAGCGTAATTACGATATGGTGTCCATAGTCTGCCAGGTTGCTCCATGCGTTGTCCCACTGGTAGAGGCCGGCATGCAGGCCAGCGCTGATGAGAACCCCAGCGTGGGCAAAGATTGCAACACGGTTATAGGGTTTGTTCTTGAGGTCATCGAGAAACGAGACCACCCGCTGGTATTGCTGCCTGAAACTCTCTCCCCCTGTTGTGGGCTGGTTGATATAGTCGTCATACCACTCTTGCAGGTGCGAATCCCGAATCTCGTCATATAGCTGCATCTCCCACTCTCCCATGTTCATCTCCTTGAGGCGGTCGTCGGTCACGGCATCGGGATAGCCACAATAGGCAGCCAGTTTGCGGGCACGCGTCAGCGGTGATGAATACACCATGTCCAATGGCAGGTATTGCTGTAACGACAAGCGGGTTGCCTGGGCCTCTTGCTCAAAAGTGTCCCGCACGGGCACGTCGGTCCAGCCGTAGCATGTCCCCTTGGGCACATCGACGCTGGTATGTCTTACAAGTATTACTTCCATATTCACATCATGATAACTTGACTGCAAACCACAAGATAGACGGCGAGCTCCACCAGCAGGCACACAGCGCCACAGCAGTCGCCGGTGTAACCATGTATCTTCTTGAGTATCAACAAATAGAGAAAATACATCACTAGCGGCGGCAATATAATAACCAGGTACCATTGCTGTCCCAACCGGCTAAATAATAACGCCATGGGGAGCAGACCTTGCACTGTCAGGCTCAAGCCTGCTGCCAACGAAGGCCTGCGGTAAACGGTCTTGTTCTTGGCATCCTCCTCGCGACGGGCATAGGGAAGCATCGACACCAGCTGGCTGGTGATCATCTTGGCAAACGGATCGGCTGCCAGCACTGTGATGGCTGCCAGCAAGGGACCCATGCTGTAGACAGCGCACGAGAGTAACATCATGTAGAGGATGAGCCCTAGCACACCATAGGTGCCGATGTGGGAATCCTTCATGACGGCCAGGATGCGGTCACGATCTCCCCCACAGCCAAATCCATCCAGGAAATCGGCCAATCCGTCCTCGTGTAATGCCCCAGTAATAAGAAGCCGCACGACAATGGCGATTATCACCGTCACACTCCACGGCAAGATCATACTCCCAAAATAGAGTGTAACCGCCATAGCGCCCCCGGTGATCCACCCGGCCAGAGGCCAAAACTCGACTACAGCCTTGTAACTGTCGCTGGGGGGCTGATAGATGCGCCAAAACGGCAACCTGGTAAAGAAAATCAAGGCTGCCCATAATCGGTCATACCAATGGATTGCGGTACTGTTCATTTCAGTGACATAACTTTGATATGCAAAGTTACAAAGAAATCCCCAAAATAAGCCACTTTCAGAGTCACATATTTGCTGATTATTTTGTAATTTTGTGCAATAAAAACCATTAAAGAAAATGAAGAAGATTTTTGGATTATTATTGACCCTAGTTTTGTTAAATGCCTGCTCATCCCACAGCAGCAAGAGTGTAAATACCGACGATGAGACCATGGAACAGATCACTGTGAAGTATGCCACAGGGTTCACTGTGCGCGACTCGGCCGACGTGAGACTGGTCGATGTGGGCAAGCATGACCATTTTGCACTTGTCCATGACGCCAGCGCCACTGTCCCCGAGGGCTACGTCAAGGTCAAGGTGCCCATCGAGCGCACCATCTGCATGACGTCGCTACAGTTGTCTAATTTCACAATCCTCGATGCCCACGACATCGTGAAAGGAATCACTAGCACCAAAAATCTCTTCAATCAGGACATCAAGACCCGTGTCAAGGATGGCCGCATCGTCAAGATAGGCATGGAAGGCGAGTTTGACCCCGAGGTAGTCATGGCAGCCAATCCCGACGTGATTTTCATCTCGCCATCCAAGCGTGGCGGTTATGACGCCATCAAGGAAATCGGCATTACCCTCGTGCCCCACCTGGGCTACAAGGAACTTGACCCGCTGGGCCAGGCCGAGTGGATCAAGTTCATCGGCATGTTTATCGGCAAGGAGAAAGAGGCTGCCGACATCTTTGCGGGCATCGAGAAACGCTATAATGAGCTGAAAGCCAAGACAGAGAAAGTTGAGCACCGCCCCATGGTCACCAGCGGAGAGATGCACTATGGCAACTGGCATGCCGTGGGTGGCAAGAACTACCTGGCGCAGATATTCCGCGACGCGGGAGCCGACTATGTCATCAACGACGACGAGACCTCGGGCGAGGACTTGGAGTTTGAGAAGATGTATGCCATGTCGGCAAATGCCGACTATTGGCGCATCCTCAACAGCTATCAGGGCGATTTCTCTTACGAAGCGTTAAAAGCCTCTGAGCCTCGCAACGAGATGCTCAAGGCCTTTAAGGAGAAGAAGGTCATCTACTGTAACATGAAGCAGACACCCTACTACGAGATAGCTCCCGTAAAGCCCGACGTGTTGCTCAAGGATTTTGTCGCCATCTTCCACCCCGAGCTCGTCGAACAGGACTACCAGCCCACATTCTACCACTTGCTGCGGTAAGAGTTAAGAGATAAAGATTGTGCGGATGCCAACTGAATACTTGAGAAGATGAAACGTACACTGCCGTTGATGCTTGCACTGGTCATCGCCATCCTAGTGATGGTGGTTGTCAACCTCTTGATCGGTTCGGTCAAGATACCCGTGGGTGACATTTGCCGCATACTCCTGGGCCAGGGCGGCGACAATGAGATCTGGACCAACATCATCATCAGCTCCCGTTTGCCGCAGGTGCTCACTGCCATCGTAGCGGGAGCAGGACTGGCCGTGAGCGGCCTGATGATGCAGACCATCTTCCACAACCCGCTGGCAGGCCCTTCCATACTGGGTATCTCCAATGGTGCCAGCCTGGGCGTCGCCTTTGTCGTGCTGCTCTCGGGGCAGTTGGGCGGTGTGGCACTGAGCAGTCTGGGCTATCTGGGCGATGCTGCCGTATCGATTGCGGCCATCGTGGGAGCGCTGGCTGTGATGATGTTGATTGTGTGGATTTCGGGCAAAGTCAAGGGTAATGTGACACTATTGATTATCGGTGTGATGATCGGTTATCTGGCCACCGCCATCATCGGTGTCTTGAAATTTCTCAGCCCCGAGGAGGATGTGAAGGCATTCGTTGTTTGGGGACTAGGCTCATTCTCGCGCGTGTCGGGCGACGAGATGATTCTATTTGTGGTGCTCATGTGCATCTTGCTGCCGCTCAGTTTCCTGCTCGTCAAGCCATTGAACGCCATGCTACTGGGCGACCGTTATGCCGCCAACCTAGGCATCAACGTTGCACGGTCGCGCACGTGGATCATCATCTGCTCAGGTACACTGGTGGCCATCGTCACTGCCTATTGCGGCCCCATCATGTTTATCGGCATGGCCGTTCCCCACCTGGCCCGTGGCATCTTCCGCACCAGCGACCACTGGCGGCTCATGCCCGCGACAGCGTTAACAGGCGCTGCTCTAGCGCTGTTGTGCAACCTGATTGCCCGTGCACCTGGCTTTGAGGGCGCCATGCCCGTCAACAGCGTTACCGCCCTCGTCGGCGCCCCCATCATCATCTACGTCCTCTACCGTCGCCGCAAGACCTCAGTCGAGTAGCTCTTTTTCTGTTTTTGCTTTTTAATGCCCATACACAGCAAGCAGCAGCAAGGCAGCTCCAGACAAATTATTGGCAGCATGGAAAAGCACACCCCACCAGAATCCTAGGTTGACACGGACATAGGTTAAAATACACCCCACCAGTCCAGGACGCAAGACAATCGCCAAGCAGTAAGGCAGTAAAAACCAAGTGAGTACAGAGAATTGGAGATGCATCAGGCCGAAGGCAATAGCCGAAATCCAAATTGCGGGATGCAGATAGTCAGAACGCCACTGTGCCCACTGCTCGTCACAAGTGTATCGCATTACAAGCCAATACAAGACGATTCCAATCAATATCATGCTCGCCATCAGTATCCAATTATCAGCGTAGTCGAGAAGGTATCCTGCGATAGAGGCGGGCAATAGCCCCAGCCACAATGCAACTGTCTGACGCTTAAACGAAAGTCCCAGCCTAAAAATGGTTTCCTCTACTATTGGACCTATTAGAATTGCCATCGTGATATAATAGAGCGGCCTGTCCAGGAAACCATGGTAGTCACCCGCAAATCTCGTAAGTTGATTAGGCTCCACTCCCATACTGTTGTATATCATGGTCACACCCATTATAATCACGAAATTAACAAGAAGGAATACAAAGTACCATACAACTGCTCGTGCAAGGATTCTTTTCTTGGGCATTGTCGCCCAATCATCTGTTCTATTAAGAATAAAAGTCATAATGAAAAATGATTATTTGAATACAAAGATATTACTTTTTCCAATAACCACACCCACCATGCAAAAAAGTAGAACATCACGCACATGTGGGTGAAACGGAAAGAACAAGCAAATCCTAAAAAATCTATGGGAGATAGATGGTGCCAGTGTCGGTGATGAGGAGGACGGTGAGGTGGCAGCCAGGCAACAGGGGGGCGCAGTGTCGTGTGCAGTGGTCGATGACGATGGTGGCAAAGTCCTGCAGTTTTTCTTGGGGGATGCGGTCCCACAGCTCGCGGGCGAGGGTAAGGCTGCTCAGATCGAGGTCGATGCCTGCCTCGTGGAGCATCTGGGAGATAAACGCCTTGTCCATGGTGGTGTGGCGGCTATGGGTGTCGAGGTTGCCAGCCGCGAGCTTAACGGCCTTGCCCAGCATCACACCCAGGGTGACGTTGGGGAAAGAAAGTTCACTGGCTATTTTCAATGTCTCACCGATGTAGTTGCCATATTCCACAAAGGCCTGTTGCGGCAGATCGGGGTACAGTGCCTTGACAAAGCGTTCGCTCTTGCCGCCGCTGTTGATGACCACACGGTCGCTGCCCGAGGCCCGGGCCACCTGCATACACTTGCGGATGCTGCCGATGAAGGCCTCCTCGCTGAAAGGTTTCACGATTCCCGACACGCCGATGATGCTGATGCCGCCCTCGATGCCTAGTCGAGGGTTAAAGGTGCGGCGGGCAATCGTAGCGCCCTCGGGTACCGAAATGGTGATGCTCACGTTCTCCCGGATGTTGTCGCGCATCATCTGGCGTGGCGCCTTGTTGATGGCAGGTTCACCTGGAGGGAAGTCAAAGCCTGGGACAGTGAACCTACCCACGCCTTCACCACCGCGTATATCGAAGTGGCCGCTAGGCTCGACGCTGGCGCGTATCTCAATACCGTTGGTCACATCGGGGTCGTCGCCCGATTGCTTAATGACCGAGGCGTAACCATCGCCGTAAGAGACATCGACATGGATGGTCTCGCCGTTGGGTAACATGACTGGAACCCTGGCGGGAGTCTCTCCCGTCTTGAGCCTATGGGTCGCTGCAATGGCTGCTGCTGTGGCACAGGTGCCCGTGGTCAGTCCGCTGTGCAACGGGTAAAAATCTGGCAACAGCCGTTCCACCGCCCGTCGCAGTCCGTATGGACCATTCACATGCTCTATGGTCACATGAGGCATGGACGGATAGCCGGGCCGCATCACGACAAACGTTTTGACGCCGGCTGCTCGTGCGGCTTCTATCTTCTCGGCAAAACCGCCAGTCGTGCCACTCTCCTTGGTGATGATGGCCTGGGGGTGCAACCGTTCGATCAATGTCGCAGTATCATCTTTCTCGTAGTAAACGAGGTGGTCGGCAGGAAAACCTTCTCTTTGGACTCTAGCCAGCGACTCCTCGCGATTAAGGATGCGGAACCAGCATTCACGCCCCTGCCAATAGGGCTTCAACTTGGTGATGGTGTTTACTCCCGTGAGGGCCAGTAACCTGGTGACACCATGCTTGTCGAGTTGCTGCATGGCATCTTCATAGTCGCGGCACCACACGAGGTCATTGTCGTGCGGCGGATAGATGCGGTCATAGCGGATGATAGGGATACCGATGAGCCTGGCCAGCTCCATCACATTGCGATGCAATGCTTCGGCAAACGGATGAGCAGCATCCACCAGCAGACGTATGTCTTGCTTGTGGCACAACGCTTCCATTTCAGGCACCTCCATGCCTCCCGTGATGCGGATGCCATGAGCCAGCTGGATGTCCTGCAACTCGCCTCGAGTGGAATACCAGTAAGCGGCGCCCGACTCATCGAGCACCTTAGCCGCCATGCGGCCCTCGGTCGTTCCACCCAGCACGAGTATCATATATCAGTTAACAGTTAATAGATTCCCTCACTTCTAACTTCTAATTCCCTTGCCTGTAGAGGTGGGTGAAGTGTTTATTGTATAGCTCTGACAAGCCCTTGCGGTTGTCGATAGCCTCGCCGACGACGAGCATAGTGGTGAGCGTCAGGTTGTTGTCATGGACGATGCGAGCCAGATTCTTGAGCACACCGCGATAGATGCGCTGGTCGGGCCAGGTGAGGTGGTAGCAGGCAGCGACAGGAGTATCCTCGGGGTATTCCATCAGCAGTTCACACTGCACGTCATCGACAATGGCGGCGCTCAGGAAGATGCACATCGTGCTCTGGCTGCGGGCCAGCAGGTGCAACTGTTCCTTCTCGGGCATGGGCGTACGGCCCTCGCCACGAGTGAGGATGATGGTCTGGGTGCGCTCGGGGATGGTGAACTGGCTGCGCAACTCGGCGGCAGCGGCCAGAAACGACGAAATGCCCGGCGTGATGTGGTATTGCATCCCGTGCTGGTCAAAGTAGGCCATCTGCTCCTGGATGGCCCCGAAGATGCACGGGTCACCCGTGTGCAGACGCACAATAAATTTACCTTGGTCATAGAACTCCTTCATCAGCGCGCACTGCTGCTCCAGGTCCATATCAGCCGAACTGCGCACCACAGCGCCTGGCTTGGCACAGTCGGTCAACTCGCGCGGCACCAGCGAGCCCGCATACAGGATCAAGTCGGCGCGCTCCAGCATCCGGCGCCCGCGCACGGACACCAGGTCGGGATCGCCAGGTCCGGCACCCACAATCTCGATGAAACCCTGCTGATGGCGCAGGTACTTGTGGCCGATGGCCAGTGCAACGGTAAAATTCTCGCCCTTGATTTTAGGAACAATCAATTTACCATGGTCTGACCCGAGGATAGCCGCCGCCTCGCACACGCTGGGCGTGCCCACGTGCTTAGCCACCGTGTCGCTGGGGTTAGGTACCTCAACGGCCGCCAGCTGCTGGGCCGTGAAGAACTTCACCTCCTCAAGATCTTCTTCCCTGAGCAGCTTGACAAAGGGCTCATCGGCCTTGACATCGATGGTGCAATAGCGGCGTGCACAAGGCATGAGCCCCGCGCTGGCAAGCGCCTCGTCCATCAGGTCGTTGATCTGCTCGTAGTTCTCGGGGTGATGGGCCAGCCCAAAGCCTATGGTTCCCACCATGGGAACGAAATGCAGCGACAGCAGTCCTTGAGGGACTTCGCGGCGATAGGGAGTGACCATGATGAGGAGTTCATACTTCTGGGGGTCGGCCTGGCTGATGTCGCTGATGATGGTGACATGCTCGGGAAGCGTCTTTTCCATGTATTCGGTGCCCTCATCCCGTATTTCCAGCAGCAGGGCCGTGGGCTTACGGTTCACAAAGGCAAAGATGCAGGCATTCATCCTGGCCGTATCGCGGGTCTCCCAGTCGAAGCGCTCTTCCAGCGTGTCGAGTGCCCACAACCCAGCGTTGTCGCTCTGGGTAGTGATGACAGGGCGTGCGCCCAGCGCCCTTGCCACGCGGGTAGTCAAGTCGTTGGCTCCGCCCACATGGCCTGACAGCACCGAGACCACATGTTGACCCATGCTGTCGACGCAGATGACGGCAGGGTCGGTGTGCTTATCCTCGACCAGCGGTGCGATGGTACGCACACAGATGCCCATGGCCCCGATAAAGATGAAGGCATCATAATCGTGCCATCGCTCGGCCACCTCGTTGCGCGATAGATGATTGAGTGAGAAAACCGATTGGAGTGTCCGGGCTATTCTCATGCCCGCTTGGGTGATGTGTACTACGGCTATCTTCTTTTGCATTTCAGTATCTCAATTGGGTTGTTGTCGTTCAAGAGGATGCGCGTGGCAGGTTCCTGGATGAGGCCTAACCCGGCGCATGCCTGGTTAAAGAGTTGGTGACTGTCGGTGTGCACGGCAGCACTAGTGACGCTGTTCATGACGATGCAGCCATCATCGGTGAGCACGGTGAGCACCCGTGCCATGATTTCCTTGAGGTGACCACCATGCCCGCCAATGAATACCGCATCGGGACGTGGCAGGGCGTCGATCTGGGCATCCAGAAAGTCGGTGATGTGGATATTGATGCCTGGAGCCCCAAAATGGCGGCTGTTCTCTTGAATGAGCTGCTCACACTCGGGTCTGACCTCAAACGCCTCGATGTGGAGATGCGGGAATTGCAACCGCGCCTCAATCGACACGCTGCCCGTACAGAAACCGATGTCCCATAACACACTCTTGCGCGACAATTCAAGCGCTTGCAGTGTCAACAGGCGGATGGGCATTTTGGTAATCATCTTTTTGCGGCCATCGAGCAGTGCAAATTCACTATCGGGGAGGCCAAAAGGCCTTGCCGCGGCATGTCCACACAGGATGAGGCAATTAGGGTAATCAAAATCACGGCTGGCGGCTTGCTCGAGCGACATAGTCGTTACACACTCGTCCTGAGGGTTGCCCAAATGCTCCCCGACATGCATCTGGTAATCCTTGTAGCCATATTCCAGCATGCGGCGCGCGATGGCGGCAGGTGTATGCTGGCGATCGGTGAGAATGCCTATTTTCCCAGCCCGTTCAATGAGCGCCTTGTCCAGCTCGGGCCATGGACGGCCAGTGAGCGAAACGACACGCATGTCATGATAGGGCAACACCAGCCGGTGTGCCAACAACTGCAAGGAATTGAATGCCGGATACAGGATTATCTGGGCATCGGGGATCTTGCGCTTGATGGTATTGGCGAACCCAAAGAACAACGGGTCACCGCTGGCAAACACGACCACCTCGTCATGATATTGCTCAAACACAGCATCGAGCGGCACGGTGATGTCGATCCACTGCGCCCCACTGGGCAGCAGAGAAGCCACGATCTCGTGATGGCGCTTACCGCCCGAGAAAATCCGTCCATGCCTGATCGCGTCCAGTGCCTCGGGCCGCAAAAACGGCTCCGGCGCATCACTGATGCCTATCACAATAAACTTCATGAGTTTTCAGTTTTTTCAGTTATCAGCTGCATATGCCAACTCCTAATTCCTAACTCCTAACTGATCACAGGTCTCGTCCAGGTTTAAGTTGTGCCGCATCGTCATAACACAGGATGGCATTGCACAGCGTTGCAGCCAGATTGCTGCCACCCTTGCGCCCCTCAACGATGACCTTGGGTATATCCTTGAAGGGCTTGACCATGTGCTTGGACTCGCGCACGTGGACAAAACCCACGGGAGCAGCAATGATGCCGGCCGGATGGGCCAGACCCTTGCGGATGAGGTCGCACAGCTCCATCAACGCCGTCGGTGCATTGCCGAAGGCGAATAGGGCGTCAGGATGTTCCTCTACTGCCAGACGAATGCCGGCCTGAGTGCGCGTGATGCCTTGCTCGGCAGCCATCGCAGCCACCCGAGGGTCGCCCAGGTAGCACTTGGCCTGTACGCCCAGTCGGGTAAGCGCACCCTTGCGGATGCCGCTGGTCACCATGGTCACATCGGTAACAATGGTGTTCAATTCACCACTGGCAATTTTTTTATATAACGTCTCGACAGCGCCATCATCGGTATGGAGTATGCGCTCCATCTCAAAGTCGGCGGTCGTGTGGATGGCATGCAGCAGTGCCCACTTGTGGTCTAGAGGAATGTCTCTGTTGCACAATTCACTCTCGATGGTGCGGAACGACTCCATCATGATTTGCTGACCGGGTTTGACACCTTCATCGGCCTGCTCGCGGTAGTAACCGCGAGGCGTGACAATGAGCCCATCGTTGATATAGGACTGGGAATTGCCAATGAGGATGACTGTAAACATGTCCACATCCTCGGGGTCAAAATCGCCCAGGGTCGTCACCGTCACCTCTTGCTCTTCCCTACCCGCCTGGCGCACATAGCCCACGGGGGTATCGGCGGCACGTTGTTGCAAAAATAGTTCCTGCAAGCGGTACAACTGCCAGTAGCGGCCATGGGACTTGGGGTTATAGACAGCTGTAACAAAATCGCCCATGGCAGCGGCGCGGATGCGCTGTTCTATCACTTCCCAAGGGGTCATCAAGTCACTCAGGGAGATGATACACATATCGTGCCCAATAGGGGCGCCCAGCAACGATGCTGCCTTCTGGAAAGCCGAGATGCCTGGCAATGAATCAACCTGGACATCAGATTGCCGCTCGCGCTTCATCTCATAGATGAGCGGGGTCATGCCGTAAATGCCCGCATCCCCCGACGAGATGACCACGACCGTTTTTCCTTGCTCGGCGAGTTCAAAGGCCTGCTCGGCACGCTCTCGCTCACGTTTCATGCCCGTATCGACGCACTCGCATCCCTGCCTGAGATGCTGCTCAATGAACTGGAAATAGTATTTATAACCCACAATAGCGTCGGCCTCCCGCACTGCTGCTAGCACTGCAGGGGTGATATCTTGCTGGCTGCCAGGTCCAATGCCTGCTACAATAATTTTACCCATATTAACTGCAAAAATAGTAATAAAAATGAAAAATGGAGGCGTTATCTCACGATAAACCCCCATCAATAGTATATAAGGTTACTTGATTTTCAATTTCAATCCCACGACAACCATGCGGCCCGGTGAGTACAGGGCATACTTACGGTTGGATGAATCAATGCGGTTGTCCACCTTATTGAAGATATTATCGATGCCGATGCTGGGCTCGAGGTACAGGTGCTTCAAACCATTGAGCGAGTGGGTCGTGTTCAGGTTCCAGATGCCATAGCCTGGAGCGTCCTCATAATCGGGATAATATGTCTTGGACTGAAGCCGGCCGTTGATGTTCACGTTCAGGCTATAGTCACCCCAACTATGGTAGTAATTGGCAGCGACAGTGGCGGCATTGCGCACGCTACGCTCCAGCACAGTCCATTGCTCACCACTGCGGGTGCGAGCATAGGTATAGACATAATTGGCCGTCAGGTTAAAGCCTCTGAACAGATTGGCCGACACGCTCACCTGCATGCCCTTGACGTCACCCTTGTCGCTGTTCTTGTACAATGAGTAGCGCTCAAGTTTCTGAGCCTGATCGTCGGTCATTTCGGGGAATTCGGCTTGAAGCATGGCCAAGGCAGCTGCATCCACATCGATATTCTGCCTGATGACCATGTCGTTGATGCGATTAATGAAACCGGTTACACTCACGGCCAATATGTTGGAGCGATACTCTGCATTGAGCGAGAAGTAGTTGCTCTTCTCTGGCTTGAGGTCCTTGTTGCCAAAGATGATCTGGGCCTTGCCGCGATTGACCGAGAAGTAGTGATAGTACAACTCGTCGAGGCCAGGGGCCCGGAAACCAGCCGAATAAGTCGCACGCAAGCGGAAATTGCCTGGAGCATACATCAGCGTGGCCTTGGGAGTGAGGTGCCAGTTGAACGTCTCGTGATAGGTCAAACGCAATCCCACGGTTGCGGTCAATCGGTCCCAAAACGTCATCTCGTGCTGAGCAAACGCTGCCGCCATATAAGCGTTCTGGTCGATATTACCGGATGTCGCGGTAAGGTAATCCTTGCGCCAATTAACGCCAAAGATGGTGGTCGAATGATTCATCAATCCCAGGATGGCCTTCAACTGTCCCTCGATGGAACGTTGCTTTTTGGACTGCACGTAATCATCGATGGCATAGGTCTTAGTAGCCACATCATACTGCTTGCCGTAGCGGAACCGGTCCACGGTGAAGTCGGCTTGCAACGAGTTGCGGTTGGTGAACTTGTAGATGCCGCCCACGTTCCAGCGCAGGCCCTTATAGCGCATCTCATAATCGGTACCGCCCTTGATATCTGAACGCGTTTCGGGGCGATCGGTGATCTTGTAGGAGTAATCGATACCGGCATTCAACGCCAGGTGCTCATTGGGGGCATATGTGAACTTCTGGCCGATCAGATTAGCACGATAACCCGTGAACAGCGGCGCTATCGTGGGTTGGGTCTCGGTCTCAGAGCCTTTCACATATTCTAGATTGTTGTTCTGGTAGCTGTCGGCACGATCGCGCGAGAAGGATGTGTAGGAGCCAAAACCATTCTTGAACACGTCAAGGGTAATGTTCTGGGTCAACTGACCGTGACCAGACACACGGGTGTCGCTGGTAAGGCTCACCAGATCGCGCGTGGGCTGGTCGGTGATGATGTTGATCACGCCGGCGATGGCATCCGAGCCATAGAGTGACGATGCAGCCCCGTCGAGCACCTCGATGCGCTTGACGCGCGCCATGTTGATGCGATTCAGGTCCACATTGTTAGATATATCACCCGTGAGTTTCTGGCCATTGATGAGAATCAGGATATACTTGTTGCCCAGGCCGTTGAGACGCAGGAAAGTGCCCATCGAGTTGGGCGACATCGACACTTGAGGCATCATGCGCGTCAGGGCTCCGTCAAGAGTGGTGATGCCCTGCTCCTTGATTTCCTGGCTACTGAGCACATGAACGGGCGTTGCAGTGGATTTCAAGCGCTGGTGGTGACCTGAACCAGTAACCACAACCGGATTTAAGGTGTAGGAACGGCTCGCCATCGACGAGTCGCTACGCTCCATTTTATGGATTTGGGAAACAGCGGCACTCCAGGTGAGGAGTGCCACTGCTGTCAATATAATTTTCTTAGTCATTATAATGCTCTAAAAGGTAAAGGCTTTTAGGTTCTTTACTAAGGGTTAAATCACTCGGGATTCTTGCTGTGGTAGAAGTCGAGGGGTTCGCCATTGATGGCGTCCTTGGTGTGGTTCATCCACACTTGACGGATGGTGGGGAGCTCGAGCAGACCCTTCTCGATCATGGTCGAGTTGTTGCACTCATAGCCCAGGTGATGGAAGAACATCTTCCAGGAGGTGTCCTCGACCTCACCCTCATCGTTGTAGGTGAACTTGGTGCCGTCCCAGTTGTCGTCATCGTCACCGGCCATGTCGTTGTGGCCGTGGTCACCATCAATCGACATCAAGGGGTGGCAATATACCTTGCCGCTGGTGATGCCGGCAGTGAGCATACGCGCGTACACGTTGGTCTTGAAGTTGCCAATCATGTCGACGGTACCCACAAAGAAGTTACCACTGTACTGCTGCAGGGCCTCCTCGAGCTGGGTGTAGCGGATGTTGGCCTTATAGGTGTCATAGTTGTCGGGGTTACCGTGGCCCATGAAGGCTACAACGCTGTTGCTGGCCAGGTCACCGTAGATCTTGTTCAACTCACTGGCAACGAGGTTTACATCAACATCACGGTCCTGCAACAGGGGCACGCCCAGCTTGAGGGTTACGGTGGCCAGGTAGCTGTCATCGATGTCGCCATTGGAGTTGTTGGCAAAGTCCTTGATGTAGTTGATCACGCGGGTATATTCCTCACCGGGAATTACCTGCAGCGATTGAACCACGATCTCGCTGTAGCGCACGCCTTCCTGAGCAAACGCATTGAGCCAGAAGGGGGGAGCATAGAAATTGCGAGGATCAACGTTCTCACCTGCGGCAGCGCGGTTGATGCAGATGGCCGAGGAGAAGGACAGATACACGTCATAGCCAGGGAAGGCCTGCTTGTAGGCAGCAACGGTAGCGTCAAAGGCATTGTAGGCCTGCTCCCAGGTTGAACCGAAGGCTACCAACAGGATGGCCTTGTTGTTCTTCTTTTGAGACTTTACGGTCTCGTTGACAGCTTTCTGATAAACGGTGTAGTTGTTCTCGACGGGGTCGTCCTTGTCATCTTTACATGAAGTGAAACCCATCGTCAAGCTCATTGCCAGCATGGCAATCATCAATGATTTAATTTTCTTCATTGTTGTTTTGTTGTTTTGAATTAAAGTTAGACTTATAGGTATTTTTCAGTTTCTTGCCTTGGTTGAAACGCACACTAACTGACACATAGGCCGTTCGGCCAGGTGTTGTCGTGCCCAGATGCAGCCCATGGGGCGTGCGGTCGCAATAGTTAAAGAGGTTGTCCACTCCTGCCTCGACACGGCATGCAAACGCCTTGGAGAGGCCGATGTCGTGGCTGGTTGACAAGCGCCACGTCTGGTACCCCTTGCCATTGCCATTGTCCTGATAGTAACGGGTGCTCGACATCCTGCCATAGATGCCTAGACCCAAACGGTAACCAGCCGAGAAGCGATGTCCCCACGAGGCAAACCAATTACCCTTGTGATGAGCCGTGCCATCAATAGTGATTTCACGCATCGTGTCATGGGTCGAGTCATACTGGTTGGCCTCGGTATCCAGATAGCTGTAACCCAGCCCGAAGGCAAACTCACGCCACTGATAGTTCACATTGACATCAACACCCACAGTACGAGCGTCCTCGATGTTCTGGTACTGCCTCGTCTTGACTGGGTCATACTGGATGATGTACTCATCGGGAGCCTGGTAATTGGGTATCGTCACCAGCGCAATCATGTCCTTCACCTTATTATAATAGCCCGACACTGTCACACTCAAACCCCGCCAGCCATACTCGCCGCTGACCGAGAAGTAGTTGCTCGACTGGGGCTTGAGTTCGGTGTTGCCCAGGTACAGGTAGATGCCACTCATCTGCCGCACATAGCGGTAGAACAGCTCGCGAATGGCGGGAGTCTTGAAGCCTTGGCTCCACGTGGCACGCAGCCGCCAGGGATTGCCCAGTCGCCACATTGCCGATACCTTAGGCGTCAACTTGGTGCCGAACTGCTCATTTTGATTCAGGCGCAGGCCTGCCGTGATATTGACGTTAGGGATCAGCGTGAACTCGTCTTGCACATACACCGCCGCGGTCCAGTCGCTTGCCTTGCCTCCCTTGACGCGAGTGGGCGCTTTCAGCCAGTCATAACGATACTCAAGGCCCGCACTCAAGCGGTTCTCAAGTGGCAACGAGAAGACGCCCTTGAGGGTCGCCATCGTGCGCTGCTGGTCGCTCTGCAACTCCTTCTGGCCTGGCAGATAGGGAAAATATGGATAATAGGCGGTACCAGCGCTTTTCTCATAATCCTCGACAAGCGTCGTAGCCGTGTAGTAGTAATAGTAGGCATGGCGGTTCCAGTCCACATCCAGCGAGATGAAATCGGTTTTGGAGCGCTGCCACTTGCCACCCACAGCTGCCGACCCGTTGTGGTACTCCATATCCCACGTCTTGACGTCATAGTGAGGGTGACGGCCACTCACGCGATAGATGCGTTTCCAGTACAGCGAGCCGTCGGCATATAGTTCCAAGTTCCTTGTCGGCTGATAGGTCAGCCGCTCTGCCACCTGCCAGTTGGTATGGCGGTTAACGGTCTTGTTGCGGGAATCGGTAATGGGCTCCTCCCCGCTTTGGGTGTGCTCGATGGGGGTATTCTGCCAGCCGTCGCTGTGTTGCAGCTGGAAGTTGGTGTAGGAGCTCACCTTGCCATAGTTCAGCGCTAGGCCATTGTGTTGGCGCACGTCGCCATAGCTGCCCACACGCGTCGTGTTCTCGACCAGCACGCCCTCCTCGTGATGCTTCTTGGTAATGATATTGATCACACCAGCGATGGCATCTGATCCATACAACGCGCTCGATGCGCCCTTGACAATCTCGATTTTTTCGATATTTTGCGGGTCGATGAGTGACAGATCATTCTGGCCTCCCACGTCGCCATGAATGCGCTTGCCGTCAATCAGGATGAGGATATAGGAGTTACCAAGTCCGTTCAACTGCATCTGTGATCCCATATCGTCCTCGCTAAAGGCAAACGATGCCGTGAGGCCACCCAAGATGTCCTCGATACTCTTGCCCGCATATTGCTGCAGCATTTTGCTGGTGATAACCTCGGTCTGCACGGGCGCGTCCTTCAACAAGTGCTGCGTGCCAGTACCTGTCACAACCACCTCGGGCAGGCTGTCCTGCCGCCAGATGTCATTCTGTGCCGTGACCGCAACAGCCGAGCATAACGCCAACAGCGCCGCCGTCAGTCTTTTTGTTTTTCTCATTTCTGCTTTCCGTCACACCTATTCCTGAGTGAGCGTACTATTATTAATGTTTCAACCCATGGCAGGTCTTCTGACTCTCTCCAGCCTGCTTGGCCTTCCCAGTCATCATGATGACCAGTGGCTCAATTTCAAGCAAGCCCTCATAGTAAGGAGATTACAGCTGCAGGTACAGTTCCGGATTCCCACCGGATTCCCTCACATCGTCATGCTGGCAGTTCTGCTAGCAGCGATTACCATCGGTTTTGCGCCGCAAAATTACAACATTTCCATCAATCAGCAACATTAAAATGAAAAAATATGATTATTATTGTATGCGATAAAACCACAAACTGAATATTATCGGGTTTCAATGTTTTGCCTTATTCTCTATTCACCCTACCTAATTCCCAGTCACAACGACAAAACCCAGTGCCTGATATAGTCATGACACTGGGTTATGTTGATTCCTCTAAATCGCCCTCTAATGCGCGTTGACTAGCGCATCAACACGTTGTGCTCACGCGTGCAGTTGAAACCTCTACAATCGCAATGCATTTGAGTCACTGGTCAAGGTTTACCATGCATTGGGGACGCCAAAAAGCGATACCAGCTCGTCAAAGCGCTGCAACGTGTCGCCGCCGAACTTTGATAACGAAATCCGGACCCGCTCAAGGTCCTTTGCGGGGTCACCCGGATGGCTCTTACTGAAAAATTTGTCTGCATAACAGATCACTTTCTCCTCAAGCGTCTCGGGCAACAGATTCCGGGGCGGATCTATAGGCAGTCCTTGACTGACAATCTCTTCGGCCGTGATGCCAGCCCCAGTGTGACGTTCACACACCCGTCCATGACGAAACAACCCCATGCCATCAAGCATCTTGCGTCCCAATACCCCGTGCAGGATATAAGGCTCCTTGCCATGACAGTAGATGCCAGGAGCATCGGTGCGGCACATGCCGATGTCATGTAACATGGCTGCCTCCTCAACAAACTCAATGTCGATAGGCACATGCTGGTCGATAAGTCGCTGCGAGAGCTTCACCGCCAGATCAGCGACCTGCCGGCTATGAATAACCAACACCCGGTAATCATCATTACCGGGTGTGTAGTATCGTTGAATGATTGATAAACAATCAAGCATCACATCTGTGTGATTAGTCCACCATGACTACCCAACCATGCTCGTCGGGATAATCACCCATCTGGATGGCACGCAGGCGATTATACAGTGCAGTTACCTTGGGGCCTACACTTCCGTCCTTCCTGATAACATAGTGCACATCATTGTCCATGTCAACCACCTCGCTGATGGGGGCGGTAACAGCTGCGGTGCCGCACTCGGCAGCCTCATCGGCCTCGGCAAGCTCCTCAAGAGGAATGGGACGGGCCTCAACTTCCATACCCAGGTCACGAGCAATCTGCTGCAAACTCATGTTGGTAATCGAGGGCAGGATGGAGCCCGACTTGGGAGTGATATAACTGTTACCCTTGACGATAAAGAAGTTGGCAGGGCCACACTCGTCAAGATACTTCTTCTCCTTGGGATCAAGGAACAAGGCAGCGCTATAACCAGCAGCCTTGGCGCGGGCTGTAGCACCCATGCCGGCAGCATAGTTACCACCAACCTTCCAGCGACCGGTACCACAGGGAGCAGCGCGGTCATACTCACGGTAAATGGCAACCTTGGTGCATTTGAATCCCTCCTTGAAATACGGGCCTACAGGAGTAACAAAGATGATGACGGTATATTCGTCGGCAGGGTTCACACCAACGCGGGGCGAGATACCGATTTCGACGGGACGCAGGTACAGAGAGCTTCCGCTGCCATAGGGCGGGATGAAGCGTTCATTGAGTTTTACGACCTTCTTGCACATCTCCATGAAGATGTCCTCGGGCAGCGGCTCCATGAGGATACCGCGAGCACTGTTCTGGAGGCGCTTGGCATTCTCATCGGGACGGAACAAGCGAATCTTACCATCACTTCCGCGGAAGGCCTTCAAACCCTCGAAGATCTCCTGGCCATAGTGCAAGCAGCTAGCGGCCATGTGCAGATTGATGGTCTCGTCTTGGGTGACTTCGATTTCACCCCACTTGCCATCCTTAAACGTGCAACGCACGTTGTAATCAGTCTTCATGTAACCAAAAGGCAGATGTGCCCAGTCAATGTTTTCTAAATTAGTCATACTCTGTTTAGTTAAGGTTATTAAATGGTTAAGTAATTTTCAATATGTTTGATTCTTGGCGACAAGATGGGGTCAGATAGCAACCTTCTGGGTCAAATTTCCTATTCTCACCAGATAAATCCCACGAGAACCAAGTCTCAGTTCTGAAGTCCCTGGCTGTAATGTCGCCTGTGACACTATCTGACCAAGGATTGTATAAACACGCACCGTAATGCGCTTGGGCGTCACGATCGTGATTATACCATTCCTGCCATATATCTCAACGCCGTCACTAGTCTTGGGATCGTTCCAGGTCTTACCCTGAACGTCACGATTAGTTTCATGCCATTGTATCTCGGCTAAGGCCAAATTTTGCAGCCCCAGCGCAAGCACCATCGTCAATATGGCAAGCAGTCGTCTCATCGTTTAAATCAATCAACAAAATTATAACTATTTTTCTGAGCAGACAAACCTTTAAAGAAATTTTTCTTTTTTTATCAAAAAAACGCCCTATCTCCAGGCAAACTAGGAGGAATAAAAAAACGAGAGGGGACATCGTTGATGACATCTCCTCTCTCTTAGGGGGCGGTT
>CAMJJG010000027.1 GCA_946406035.1 uncultured Prevotellaceae bacterium
TGGTCTTCATTTCGTTCTCAATGTTGATCTCTAGAATTCGATCGTTGTCCATTCTTTTCTTGTTCTTTTAAAATCTGTTTCGGGCATCGCACTGCAGGCTCACTTTAGCCCCAGGCTAGCACGAGTGCCACGATATTAACCTACAAATTTACGCACTTTTTTTCAATCAACAATTGGTTTTGCGCCTCTTTTTGACTGCTCGAATAGCGAAATGTTTAAAACCTCATCAATTTTCTCGATTTATTAGGGTTATTGAGTTATAAATGTATTAATTTTGTCACTAAAATGAATCTTACAGGCATATGCAGGACTTTGCGGCTATCGACTTTGAAACGGCTAACAGCGAGCGCAGCAGTGTGTGCTCGGTGGGCGTGGTTATCGTGCGTGACGGCGTGATTGTCGACCGATTCTATTCCCTTATCCAACCTGAGCCCAATTATTACAATTACTGGTGTCAGCGCGTGCATGGATTGGGGCATGACGATACCGATGAAGCCCCCGTTTTCCCCCTGGTATGGGCACAGATCGAACCCCTAATCGAGGGCTTGCCGCTAGTCGCGCATAACAAAGCCTTTGACGAGAGCTGCCTGAAAGCGGTATTCCGTTGCTACCAGATGGATTATCCCGACTATGAGTTCCACTGCACGTGTATCGCGTCCAAGCGTTTGCTCAAACAACTCCCCAACCACCAGCTACAGACCGTTGCCGCCTATTGCGGTTTTGACCTGCGCCAGCACCACCATGCCCTCGCCGATGCCGAGGCATGTGCCCACATCGCCATCAAGTTACTATAAACCAGTCATTACCGAATGAGGGTGAACCCACCCAAAATGGATCCACCCTCATTGCCCGATTTTCTTGACTTGTGAATTATTGAGTCAGGCTAGCCGTTATTGCCTGGACCTCGCGAGAAAAATCCTTCTCGATCGACATGCGTTGCTCGATTTGAATGCATGCGTGCAATACGGTAGCGTGAGTACGGTCAAGCTTAGCACCGATGCTGGTTGATGACATCTGAGCCTCCTTTTTGGCCAGATACATTACCAGCTGGCGTGCATCACTGATCTCACGCTTGCGGGACTTGCCGTAAAGCAGGTCGGTGGGCAGATTGTAGTAGTCGGCAACAGTCTCGGCAATGGACTCAAAGGTCACTTGCTTGGGAGTAACCTTGACGGTATTGCCGATGATGCTACGAGCCAGGTCAATCGTGATTTCTTGCCCCAGCATGGTGGCGTGGGCCAGCAGGGCGACCATGACGCCTTCAAGTTCACGCACGCTCTCCGTGACATTGGTGGCAATGTAGTCCAACACGTCTTCACCAATGTCCAGGCCGTCCTGTGCCGCCTTCATGGCCAGGAAATTGCGACGCAACTCATAGTCGGGTTTGGCGAGTTCCACCGTCATGCCCCACTTGAAGCGAGATATCAGTCTGGGCTCCATGCCGTCAAGGTCGCTGGGACGGCAATCGCTCGACATGATGAGCTGGTGCTGGTGCTGATGCAAGAAGTTGAAGATGTGGAAGAAGGTATTCTGAGTACCCGGCTTGCCGGCAAAGAACTGAATGTCATCAAGCAAGAGCACATCTATACTCTGGTAGAAGTTGATGAAGTCGTTGATTTTCTTCTGTTGAACGGCGGTCGTATACTGGCTCTCGAACACGCGAGAAGATACATAAAGTACTCTCATGCGAGGATTGTCCTCCTTGAGCTTGATACCGATAGCTTGCAACAGATGGGTCTTGCCAACACCTGTCGAGCCAAAGACAAACAAGGGGTTATAGGTCTTGACTTCGGGGTGCTCGGCAATCGCATGACCGATGCTCACAGCGAGCTTATTGCTCATGCTGCTGCAATAGTTGTCAAAGGTGTATCGCGGATTGAGCTGGGGGTCGATATCCTCTAGCCTGTCGTCACGCTCAAATGGATTGGCTACACGGGGCTTGTGGATTTTGAGTTCCTGCTTGAGCTTGTTGCTGGAGTTATCCTCGACCTGCTCTATTGCACTGGCGTCATCGTTGGCCACCACATTATATCTATAAGTGAGCTTGACGTTCTCGCCAAACACACGTTTCAATGCAGTCGAGATGATATTGAAGTAGCGTCCCTCGATTTGCTCAACAAAGAATTGTGAGGGAACCCTAAGCGTCACGCGATCGTTTTCCTGGTCAAAATCAACGGCAACAATGGGAGCGAACCAAGCATCAAATTGCTCGGCCGGCAGGTTTGCCTTGATGACGTCAAGGCAACGGTTCCACTGTTGTGCAACGTTAATCATTTTTACTCAAATTTTTGCTTAGTAAGGTTGGTTTGTTTCGTGCTTTTAGCAGTACAAATTTCGGTTAATAATTTTTTTTAAAAAAGTGCTGAAAAAATTTGGAAAAGTCATTTTGACGGTAATAATATTGAAAAACAAAGGTTTACAACCTAATTTACATTTTTTATATTTTTAAAGCTATCAAAATTCAATAATTAATTGGTTTTTAAGCAATTAACAATTATGAAATATTTACCTATTCATTTTGGCACAAGCGCAAAACCCTGTTATTTCATCAATTCAATTTCCTCAAAACTGAAAACGGTAATTTTCAAAAAAAACTCTATTTAGAATCAATCCGAATAGAGTTTTTTGATGTCAATTTTGAGCGATTTCAAGCTCCAACTGATGTTGCTTTATTGTATCTGAAATGATTAGCATACACTAAAAGACTTTTACGTTTATATAACGCTTGGGATGGGCCTTGATATCAATGAGCAGTGAGTCGAGGCTTGCGATGGCATGATTGGCATTATCATAGAGTTCCCGATCGTTCATGATCTTGCCCAGCGACGAGTTCTTATCATTCAATTGCTCGCTCAGGGTTTGCAGATTGGCAAGTGTGGTATTGAGCTTATTAACAGTCTCATCGAGGGGCAGCTCCTTGAGCGAAGCAGACAGGTCGGTCAGGTTGCTAGAGGCGCCCGTCAGATTGCTGGTAATGCCATTGACATTATTAATCACACCAGGGACACTGCGGTTCAGCCCAGACATCAGCGTGTTGAGTTGCTGTGACGTGATCTGCAACTGGTGGGTTATGGCATCAAGTCGGGTTAGTGCTGCCACCAGAGCGGGATTGCCAGTGAGCCCATTAACGTTGTTCATGATAGAATCCACCTTGGGGAGCATATCTGTCACCATGGGCACCACGTTCTCCTTGACATTATCCACTAGCGAGGGCTCATCGGTTAACGGGATGAAGCTACCCGACTTCATGGCAGTGCCGGGGTGGCCCAAATTAAGGACCAGTGTGGTCCCTCCTAATAATCCCGAGACCATGCTGATGGTTGTGCCCTGGGGCACTACCATCTCCTTGTCCATGGACAGCATGAGGGTAATCTTGTTGTTCTTGTAGTCATAGGTGATTTCCCTCACTTGACCCACCTGGAAACCATTGTGGGTAACAGGTGTAGCCTCGAGTAATCCGTCAGCACTCTCGACCTCGGTATAGAAATAGTTAGCTGGAGTAAGCAAGTTGATTCCTTTAAGGTAATTTACCCCCCAGTAGAGCAATACTAAGCCCACAAGTACCGTAAGGGCTATTTTTACGTTCTTAGTGAAAAACTTCATTTTCTATTGACTTTTTTATTTGATCGACAAAATTAATATTTTGTTTCCTAAGTGAAAGTCATTTTAGAGATTTTTCATCTAATTTAAGCCTCATAAAAGCACTCAAAAGGCATTTCCAAACAAAAATTGCGCCGAAATGGTCAAAAAACCAACCCTTATCGGTGGTAAATACAAGTTTTGTCACTAAATTTGCATTCTCAATCAATCATATCTATCGTTATGAAATCTCCACTTGCCTATAAATATCTGTATGGACTCATCGGCTACCCGCTGGTGCATTCATTCTCGCAAGACTTTTTTAACCAGAAGTTCCTTGCCGAGGACATTGACGCGCAATATATCAATTTTGAAATCGAGGATTTGGACCTTCTTACCGAAGTCATTGCCGAATACCCGAATCTGAATGGATTGAATGTCACGGCCCCCTATAAGGAAGCTGTTATTCCCTATCTTGACTCACTGGATGATGATGCCCGGGATATTGGGGCTGTTAATGTCATCCGCTTTATTAGGGACAAACAGACGGGAGAATTGTTAAAACTGCGAGGATACAACAGCGATGTGGTGGGATTTGAAAAGACTATCGATAGCATATTGACCCCACAACGCACTAGCGCACTGGTCCTCGGAACCGGTGGTGCCGCCAAGGCGGTGCGAGCCGCCTTCCTGCGCCAAGGCATCGACGTGCAACTGGTATCGCGCCGCAAGTCGGAACACACATTAATATATGAGGAAATCACCCGTGCAATGGTTGCCTCCTATAAGATCATTGTCAACGCCACACCACTGGGCAAATACCCTGACGATAATCAATGCCCCGATTTCCCCTATCGCTTCTTGACCAAGGACCACATCTGCTATGACCTGATCTATAACCCCGAGGAGACTTTGTTCATGAAAAAATCGGCGCAATTCGGTGCTGAGACCAAAAACGGCATCGAAATGCTGCTGTTACAGGCTTTTGACTCCTACGAGATCTGGACTCAAGAGGATCGTTGAAACCACCCCTCATGTCCCAATCGGTACTTGCCAGAATTCCACTCTTGAGAGTGCTAGTGCCATTTGCTACCGGTATTATGGCACATGACCTGTGGCATAGCTGGTGGCCCCCGATAGTTCTTCTTGCAGCTGGGATATTCATTTATCAACTGATTGCACATCTCTCATCAAGTCCTCAAGGCAGACTGCGCTGGCAAGGCTCCTATATCATGCCATTGTCGCTAATGGCCCTGTCACTAGGATGGCTCTGCGCCATCATTCATTGTCCGCCTCGCCTTACCGATAATCAATGCCATGACCGAGTGCTCGCCGGCCGCATCACCAATCTAGATTATACCGATTTCTCGACTCGAATGACAATCGACTTGATGGACAATAAGTTGCCATCATGCAAAGTGTTGCTAACCACTCGCGGTTGCAACTATAACTTGCAGGCGGGAGATGTAGTTGCCTGGAAGGCGTCTCTCAATGCTATAGGCGATATGGGCAATCCCTATGAAATGGATTATGCCGCCTTCCTACTGCACACCCAGGGTGTCCGTTATCAACAACATCTGCCAGTCAAGCAGGTGAAAACGATTGGCCACTCGCCCACCCTGGTCACCCGTATGGCCTCAGCCAGGCGATATATACAGCACGAGGTGTTCAACTCGTCACTTTCTGAACCATCACAGCAGTTTGTCATTGCCCTGCTATTGGGTAACGGTGGCATGATCGACAAGGCGACAAGACAAGAGTTCTCGGCCGCTGGGGTCGCTCATGTGTTGGCCCTGAGTGGGCTGCACGTTGGCCTCATCGCACTGTTCATCTGGTGGCTGCTTCTCCCGCTTGATTACCTGGGGTTGAAGAAGTTGCGGCTAGCCATCTCATTGGTTTCCATCTTATTGTTTGCCATCTTTACCGGCTTGTCGCCAAGTGTTGTGCGCGCTGCAACGATGATTGGTTTTGTGTTTGTGTCCTTGATCCTGTATCGGCGTTCATTGTCGCTCAATGCTCTGGTAGCAGCGGCACTGGTGATACTGGTGCTGAATCCATCGGCGATCTATAGTGTGGGGTTCCAGCTCAGTTTCATTACCGTTGGGGCTATATTGCTGTTTGCCCAGTTGCCCGCATCCCTCAAGAGCCGATACCAATGGGTGAACTACATCACTTCAACAGTTATCACGTCTCTAGTGGCGATGGTGTCAACCGTGGCGTTGAGTGCACATTATTTCCACACAATCTCATTTCTGTCGGTTGTTTCCAACCTGCTGATTCTACCCGTCTTACCCATATTCATGGCTCTTGGAGCCTTATTCCTTCTTGTGTCAGCGGCAGGGCTGCAGTGGTCAATACTTGATGCGGCTATTGATGGCATATATAGCTACATCAACTGGTCGACACACACAGTCAATGCCATCCCTCTGTCACATATCAGCGGGGTGTACGTCAGCACTATTGGTGTGATTCTCTATTTTGTGGTGTTATTGTTGGTAATCGCTTGGCTATATCGCCGCAATTATGGTTATCTGCTGGCCGCGGCGTGTTCACTGGTAGTACTGATGTCCCACTCGTGGTGGCTGGACTATAAGACACCGAGCCGAGGTCTTATCTTTTTTAACTCATTCTCCAACACACCTGTCATGTATTATGACCATGGCATGGGCTATGTGTGGGTCCCTGATGAAGAAGAGGTCGATTCGACCTCGTTTGCCCGTTTCCATGCTGGTTTTCTTGCCCGTCACCGCATCAGTGGGTTGAGATTCATTACAGATGATGACAGCTTGCGTCTTGCCGATGCGATGGTCAATCCCCCTCATGCATTTCTGATGGGGAGACGCTTGCTGGCTGTGGGCCGAGGTAAGTGGAAAAAAGTCGTGCCACCGCAACGGCGATTAGTTCTCGATGATATCATTGTCACTAAGCGTTTTCATGGTTCAGTCAACACGTTGCAGCAGCTGTACAACTTTGATCGCATCATTCTCTCGGGGGCCACACATGACGCAACGGTAATGTTGCACGAGTGTGACTCGATGCACATTACCGTTCATGACTTGTCAAGCCAGGGGGCGTTGCAATACCCTAGCGAGTTTTAGATCAGTGACAAAACGATCTTCTTGACATCTTCTCCCAGACGCTCGGCTTCCTGCATGGTGTGAGCCTCGCTATAGATGCGTATAATGGGCTCGGTGTTGCTCTTGCGCAGGTGTACCCAGCTATCGGCAAAATCGATCTTGACGCCATCGATAGTGGACATCTGTTCACCTTGATAATGCTGTTCCACTGCCTTGAGAATGGCATCCACGTCCATTTCGGGCTTGAGCTCAAGTTTGGTCTTGGCGATACTGTATTGCGGATAGGTCTGTTTGAGTTCACTCACGGTCATTCCGCTCTTGGCTAGTAACGAGAGGAACAATGCCACGCCAACAAGGGCGTCACGGCCGTAGTGGCTAGCGGGATAGATAACACCACCATTGCCCTCACCGCCGATGACGGCACCCGTACGCCGCATCTCGGTAGTCACATTGACCTCGCCGACAGCGGCAGCAGTATAGGAGCAACCGTGATTCAATGTCACATCGCGCAGTGCTCGAGAGGATGACAAGTTGCTCACCGTCGAGCCTGGAGTGTGGGCCAGTACATAGTCGGCAACCGCTACTAGGGTATATTCCTCGACAAAGAACTCGCCGTTTTCCATTACAATGGCAAGACGGTCCACATCGGGATCGACAACAAAGCCCACATCGGCTTTGCCTTGCTTCATGAAGTCGCTGATGGCGGTAAGGTTCTGAGGTATCGGCTCGGGAGTGTGGCCAAAGTTGCCAGTGGGGTCACAGAACAGTTTCTCGATCCGCTTGACCCCTAAGGCCTCCAGTAATTGAGGGATAGCAATTCCGCCAACCGAATTAACCGCGTCAACGGCAACCGTGAAGCCGGCCTTGCGTATGGCATCCACGTCAACGAGGTCGAGTGCCAGCACGTGATCAATGTGGCGACGCAGCCAGGTATAATTCTTCTGTTCCCGTCCCAGGTGATCCACGTCGGCATAATCAAAATCCTCGGCATCGGCAAGACGTAACACTTCTTTGCCCTCGGCATCGGTGAGGAATTCACCATTATGGTTCAATAATTTTAACGCATTCCACTGCTTGGGATTGTGCGATGCTGTGATGATGATACCACCACAAGCGTGCTCTCCAACAACGGCCAGTTCGGTGGTGGGAGTGGTAGCCAGACCGATATTGACGACGTCAAATCCCATTCCCGTGAGCGTGCCGACAACGGTGTTGAGAACCATGCGTCCCGACAGGCGCGCATCTCGCCCGACGACAATGACATTGCTCTTGACAGGTGAGTTGCGTCGCATGAAGGTTGCGTAGGCCGAAGTGAACTTTACGATATCGAGCGGAGTGAGACCATCGCCAGACGGGCCGCCGATGGTACCGCGAATACCTGATATAGACTTGATTAAAGACATTTCTCTATTGTAATGATTGATTAGATTTGACTATGGTAATAACGCACGTGATAGAAGAAGGGCATCACATAGGTGAGCTCGTTGGTGAAACCATATTGCGACTTGATGACGAGATTGACCTCGCATTCCACACCCAGGTAGATCAATGGATACTGCAAACCATAGCCCCACTGCGATGACGAGGGCAAGGTGTAGTCACCATAATTGAAGCTGCATGAGGCTGCATCCATCGTGTCCTCGTTCCCGCTATAGATGCTCCAGGTGCCATCGGCATACCATGTCGAGAGACTGTAACGCGAGTAGCGGAAGTAGATGGGCTCACCCTTCTTGACCTTATCGTTCACCCGGTCGCCGGCATTGAGTACCTGCATATAGACGTTTCCGTCAGCATCCAGGCGATAGAAAGGCGCATTCTCACCCACTTCAAATACTGAGTCCTCGGGGACAGACATGACCACACGGTGGTTGGCCAAATAAGCATTGACCGCATTGCGCTCATCGTTCAATCGATCGGCATAGCTCTGCTCATTATTACATGCCGAGAGCAACACGAGGGACATGATTCCCAATAATACAGTGTTGTTAAATAATTTCTTCATTATTAATGATCTATTTTTTTATTGTTCTGATTGTTCTGATTGTTCCTTATCGGGAAAGAGGTCTTTGAGTATCTGGTGAAAGACGCCGACCGCTTCATCTAGAGAACCGATGAAATCGCCTCCAGCCGCATTCTCATGCCCGCCGCCATTGAAATATCGGGCACAGATGTCACTGACCGAGAAGTCGCCTTGGGATCGGCAAGAGATCTTGATCTTGTCGGCATCCTCACGCATGAACACGCTCCAGTAAATCTCGGGGATGGCGAGCGGTTTGTTGACCAGGGTCTCGGTGTCGCCACGGTTATAATTGTAGCGTTCCAGTTCCTGCTTGCTGAGCGTGATGAGCGCTGCGCCATGCTCTCTAAAGAGCTGCATCTTCTCGTTGATGGCATATCCCTGAAGGCGCAGGCTGTCGGCGCTGAATGTATTCATTGCCTTGTTATAGAGCATGATGCGGTCAAATCGGCGTCGCACAATCGACGCCACGATCTCATAGAACTCGGGATTGTCACAGCTGTAGGCAAAACCACCCGTGTCGGTCAACATGCCCACATACAGGCAACTGGCGGCCATGCGGTCCATGAGCCGCAGCAGTCCCAACTGCATGATCACGCGGAAGACCAACTCACACGTTGATGAAGCCTCGGGATGGGAAATCATCAGGTTAAACGAGTCCTTATCGGGATCCAGATGGTGATCGATGAGTACACGTTTAACCTTGAGGGGCTCGATGATTTCGTTGAGACGGTCGATGCGCTTCATCGAGTTGAAGTCAAGGCAGAACAGGAGCTGAGCATCGTTGAGAACAAGCCGAGCCCGCGCCTCATGCTTGGTGTACACGATGAGGTCGCGAACTCCCGGTATAAACTCTAGTGACTTAGGCGCCATGTCGGGAGTAACGACAACGGCCTCCTTGCCTATCCTCCTGAGGATGTGGCACAAAGCCAATGTCGAGCCCAGCGCGTCACCATCGGGAGACTTGTGGCAAGTGATGGCAATGCGTTGAGCACCGTTAATCAAGGAGCGTAATTTCTCGATTGTATATTCGTCTATTATTTGACTGATCATTGATTTCAAATCACTTTAATCGACAAAGGTAAGTCTTTTTTGCCACACTAAAATATAATTTAAGTTAATTCGACGCTTCGATAACTATTCCATAGTTATGAACGCTATTGGCGGGCAGAGACGCGCTTTTTGGGGCTCACGGTTGCACATCTAGGGCAAAATCGTTACCTTTGCACAAGAAACCGTAAAATGAATCAGTTATGTTACAATCAATCTATAACCAGATCATCAGTCCCGACGTGAATGTCATTGGCGCCATCACCAAGCTGGTACTGAGCCTGATACTGGGTGCCATCATCGGCATGGAGCGCAGGCGTAAGGGGCAGATTGCCGGCTTGCGCACGTTTGCCCTCATCTCGATGGGCGCCACGCTGGCGATGCTCATCTCGATCTACATACCGCAAGAGTATTTGGGCCTGAAAAACGGAGATCCCGGTCGCATTGCTGCTCAGGTGGTGAGCGGCGTGGGTTTTCTGGGCGCCGGAGCCATCATCCAGATGAAAGGCTCGGTGCGAGGCTTGACGACAGCCGCCGGCATCTGGATGACGGCATGTATCGGGCTTGCCGTGGGTGCTGGCATGTATCTCATTTCCATCATCGCGACAATACTCATTATATTTATATTGGTCAATATCGAGCGCATCGAGCTACGTCACAATTTCCTGTGGGAATCCAAGATTATCCGTGTTAAGGTTCACGGCATTCTTGACGACATCCAACCCGTGCGCGACGTGATCCTCGTCAACGACGTCCACATCAGCGACGAGTTCATGAAATATGACTATGATAACCAGCAGAGCATTATCAACTTTATGGTGCGCAGCAAGAGCAATGTGAACGTACCCGCCATGTTCAGCACCATCAAGCAGAAGTGTGACGCCATCTCGATCACCATTACCAACGAAATGAACATGTAACCCCCTCTCTCCTGTGCCAATGGAATCACTCGATATCAATAGCCTGATTAGCGACCTGGCACTCATTCTAGTGCTGGGAGCCATCGCTACAGTCGTGTTTAAGATGCTCAAGCAGCCAATCGTGCTGGGCTATATTGTTGCCGGCTTTCTCGCCAGTCCTCATTTTTCCTTATTGCCATCGGTCGTTGGTGAGGCCAACATCGAGTTTTGGGCTCAAATAGGCATTATCGTCCTGCTGTTCTCGCTGGGACTGGAGTTCAGTTTCAAGAAGCTGGTTGATGTGGGCGGTTCGGCCATTATCACAGCCCTGATCATCGTGCTGGGCATGATGAGCCTGGGATATGTGGTGGGGAAATACCTGGGTTACGGCCTGGTGAACAGCATCTTCCTGGGTGGCATGATATCGATGTCGTCGACCACTATCATCATCAAGGCATTGACCGACTTGAACATGCGCCAGCGGCGGTTTGTGCCCATGACCTTTGCCGTGCTCATCGTCGAGGACCTGTTTGCTGTCGTGATGATGGTGATTTTGTCCTCTATTGCCCTGAACAACAGCGTCAAGGGTGGCGAGATGGTAGGTAGTATCCTCAAGCTCTCATTTTTCCTGATCATGTGGTTCACGGTAGGTATATTCGTCATCCCGACGTTGTTCAAGCGATTCAAGCGTTACATCAGCGACGAGCAGATGCTCATCATCGCTATGGGCTTGTGTTTTGCCATGGTGCTGTTCTCGGTCAAGTCGGGTTTCTCGGCAGCCTTGGGCGCGTTTGTCATGGGCTCCATCCTGGCCGGCACCATCGAGGCCGAGCGCATCGAGCGGCTCATCTCTCCTGTCAAGGACTTGTTTGGCGCCGTGTTCTTTATCTCGGTGGGTATGATGGTCAACCCCACGGTGATGACGCGCCACTGGAGCGTAATCGCCCTGCTTGCAGTAGTGGTGATCGTGGGCATGATCGTGTTTGGCACGTTTGGCATGCTGGCCACGGGTCAACCACTCAAGCTGGCTATGGAATCAGGATTCTCCCTGACACAGATAGGCGAGTTCTCGTTTATTATTGCCACGCTGGGCACCAGCCTGGGCGTGCTCGACAAGAGCGTCTATCCCATTATTGTTGCCGTGTCGGTGATTACAACCTTCACGACGCCATTTTTCATCAAGCAGGCCGAGCCCTGTTATAATGCCTTGTACAAAGTGTTGCCCAAGAGCTGGACGCGTCTGCTCAACGGCTACAGCCACGATGCCAGTGAGAGCGAGTCGAGTGGGTCGTCGAGCCTGTGGCAAGCGATTATCAAGCGTTACCTGGTGCGGCTCATCGTCTATTCGGTCATCATCATCGCTTTGATAGCGTTGTGCCGCAACTACCTGATGCCGCCGTTGCTGGGGTGGCTGGGCGGTGGCGAGTGGGCGCGTCTGGCCTGTGCCATCGTCTCGCTTGTCGTGGTGTCGCCAATGATTGTAGCCATCATCATGCCATCGGTCAAGCGCAGCGAGCATGAGCGCCTGGTCGAGACGACTGGCAGCGTGACGATGGTTCCCCTGGTTGTGATGACGATCTTGAGTGTTGTGTCGTCAACGATCTATGTTGCGATACTCTTGCAAGGAGTCTATCACAGTGCTGCCGCAGTCATTACCGCCATCCTGCTGGTGGTGGCGGGCCTGTTTGCCGTGGCCGTGCTGCCCACGCCGTTGCGCCGGCGGCTCACCAACATCGAGCGCCGCTTCATCAGCAACATCAACGAGCGCGAGAACCGTCGCACCGGTCACGAGAACAACCTGGTGAGCGACCTGCACCTGGCCTACATGAAGGTGGGGCACGACTGTCCGTTTGTTGGTGAGAGATTAAAGAATCTGGACCTGCGCACGCGATATGACGTCAACTTGGTCAACATTCAGCGTGCCGGCAAGTTGTATGCCGTGCCCTCGGGCGAAATGCGCATCTTCCCTGGCGATGTGCTGGGCGTGATAGGCACCGAGGAGCACATCCAGCGCATGCTGCCACTTGTCGAGGCCCAGAACGAGCCGGTAGAGAGTAATGACGCCCTGAACGTGAAGTTTTGCCACTTTGCTATCGGCGAGCAGTCGCCGCTTGTTGGCGTCACGCTAGCGAAGACCCACCTGCGCGAGGATTATGGCGCCTTGCTCGTGGCTGTGCAACGCGGCGATGACGATTACATCTCCCCCACTCCACAACTCGAGTTTCATACAGGAGATGTCCTGTGGATCGTGGGAAATCCCAAGCAACTGGCTCCGCTCAAGGGCTAGTGCCAGCCCTCGCTTATTTATCAGACAACTTGGACAACATTGAAATACTTTGTATTATGTGTGTCCGGGTAATAATTGCCAAGGCCGCTGGCCTTGTGCAGGCCTTCAGCCTGCTATACAATATCGTTGCAAAGGATAAACGACTGAATCGTCTGAGAAATTTGACCGTCAGATTAATCTTTAAAGTTTTGGATAAAATTAGGGCAGGGCCCACATGCGTGTGGGTCCTGCCCAATTAAATTATAGGAATGTTAGAATCCTATCGTCAAGGAATTACTCAGCCCAAGCACCACTCAGCAGGTAGTCGATCAGAGCGGTAACGTCGGCGATGTTAACGCCACCGTCGAGGTTGCAGTCAGCGTTGTCATAGTTGGCACCATCCCAGTTGCCGCTCAACAGACCGTCGATCAGAGCGGTAACGTCGGCAATGTTAACAGACTGGCTGTTGTCCACGTCGCCACGCAGGCCGGCAGGAACGTCGGCAGTGGTGAAGAAGGTAACGACATCACACCACTCAGACTCGTGAGAAGCATTGTAACCCATTACCTGAACCTCATACTGGGTCTCGGGAGTCAGACCATCGATGGTGTAGTTGTTAGCGGTGAGCTCGTTTACATAGATCCACTCGGCGGGCTGGATAATCTCGGCATTGGGATCGCCAATGAAGATGTTGTCGAGATACATGCGCCACATGTCGGTGGTGCCTGTGTGACGGAATACTACATAACCATTCTGACCATTGTACTCGGTGAGGTCGAGAGTAACCGTCTCATGAGCATCGGCAGTACCCGAAATCGTGAAGTCCTTAATGGTGGTGAACTGATCGGTGTAAACAGTGTTGCCATCAATAGCATCCTCCATACCGATCATCACTTGCAGCATCTCGGGATAGGTTGAACTATGATTCCAAACGTCGAAGCGGATAATGCCCTGGAGCTTGGTGAGCGGCATGATCAGCCAGTTGTCGGGAGTCATAGCACCACTGCTGCCATAAGAGGCAGAAGACAAGCAGAGGTCGGTCTGGGCATCGTCGGTGTAGTAGAGACCCCAAGCATCACCATCACCGTCGGCATCAAGAACTGCGATACCGTCAAGCTCTGCCTCATAGGTATCGGCGGGAAGGGTGATGTTGATGGGATTGCCGCTGGTGTCAACATAGGGACGATAGCGCAGGTTCCAACCCTCGGCTGCGTCATCAGCACCCCAAGCAACGTCGGCGGTGGTGGCAGCGGGATTAACGGTTACCTCGGGAACAACGGGATAAGGCAGAACTTGGGCATCGGAGTCCAGAACGATATCATCGACATTCAGGAAGAACATGTCGGTAATGTTGTGGTGAACGATAGCGAAGTAACCTACCTGGCCCTGATAGGCGCTCAGGTCGATCTCATACTGTACATAAGCATCGGTAGCGGTGAAGTCGCCAGCAACCTTGGTGAAGCTTTCAACACCAGTGTAATCACCAACGCATACATAAACAGCGAACTTCTCGGCGCAATAGCTTGCATCCTGACCCATTGCCCAGAACGACAGTGCACCACCCAGGGTTACCTGGGGCGAAATCAGCCAGTTGTCGGGAGTAAGAGCTACTTGAGTGTCGTTGTCGTAGCTTGCCGAAGCAATAACACCAACACCACCGTGGGTGGTCATGTGCTTTTCGCCAGCAGCGTCGGCATCGTCATTGTTGTAGTAGGTCCAGTTGAAACCGTCACCGTCGGCATCGATGAGCGTGAACTGGGTGAATTGAGTTGCATCCTCAAAGTCCCAGGTCGTAGCAGCACGGTTGCCGCGCAGGATGTTGCTGCCCATCTCGAGGGAAGCAGGAGTGGGCATGATGCCACTGGCGCGGGTCACCTTCTCTACCTTGTTAGTACGGGAATCAAACTGAGCCAAGCTCTTCTTGATCGGGGTCAAGTTACCACCAGCTGCAGCGGTACCTGCAACGGCCAGGCCTAACAATAAGAATAAAATTTTTTTCATAAATGTAAATTTTTAAAAAATTAATAATAAATTGGAGTAAAAACTCAATAATGTTAGTAAATGTTAGTAATAATACTTGTTTATCCAAATTCTGGGGATAACAACATTTTTCCAAAAACAGATTCATTTTAGGCTTCTATGTTATCGAATTTGGTTATCTTTTTAAAACAATTGTATTGTTTTCGCAAAAATAATGTAATTATCTAAAACAGGTGATTATTTTATTGATTTTTTTTGAACATTTGTGAATTTATTACCAAAAACTATCATTTTCGGTTAACAATTATTCGCTAATTTAAGGGAGCGACAGCACTTTTCCTGAGATTTTGAGATACTGGCTGCCCAAACCATCTCGCGCGGCAAATGTTAAAATCATTCATTGACGCGGATGAATCATAAACACGGATTACATTGATTCTTGTGAATTGATTTAAAGTAATCCGTGTTTATTCATGCCTTATCGAGCATCAGTTGCTGCCTAGCAGCAGGTCGATCAGTTCGGTCACGTCGGCAATGTTGATGCCGCCGGCCTGGTTAACGTCGGCACAAATCGTGCAAATGTCACCCGTCCCGCTCAGCAGGTAGTCGATCAGGACGGTAACGTCAGCGATGTTGACACTGTGATCGTGGTTCACGTCGCCCAAGTCGTAGCCATGTCCTTCCTGTGGCAGCGTCACCTCTTGAACAACCGACTGATAGGAAACACCTGTGTTCTGCTTGACAACCACATAATACTGATAGGTCGTGCCTGGGGTCAGCCCCTCGACCAGATAAGTAGCACCAGGCAGCGGGTACTCGTTACCCCACTCGTCCTCGGCATAGTTGGCAGGAGCGACATTCTGTTCCAGAACGATTTCCTGGGTCTCCTTGTTCACAACATAGAGGAAGTAACCACAACCATTGCCAATGAAGTTGTTGATGATTTGGGTATTCGGGGCATCACACGACCAGTCGGCAAGGAATGACGTGGGAGTCGCCTGGGCTGCAGGCTTCAACTGCGGGAAAATCTCCATATAGACGATATCGGAGCAAGTCATCTGGTCACCATCGCGATAAACAGCCTGCATGCCGATGCGCCAGTTGAAGAAGCGGTCCATACCTTCGGTAACATTGGAGTGGTTGGGGAAATGCACCTCGAAGGGGCCAAACTCAAATCCATCATAGCGATAAGGAATCTCGGTGACGGACTCGGTGAAGTCACGGGGGAACTCCTCGGGCGTGAAGACAAAGAGCTGGTCGTTGTCGATGTAAACGCGATAAAAGAGCTTAGTGGGTTCGAGCTTGGTCCACTCGCCGCCTATGAACTCATACTCAATTGAGTAGTCATTGGCGACAGGGGCTCCGTCCCAGTCCTCTACAAAACGGAAACCGATCTGGGAGAAGCCACCGTCCCAGTCGTTCCATTCGTCAACAACAATGTTAGCTGGTGTGGGTAGAGTTGCCTGGGCCATTGCGCTGATAGAAAATGCCATCAGCATGACTAACAATAATGATTTTTTTTTCATAACAGGTAAAAATTTGGATAAATGATTAATACTGTAAATGGGTTTTCTATAATAATATGCCACAAAGGTAGCAAAAATCCTTTTAATAACAAATGATCAGCTAAAAAAAGAGTTGATCAAGCGGTGGCGGTAGTGGCCTTAGGCACCAGGAAGGCGCTGACCTCATAGAGCAGGTAGATGGGCAGGAAGACGACCATGAGTGTGAAAGGGTCGCCCGTGGGCGTGATTGTGGCCGCCAGTGCGAGCAGGGCCACAATGGCATGACGCCGATAGGAACTAAAGAAATCGCGATGGAGCACGCCGAGCGTTCCCAGCAGCCATGCCACCAGCGGCAGCTCAAAGATGACGCCCATGACAAAGATGAGCATCAGGAAGGTGTCCATGTAGCTGTCGAGCGAGATCTGGTTGGGCACCATGGCGCTAACATGATAATCGGCCAGGAAACGCAGTGTGACGGGGAAAACCACGAGATAGCCCACGGCCACACCCAGGAAAAACATCACGCAGCCAATGAGGAATGCCGACTTTACACCCCGTTTCTCGCTAGGATAGAGTGCTGGAGCGACAAAGGTCCATAACAGGTAGAGCACAACAGGAAAAGTGAGCACCAGTGCGAGCCAGAATGACGTGCTCATGTGGATGAAAAACTGTGAAGCCAGCTTGATGTTGATGAGATCGACATGGAAGCCCTGGGTCGAGAATTGGGGTAACCAAGGGACCGACGACGTCATGCGCTCAAACAGGCGGTAGAGCACAAAGTCGCCATGACAGGGCGCCAGGATCACTTGGTCAAAGATTGATGGCATGACAATGAACAGTCCCAGTGTTGTAACCACTAGGACAACGACAATCCTGATCAACACCGCGCGCAACGCGTCGATGTGATCCCAGAAGGACATTTCCTGCAGCTGTTCGTCGGCCATCGGACCCGCAAAAAAAACGCCTCACGCCAGAGCACAGCCACGTGGCTTCCCGGCTCAAAGCATGGTGGTGCTAGTTACTACTCTTTACCGGGCTTGTCCAGGTCCTCGACGGGCTTCTTGAGCTCGTCCTCGACCTCGTTCATGCCTTGCTTGAAGCTCTTGACGCCCTTGCCCAGACCTCGCATGAGTTCGGGAATCTTCTTGCCACCGAACAGTAACAGAATCACAGCGACAATGAGTATGATCTCGCCCGTGCCCAAGTTCAAAAAGGCTAATATTCCATTCAGTTCCATAAATTGATTCTATAATTAATGATGTCTATAATGATGCAAATGTAATCATTTTTTTCATGTTGTTGACAAAAAATTGTGCCATGTTGCAAAAATGTTGTAATTTTGGGCATCAAATAAACCATTAACTTCTTTTATACATTAATATTAATGAATACCATTAAAAATTTTGATGAGTTGCTTGCTCATCTCAAAGAAAACAATGTAAAAAAACGTGTTGCTGTTGTTTGGGCTGCCGACGAGAAGACCCCCGCGGCCTGTGCCCAGGCACTAGAGGCTGGATTTATCGAAGCCATCTTTGTGGGCTGTGAGGAGAAGCTCAAAGCCAACGAGGCCTTGAAGCCCTTTGCCGCCAGTATCAGCTATGTTGATGCCAGCGACGCCGATGATGCTGCCGCCAAGGCAGTCGCCCTCGTTCGCGAGGACAAGGCCGACGTGCTGATGAAGGGCTTGATCAACACCGATAACCTGCTGCGTGCCGTGCTGAACAAGGAGACTGGCATCCTGCCCAAGGGCAACGTGCTCACCCATGCTGCAGTGGCATCGATTCCCACCTATCACAAATTCCTCATCTTTACCGATGCCGCCGTAATCCCCTACCCCAACCGGGAGCAGCGCATCGAGATGGTGAAATACATGTCCAATGTTGCCCGCAACTTTGGTGTTGAGGAGCCCAAGGTAGCCCTGATACACTGCACCGAGAAGGTTAACGGCAAGCACTTCCCCTTTACCGAGGATTATCCCGTTATCATCGACATGGCCAACAAGGGCGAGCTAGGCAAGTGCATAGTTGACGGTCCGCTGGATGCCAAGTGCGCATGCAGCATGCACGCCATGGAGGCCAAGGGCCTGACATCCCCGTTGCAGGGCGACAGCGACGTGCTGATCATGCCCGACATCGAGGCAGGCAACGTGTTCTATAAGGCCATCACCCTGTTTGCCGGCGCCAGCACTGCTGGCCTGTTGCTTGGAGCCAAGTGCCCCGCCGTGGTGCCATCTCGTGCCGACAGCGCCCAGTCCAAGTTCTACAGCCTGGCCGTTGCCACAATGGCCGCCGAGTGATATTTAAAGTATTACTTTTAAACCATACTATTAACTCAATCAATAACAACGATTTAAACAATATTTATAAACCCTATAGAATATGATTATCCTAGTCATCAATCCTGGATCCACTTCAACCAAGATGGCAGTCGTTGAGAACGGCGAGCCCCGCCTGATCAAAGTGATTCGCCACGCAGCTGAGGAGTTGGCTCCGTTCGCCAAGATTATTGACCAGTTTGACTTCCGCCGCAAGATGATTCTTGGCGAGTTGGAGAAAGCCGGTATCCCCGTCAAGTTTGACGCGATTGTTGCTCGTGGCAGTTTAACCAAGCCCCTTCCTGGCGGTGTATATGCCGTTGACGAGAACATGATTCAAGCTACCTATGCCAGCGAACACCAACACGCATGCGACCTGGGTTGTGTAATTGCCCGCGAGATTGCCAAAGGGCTGGGTTGCCCGTGCTACATCGCCGACCCCGTTGTGACTGATGAGCTGAACGATTATGCCCGCGTCTGCGGTTTGTCAATGTTCAAGCGCGAGAGCATCTGGCACGCCTTGAACCAGCGCGCCATCGCCCGCCGCTTCGCTAAGGAGAACGGCAAGCGCTACGAGGATTTGAACCTCATCGTTGCCCACCTGGGTGGCGGTATCTCGGTAGCAGCCCATGACCATGGCCGCGCCGTTGACGTGAACAACGCCCTGGACGGCGAGGGCCCGTTCTCACCCGAGCGCGCCGGCAGCCTGCCTGCTAAAGAACTGGTAAACCTGTGCTTCAGCGGCGAATATACCAAGGATGAAATCCTCAAGATGATTTCGGGCAAGGGTGGCGTATTCTCACACCTGGGCACTACCGACATGATCGAGGCCGAGAAGATGATGAACAATGGCGACGAGAAAGCCAAGCTCGTTATCAACGCCATGATTTATCACATTGCTAAGGCTATCGCCGAGAAGGGCGCCGTGCTGTGCGGCAAGATTGATGCTATTCTCATCACGGGTGGTATCGCCTACTGGCAGTACATGGTTGATGAGCTCAAGAAGCGCGTCGACTGGATGGCTCCCGTGCACGTTTATCCTGGTGAGGACGAGATGTCGGCCCTGGCCGGCAACGCAGCAGCAGCCCTGCGTGGCGAGATCGAAGTCAAGAAATACTAATTGGAGTATTAAAATCCCAGTAATTCTCAATATGCTAGAGGTGCCACCTGAAAAATGGCGCCTCTAACTATTTATTATTAGGAAATGATGTTGAGCTCTTGAAGATAGGCAATGGTGCCCGTGACAAGGCCGTAAAGGGACAATATCAGGATAATGGTGCCGATGATGCGGTTAATCAACCACATGGAGCGGATGTTGAAGTGTGTTCTCACTTTATCGACAAAAAACGTGATTACAGACCACCAAAGCAGGGCACCTAACACTATCGAGGCATAACCGATGATGATGTGATAAAAACGGTACTCGGGCAACGGGAAGCCAAAACGGGCAAACAGCGGGATGATGAGGAACATGATGAGCGGGTTGCTCAAGGTGAACAGGAACCCCGTCGCAGTGTCCCGCCAGTAATCATCGCGCTGGTCGATGTTCTCCTTGATCTGGCTGACAGGATTGTGAAAAATCATGTAAACGGCATAGACGATAAGCAGCGCGCTACCGATGATCTGCAGGATGTTGACATGATGGGCAATAAAATTGGTCACCAGGGAGACGCCCAGTCCCACAAGCAGACAGTAGAACAAATCGCTCGCAGCAGCTCCCACGCCTGTAAACAGGCCCGACTTGCGCCCATTGTTAAGAGTGCGCTGAACGCATAGGATACCAACGGGTCCCATGGGAGCCGACAGGATGATACCTATCGACACACAACCAATCAATATGGATATGATAGTACCCACTCAAGGAGGTTTTTCATTTAAAACCCACAAAATTACAAAAAAATATCAAAAGGCGAGCTTTATTGGGGCAGGATTTTCATTATCACCCTTCCAGAAACTGCTCTTTGAAAAAATACTGGCGTTTACCGCGTGTTCTTCCAGCAAAATCGATGGCATGCGCCGGGCAATGGTGATAGCAGGAAAAACAAGTGGTGCACAAGCCGTTATGCAGCCATTGCGGGTTCTTGTCAGCCGTCATGCCGATATTGCCGACTGGGCAGACCTGGCGACACTTGCCGCAACCGATACAGCGGCTGGCATCGACGGTAAATTTGGCATCGGTTACCCAGTGATTGAGGAAAAAGCTACCCAGCAGTTGACTGTTAATGCGCGGCCAGCGGCTTTTGTTGATAAGGTGAAGGCCATGGGTGCGCCCTACTATGGCAGGTAGAACCTGTTGCAGTTGCGCCCGTGCGGCATGTATCTTGTGGCGAGCACTGTCGGGGGTATCAATCTGGTCAATCACGGGGAAATTATAGGTCTCGGGCATGATGACCGAGAACGCACTGTCCAACTTGATACCCGCCGCGAGCAAGTCGGCCTGGAGGTAATCAAACGTCAAGCCAACATCGTCGCCACAAGTGGCGAAGGCGTAGCAGAACTGCGCGTCATATCCCTCGAGCCGCAACCGGCGTACAAACTCCCTGACAATAAACGGTGGCCTCCAGCCATGTACCGGGAAACAAATTCCCACACGCTCGTCGGCATCGAGGTGGTAGTCATACTTGTTATCAACGACCGCTCGGGCTATTGAGATCATCGACTCGCCGGTAGCCAGCGACAGCTGTGAAGCAATGTAGCGCGTGTTGCCAGTTCCTGAGAAATAGAAAATCATAGCAAAATCGGGTATTTACCTAGAATTGTGACTTGTGGACGACGTGACAGTTCGCCCGGATTGGTGCCTGGGGCGCCCTCGGGCACGGACATTCCATGCTGCTGATAGAATTGGCGCCAATAGTCGATAATCGTGCCCGTTGAGTCATGAAAGGACATGGGAATTGTACTGAAAAGCAACTCACCGGCATTATTGACATAGCACAGCTGCACCAGCTCGCTGCAATAGACGGCACTGTCACCTGGCAGATACAAGTCATCATAGGGTTTGCCCACCAGCCGAAGGCAAGCGCGAACAGATGAATTGACATCACAGTCCACATTTACCCGCCCCACGAGCACTAGGGGGGCCTCGTCGACAAAGCGGTCGAGCGAAGTTAATCGAACCGCAGGCTTTACCGCTTCTATCACATACAGGGGTCCATCGTTGCCGCCGATGTGATGGACTATGCCCACATGGTCGATCGGGTAGTTATCCACGCCAGTAGTGACAGCCGTGATGGCATTGGCCGAATCGGTGCAGCAGAAGAGCAAGTCGCCTTCACGCAGCGCACCCTGCCCCATCAACTCAAGGCAAGAGCACAACGCTACGACCGCCAGCAGCCATTTAATACCATGTGACACCATTGCTCAGGCTTGAATGCTTGTCATACTTAACATCCTGCAAGATGGACGACTTGACAGCGATGTGAAAGTTGTAACTCTTATAAGGGCCGACAGGAACAAAGCTTGCACTCATCTCGAAACAGTGCATCTGACGCGAGATGCTGCAATTCATGTAGGCAATCTTGTGAGCATCAAAGTTGTAGCTGGCCGAAGCCGTGAATGACCAGTTCTTGGTGGGACGAATGCTGGCGTTCATGCTCAAGTTGTGAGTGAACTTGCCGTTATACTCCATCTTGTCGTAGTTAAACGAGCCGTAGCCGTAGGATAGCGAATAATTGATCGTCAGGTTCCAGGGGCAATCCCACTTGGCGTAACCATCAACAAGTTCCAAATCGGTCGTAGGGCCAGTATTGCCCGAGTCATTCTGTTCTTGGCCATTAGTCTCCCGGCTCTGGTTGCCTGGCGGCTGATTCTTGCCATCGTTGGACTTTTTATTGTCGCGCTTGCGCTTGAAAGTGTCGTTGTTGAACGTATAGGAAAACGAGGTTCCCGTGCTGGAAAGACGTCCCCAGCCGCCCCCATTGAACAGGCGCAACTTGTTGATTCGGACCGGTACACCGTTCTCGTTGAGGGCATACTTATAGACGTCCCATGTGGCGCTCAGGTTGAGGTTGAAGCCCTTGGTCAACCGCAGCATGATGCTGGTGTTGAGGTTACTCCACTTCATCGAGTCGGCTGCAAGATTACATGACTGGCTCAGGGTGAAATTCCCGATCAGGGAGATCTTCTTGAACCCGGTGCTGTCATTCTCGCTCTTGACCTTGGCCTCGAGATTGTTGGCGATATTGAATGATATGGTTCCCGACTTGCCATTGGGCGCGTTGCCATACAAGCCGTGCTGGAAATAGCTGTAGCGGGAATTATGGTGAACGCCAGAGCCATCCTCATAATCAAGATTGCCATAATATCCCCAGAAGGGGGCGCCAAAATCGGGCGCTGCCGAAAATGAGATTGACGGTGTCATGACGTGGCGCACCATCTGTAGTTTCTCACTCAACTTGCCCAAAAACTTGAGGGGCTTGAAGAAACCATATACCTTAGTACTGAGTGAGACACCAAAACTGAAGTCAAAAATGTTGTAGAAGCCATAGGTTGTATCCCTCACCACCGCACTGGCGTTGGGGTCCCACTGCTGTCTTATTTTGCTGGTGTACATGCGGTCGTTCATTGTGATCGACGGCGTGATATTAAGGTACTTCAACACATTGAACGTCGCCTGGACGGGAACCGTGTGACTCATTCCATTGCGCCAGTCCTTGACCAGGCTCTTGTGGAGGAACTCGTCTTGCTTGGCCGTCAACGAATTCTGGAATTTTCCCGTGTAGCTGACCTTGATTTTCTCATACCAGCGTTCGTCACCAACGGCACGCTTGCGCTTGAATGGGGCCAGCTGACTCATGTTGATGGTCAAGTTGGGGAACGAGACTGTGATGGTAGAGTCGGCAGTGCGTTGCGACACATTGGCCGTCGTCGAGAAAGACCACTTGGAGTTGGGGATCTTATAGGTCAGGTTGATGGTGCTGCTCTTGGTGTTCTCGGTAAAGGCGTTGGTGTAATAAGTGTTCAAGCTATTACGCGAGTAGCCCGTTGTAGCAAAGTTCACGCTGGCCGAGAAGGTCAGGTAAGGATTGGCCTTCTGGTTCTGGGTATGGCTCCAGACCACCTGAAAGTTACGCATCTTGTTGTAGTCGGGGTCACCCTTCTGGCCAGTCACGGTAGTCAGGTAATTGACACTAAACGAGCCCGAGAACTTGTATCGTCGAGCATAGGATGACTGTGCCGACACGCCCCATGATCCCCGCGTATAGATTTCGCCGGTGATGGCCAGATCGGCGTGCTGCCCCAGCGCCAGATAGTATCCACCGTTGCGCAGGTAGAATCCACGATTATAATCCTCGCCAAATGTGGGTACCAGGATTCCGCTCTGGTATTTCTCACTGAAGGGGAAGTATCCAAACGGCACCGCAATGGGCAACGGCAAGTCTTCAAGAACCATATAGGCAGGTCCGGTAACGACATTCTTCTTGGGCTTGACCTTGGCCTTGGTCAGCTGGAAGTAGAAGTGCGGGTGCTCATGATCGTCACAGGTGGTGTATCGGCCGTCCTTGATGTAATAGTAGTCATCTTCGGTCTTCTTGGTGATGCCGCCGGTGAGGAAGCCTTCGCCCTGCTCGGTCACAATGTCGGTAATATAGCCGCGCTTGGACTTGAAGTTATACTTCATCACTCTGGACTCATACTCGCCGCTGTTATCCTTGAAGACGGGAGTACCCACGAGTTCGCCGATGCTGTCGGGGATGCCGATTGCGTGCACCTGGCTGCTATCCATGTCCATGCTGATCTGTGAGGCGCTCATGTCGATATCACCATAGAGGATCTTGCTGCCACCATACATCACAGCATGATTGCGGCCAAAGAGGATAATGCTATCCTTGGCACTGAACTGTACCACATGGTCAAGATCGACGCGCTCAAGCACAAAGCGACTTGTGTCGGACCTGGTGGTGTCCACTTGAGCGTATAAGGGCAATGGCAGCAGCATCATGGCCACTACCAATGCAATAATAATATGAAGACTGCGCGTCGACAATGCCTTGTATTTCCAATACAGTCTGCAAAGATAGTGCAAATCAATAGCATGGCAAGCAGGTTTTGGTTTTATTATCTTTTTTTAGCACCTCAGAATGCAAACCACGGAATACAAACTCTTGAAAAAAACTGATGCCAAGGAAGCACAAACTGAAAACTTTTCAGTACCTTTGTGGGTTGTAACAACTAATAACTATCATTAATATCATGTATAACGTCAAATCAAATCATGCCGATGAATTTATCGACGATAGCGAGATACTAGAGACCTTGTCCTATGCCGAAAGGAACAAGAGTAACCGAGCATTGATCGAGGAGATCATTAACAAGGCTGCCCTGTGCAAGGGTCTGACCCACCGCGAGGCTGCAGTATTGCTCGATTGTGACCAGCCCGACCTGATTGAGCGCTATGAGCAACTGGCCCGAGAAGTGAAGCACCGCTTCTACGGCAACCGCATTGTCATGTTTGCACCGTTGTATCTTTCCAACTACTGCATCAATGGCTGCGTGTATTGCCCCTACCATGCCAAGAACAAAACCATTCCCCGCAAGAAACTCTCTCAGGACGAAATCCGCGCCGAGGTCGAAGCGCTGGTCAAAATGGGCCACAAGCGCATCGCCCTCGAGGCTGGTGAGCACCCTGTGATGAATCCGCTGGAGTACATTCTGGAGTCGATACACACCATCTATGACACCAAGGTGGGCAATGGTGAGATACGCCGCCTGAACGTGAATATCGCGGCCACCGAGGTCGATTCCTACCGGAAACTCAAGGAAGCCGGCATCGGCACCTATATCCTGTTCCAGGAGACCTATAACCGCAAGAATTATGAGGCGCTGCATCCCACTGGCCCCAAAAGCAACTACTGCTACCACACCGAGGCCATGGACCGCGCCCAGCTGGGAGGCTGTGACGACGTGGGCATCGGCGTACTGTATGGCCTGACGACCTATCGTTATGATTTTGTGGGACTGCTCATGCATGCCGAGCACCTGGAGGCCCGGTTTGGCGTGGGACCACACACCATCAGCGTGCCGCGCATCTGCCCTGCCGAGGATATCACCCTGGATGAGTTCCCCGATGTGCTGCCCGATGACATCTTCTGCCGCATCATTGCCGTCATCCGACTGGCAGTGCCCTATACCGGCATGATCATCTCGACCCGCGAGAGCCAGAGTGTGCGCTCTAAGGTACTGGAGCTCGGTGTGTCGCAGATCAGCGGAGGCAGCCGCACAAGCGTGGGTGGTTACACCACCGTCGAGAGGCATGACGAGACAGCCCAGTTTGACGTGAGCGATACCCGCACCCTCGATGAGGTCATCAACTGGTTGCTGTCCATCGGCTATCTGCCCAGCTTCTGCACAGCATGCTACCGCTCAGGACGAACCGGCGACCGTTTCATGGAACTGGTAAAAAGCGGGAAATTAGCTGACATCTGCACGCCTAATGCCTTGATGACGTTGAAGGAATATCTCATGGACTTTGCCAGCGAAGACACCATAGCCAAGGGCAATGCGCTCATCGAGCAAGAACTAGCCAAGATGCCCAACCCGAGCGTGCGAGAAATCGCCTCACAGCGCATCGTTGATATCGCTAATGGCAAGCGGGACTTCTACTTTTAAACGATAGAACTATCACGACAACAAGGAACGGCAATCAACAACCCTAAAGCTCTCTTTAATTGTTGATATTGCTGTTCCTTGTTGTTAAAACATCAATTTAGATATGGGACTAAACAGCACACCGCACAGCGAGCGTTTACACATCGCCTTGTTTGGACGGCGCAATGTGGGAAAATCCTCGCTTATCAACGCTCTCACGGGGCAACAGGTGGCCCTGGTGAGTGATGTGCCAGGAACGACAACCGATCCCGTGCTCAAAGCGATGGAAATATCGCCCATCGGACCATGTGTGTTAATTGACACAGCAGGATTTGATGATTCGGGCAGCGTGGGAGAACTGCGCGCCCAACGCACACGTGAAGTGATCAAGCAGGCCGATATCGCGGTCATTGTGACCGACGGAACAACCCTTGAACAGGAATCGGCATGGGCCAGGCAGCTCAAGCAGGCCAATGTTCCATTTCTGGCCGTATTGAACAAGATTGACCTGATGGCCGAAGTAAGCTCCACCCTACTCGACGCCATCGCTAAACGGCTCGGGAGCGAGGTTGTAGCCGTTAGCGCCCTACAGGGTACCGGTTTGGACTTGCTGCGACAAACCATGGCCAGACTCATTCCTGATGATGACGACCAGTCACTCACCGGTGAACTGGCCCATCCTGGCGATACTGTCATGCTGGTAATGCCCCAAGACCCCCAAGCCCCCAAAGGACGCTTAATACTGCCTCAGGTGCAGACACTGCGGGACCTGCTGGACAAGGGGTGTATTGCCGTGTGCACCACTACCGATGATATTGACCGCACCCTGGCATCGCTACGCGAGCCACCGCATCTCATTATTACCGACTCACAGGTATTTGATATCGTTGAGAAGAAGAAACCTGAGGCTAGCCTGCTCACATCATTTTCGGTGCTCATGGCTGCCCACAAGGGCGAAATGCGCTTCTTCGTCAGGAGCGCCATGGCTATTGACCGACTTAACCGACAGTCACGCGTGCTCATTGCCGAAGCCTGCACCCATGCCCCGCTTGCCGAGGACATCGGGCGTGAAAAAATACCCCGCATGCTGCGTCAGCGAGTGGGAGAAGAATTGACCGTGGATATTGTAGCCGGGAAGGATTTCCCCGATGACGTGACGAGCTATGACCTGGTCATCCATTGCGGTGCGTGCATGTTCAACCGGCGCTTCATGCTGTCGCGCGTGGACCAATGCCGACGCCAGGGCACGCCGATGACCAACTATGGCATAGCTATCGCCCATATCAAGGGCATCCTCACCAAAGTATCCTTGCCGTGACTAATATAAATAAATAGATTACAAGATTGACTTGTCCCGATACTTGGTGTGGAGCAGGTCGTGGGCCTTGCCATGCAAGGGCTCACCGAGGAATTCCCGATAGAGGCGCTGAATGACAGGATTCTCGTGACTCTTGCGCAGCCGCTTACCGACGTCCTCGCTATAGATGGCCCGCTGGCGGGCTTTGATGACCTCGATGTCGCCATGGTGGTAGGGTTGCCCCGTGCCACCGATGCAACCACCAGGACAGGCCATGACCTCGATGACATGATACTCCATCTCGCCGGCACGCAGCTTGTCCATGACGATGCGGGCGTTGGCCAGCGTGTTGACCACACACACCCTTAACTCAAAGCCATTGAGGTCGATGGTCGCCTCGCGGATACCATCCAAACCGCGCACCTCGTCAAACTCGATGCGAGGTAGCGACTGGCCTGTAAATTCCTCGTAAACCGTGCGCAACGCGGCCTCCATGACACCACCCGTGGTGCCGAAGATGGCTCCAGCGCCCGAGGAATCGCCTAAAGGAGAATCGAATTGCCCATCGCGCAAACGATCGAAGTCGATATTCATGCGCCTGATCAATTCCGCTAGCTCGATAGTCGTGATGGAATAGTCCACATCGGGATTACCGTCGGTGATAAATTCATCGCGGGCGCATTCATATTTCTTGGATATACAGGGCATCACCGAAACCATTACCAACTTGTCCCGAGGAATGCCCATGCGCTGTGCCCAATAGGTCTTGAGCACTGCTCCAAGCATCTGGGCCGGGGACTTGCACGTCGATGGATACTCGCGCAGGTCAGGATAGTCGTTCTCGAAGAAGTTGACCCATGCCGGGCAACATGACGTGGTGATGGGGATGCGCACCGTCTTGTCACCAGCCATGTACTTCCTCAAGCGGTCGACAATCTCGGCTGCTTCCTCCATGATAGTGATATCGGCACCAAAGTCGGTGTCGAACACATAGTCCACACCCACCTTGCGCAACGCCGTTATCATTTTGCCCGTGACGATGGTGCCCGGGGGCATGCCGAACTCCTCGCCCAGTGCATAACGCACGGCGGGAGCAGTCTGGGCCACAACAATCTTGTCAGGGTCGGCCACATCGACCAGGAGGTCCTCGACATAGTTGCGCTCACTCAGCGCGCCCACTGGCCCGTGAATCGCACCAAACTTGCACTTGGTCGCGCAGTGACCGCAACAGGTACACTTGTAGGGGTTGACAACGTGCGGGTGACGCAGGTCGCCAACGATGGCTTGACTGGAACAACCACGCTTGCATGCACCACAGCCCTTGCATTTGTCCTCATCAATCATATAGGACATCACCGAGAGGAACTTCTTACCGCCAATCTCGTAGATGTAGTCGTGCAACATGGCATCCATCGAGAGTTGCTTGGGAAGTGAGCTCCAGTGCTTGGCGTCATCAACCAACTGGTGGGCCGTGAAGTCAACATATTGCAAGCGCTCAAGCAGCTTGCCATCAATGATGTGGGTCTTGACGATGTCCTCGACATCCTCGGGATGCACCTGCACATATGTCGTGTTGTCGGGCATGATCCTGACAATGGGGCCCTTAGCACAAAAGCCGAAGCAGCCGGTGGCAACGACGTCGACACGGCTACCGAGGCCGTATTCGGCAATCACACGGATAAAGTTGTCGATTATTTTAAGGCTGCCTGAATTATAGCAGGCCGACCCGCTGCAGCACAATACCTGGATATGGGCATTACCAATCAGACCGTAGTCCTGGGCACTAGGGGTGGTATCTTCACTTTGAGGCGCGCTTCCCTCACGTGCAGGGTTAACGTTCTTCTTGATTGATGCGTCGTTGGGTTGTGTATTCATTGACAGTGAACAGGTTAATAGAGGATATAACGTCTGACAAGTCATGACGCCATAAAAACTGGTCACAAAATTACACTTTTTTTGACGAAAACACAACGGTATTGCATGATTTTTGACAGAATGCCCCCTGTAGCGCGTCAACGCGCAAAAAGAGCAGGGAAACCTGCATGAGGCTCCCTGCTCGATAAATAGTGATGAGTTATTGCTCTATAAAATTAATCTTGAGCGGCGACGTCTTCAAGAATCTTGCGAACGTCCTTGACCTCGAGACGGCCATAGACGTGCTCACCGATCATCACAACGGGAGCCAAACCGCAAGCGCCCACACAGCGCAGGCAATCGAGCGAGAACTTGCCGTCCTCGGTCGTTTCGCCCACCTCGATGTTGAGAATGCGCTTGATTTCCTCAAGCAGACGCTCGGAACCACGCACATAGCATGCGGTGCCCAGACATACCGAAATGGGGTGCTTTCCCTTGGGGGTCATGGTGAAGAACGAGTAGAACGTCACCACGCCATAGACCTTGGAAGCCGGGATCCCCAGTTTGCGGGCGATGATGCGCTGCATCTCCTCGGGGAGATAGCCATGCAGAGCCTGGCACTCGTGCAGCACATTAATCAGCTCACCAGGCTTATTGCCGTGCTTGTCACAGATTTCTTCAACCTGTTGAACAACTGTACACGCCAGTTTGATTTCTTGTTTCTTCATATTGTGATTGATGAAATTATACGAGTCAATTAATGAATGGATTTGTCAAAATAGTGCGTGTGAAGCAGGTGATGAGCCTTCTCGCTCAACGGCTCGCCCAGGAAGTCCTTGTAGAGCTTCTGGATGTCGGGGTTCTCGTGGCTCTTGCGCAATGCCTTACCCTCGTCCTCGCGGTAGACGGCGGCAGCACGTGCCTTGAGAATCTCGATGTTGCCGTGATGGTAGGGCTGACCAGCGCCACCGATACAACCACCGGGGCAGGCCATTACCTCAACCACATGGTAGTTGAGCTTGCCGGCACGCAGCATCTCCATGACCTTGCGTGCATTGCTCAGGGTGTGAGCTACGCAAACGCGCAGGGTAAATCCGTTGAGATCGATCTCGGCCTCGCGGATGCCATCCAGACCACGCACATTGTTGAACTCAATGTGGGGCAAGGTCTTGCCAGTGTGGACCTCATAGACGGTGCGCAGAGCAGCCTCCATCACACCACCAGTGTTGGCAAAGATTGCACCTGCACCAGTTGACTCGCCCAGAGGTGAATCAAAGTCACTGTCGGGGAGATTGGTGAAGTCGATGTTGGCACGCTTGATCAGGCGGCCCAACTCGCGGGTCGAGATGCTGTAATCCACATCGGGATTGCCATCCACCTTGAACTCGTCACGTCCGCACTCATACTTCTTGGCCAAGCAGGGCATTACCGATACAACGACCAGTTTCTCGCGGGGGATACCCATCTTCTCGGCCCAGTAGGTCTTGGCAACAGCGCCAAACATCTGAGCGGGAGACTTGGCGCTCGAGGGGTACTCGAGCAGATCGGGGAACTCATGCTCATAGAAGTTAACCCATGCGGGGCAGCACGATGTCATGATGGGTAGCTTCACGTCCTTGTCGCCAGCGAGGAACTTATTGAGGCGTTGCAGGATCTCGGCGCCCTCCTCCATGATGGTAAGGTCGGCAGCGAAATCGGTGTCAAACACGTAGTCAAATCCCAGGTCGCGCAGGGCGGTTGCCAGCTTGCCGGTGACGATGGTGCCAGGCTTCATGCCAAACTCCTCGCCCAGAGCCACGCGCACGGCAGGAGCCGGCTGTGCGACAACCACCTTGTCGGGGTTGGTGAGGTCGTCCATGAGCTGGTTGGTATAGTCATGCTCGGTGAGTGCACCAGTGGGGCACACAGCGACACACTGGCCGCAATAGGTACAGTTGGTGTCGGTGAACATCTGGTCGAACGTCGGAGCGATGGTGGTGTTGAAACCACGACGGATTGCGCTGAGCACACCGACCGACTGCACATTGTTGCAGACACTCTCGCAACGGCGACAGTAAACGCACTTCTCCATGTTGCGGGTGATGGCGGGGGTGAGTTCTTGCTTGCGCTCGCTCTGTTCGCCGCCATTGTAGGGCATCTTGCGAATGTTGAAGCGCATTACCAGGCGCTGCAACTCACAGTCACTGCACTTGGGGCAGGTCAAGCAATCGTTGGGATGATCGCTGAGCATCAACTCGGCAACGGTCTTGCGGGCACGAATCACTCGAGCGCTGTTGGTATGAACCACCATACCGGGAGTGACGCGGGTGGCGCAGGCGGGTGCCAGGTTGCGACGACCCTCGACCTCGACTACACAGAGGCGGCACGAGGCGGGAGTATTCTTGACGCAGGTACCCTCCAGGTCAATATGGCACAAGGTGGGGATGCTGATACCGACCGTCTTGGCAGCGTCGAGCAGCATCGTTCCGGCGGGGACACACACCTCATGTTTGTCTATCGTGAGATTGATCATATTCTTTTCTTCCATGATGCTATCGAGATTTAATAGATTGAGATGGCATCGAAGCGGCAAGTGGACTTGCAGATACCGCAGCGGATGCAATCATAGGGGTTAATAATGTGAGGCTTGCGCATGTCGCCCAGGATGGCGTTGCCAGGGCACTTGCGGGCGCAGGCGCCGCAACCCTTACACTTAGCCGGGTCGATGCTGTAGGTCACGAGGGCCTTACACTGCTTGGCACGGCAGGTGTGCTGTTTAACATGCTCAACATATTCGTCCCAGAAGTTATTGATCGTCGATAACACGGGATTGGGCGAGGTCTGTCCCAGACCGCACAGGGCGGTGTCCTTGATGGTCTCGCTGAGGACCTTCAGGTGCTCCAGATCTTCCATGGTGCCCTTGCCCTCGGTGATACGGGTAAGGATTTCGAGCAGTCGCTTGTTGCCGATGCGACAGGGCGTGCACTTACCGCAGCTCTCGTCGACGGTGAACTCGAGATAAAACTTGGCCACACTGACCATGCAGTCGTCCTCGTCCATGACAATCATACCGCCAGAGCCCATCATCGAGCCCGAAGCAGCCAGATGCTCATAATCGATAGGGGTGTCCAGATGCTTAGCAGTCAAGCAACCGCCCGAGGGGCCACCAGTCTGCACTGCCTTGAATTCCTTATCGTTCTTGACACCGCCACCGATGTCGTAGATGATTTCACGCAACGTGGTGCCCATGGGGACCTCGATCAGTCCCACATTATTAATTTTACCAGCCAGGGCAAACACCTTGGTACCCTTGCTCTTCTCGGTACCGATCGAAGCGAACCAGTCGGCACCCTTTGTCAGGATAATGGGAACGTTGGCCAGGGTCTCGACGTTGTTCACGTTGGTCGGTTTCATGTTGTAGCCGGCCTCGGCGGGGAAGGGCGGTTTCAAGGTGGGCTCACCACGCTTACCCTCCATCGAGTGGATTAGAGCGGTCTCCTCACCGCAGACAAAGGCGCCTGCGCCGTAGCGTATCTCGATATCGAAATCAAAATCGGTTCCCAGAATATTCTTGCCCAGTAAGCCATACTCGCGAGCCTGTTGAATAGCAATCTTCAAGCGGTGTACGGCCAGGGGGTACTCGGCACGGATGTAGATCAAGCCCTTGTGGGCATTGATGCAGTAACCGCAGACGGTCATAGCCTCGATCACCGAGTTGGGGTCACCCTCCATGATAGAGCGGTCCATGAATGCACCAGGGTCGCCCTCGTCGGCATTGCAGACCACATACTTCTCGTCGCTTTCATAACCACGGGCAAAGCCCCACTTCATGCCAGTGGGGAAGCCGGCGCCACCACGACCACGCAGGCCCGAAGCCTTGATGATATCAATCACTTCTTCGGGTGTCTGGTTGATCAATGCGTTAGCAATACCCTGATAGCCATCACGGGCGATGTATTCCTCGATGTTCTCGGGGTCAATCAATCCACAATTGCGCAGGGCGATGCGCATCTGCTTGCGATAGAAGTCCATGTGCTTGCTGTCGCTAACCGTCTGCTTGGTTTTGGGGTCAACATAGAGCAGGCGCTCAACGCGGCGACCGCCAATGATGTGCTCCTTAACAATTTCGGCAGCATCCTCGGGTTTAACCTGGGTGTAGAAAGTGTTGTCGGGGATGATCTTCACAATGGGACCTTTTTCACAGAAGCCGAAGCAACCAGTGGTGATCACGTCCACCTTGTCGGCAATGCCGTTCTCCTCGATTGCAGCCTTGAGGTTGTCAACAATCTTGTGGCTATTAGATGCTTTACATCCAGTACCGCCACAGCACAGCACTTGCAGGTGTTCGGCCCCAGTAGCAAGGCCACAACACATTTCTGACGTCTGGTCAGAGCTTTCTTCACGCAATGCCAGCGCTTGTTGCGCACGCTTCCTAAGACTGTTCAAGTCATTAATAGAAAGTATTTTCACGTTGTTAAAATGAATTAGTTATTAGTGTTATAGATTTATGTTCGGTTTTCAACGGGTCAAAGTTAGTGGTTAAATTTGAATTATGGAAATTTTTCGGCAAATATTTATCCAAAAATATAATATTCTGCATTTTACATCATTTATTATCCCTAAAAAGACAGCCACCGGCATCTGTTGATTGGATGCCGGTGGCGTTAATTTGCTCCAAGGGAGCGCTGATGTTTTAAATCAGGTGATTACTCCTCGGTCTTGGGAGCGTCTTGCTTGCCCTCGTTCTTCTCGAGTTGAGCCTTGAGTGCGGCCAGGTCGGTCACGTCACCCAGAGTGGTCTTCTCTACTTGGGGAGCTGCGGGAGCAGCCTCGGCTGCGGGCTTGCTGGCAGCAGCCTGGCGGCGAGCCTTGCGAGCCTCGTTGCGCTGCTCATCCTCAAAGATGCGGCTGTGCGACAGAATGATGTGCTTGGCATCCTTGTTGAAGTCGATCACCTTGAACATCAAGGTCTCGCCCTGCTTGGCGGTGGTGCCATCCTCCTTGGTGAGGTGCTTGGGAGTAGCGAAGCCCTCAACGCCGTAGGGATCCAGACGGATCTGGCCACCACGCTCGGTGAGTTCGCTGATGGTACCCTCGTGCACGCTGCCACGGGTGAAGATGGTCTCGTAGGTCTCCCAGGGGTTCTCCTCGAGTTGCTTGTGGCCGAGGCTCAGGCGACGGTTCTCCTTGTCGATGTCGAGAACGACAACGTCGATGGGAGCGTCAACCTTGGTAAACTCGCTCGGGTGCTTGATCTTCTTGGTCCACGACAGGTCGCTGATGTGGATCAGGCCCTCAACGCCCTCTTCCATCTCAACAAAGATACCGAAGTTGGTGAAGTTGCGCACCTTGGCGGTGTGCTTGCTGCCAACGGGGTACTTCTCCTCGATGGTGTCCCAAGGATCGTTGGTGAGTTGCTTGATGCCAAGCGACATCTTGCGGTCCTCGCGGTCCAGAGCCAGGATAACGGCCTCGACCTCGTCGCCCACCTTCATGAAGTCCTGAGCGGGACGCAGACGCTGCGACCAACTCATCTCACTCACGTGAATCAGGCCCTCAACACCGGGAGCCACCTCAACGAATGCACCATAGTCGTACATAACGACAACCTTACCCTTGATGTGGTCACCCACCTTGAGGTTGGGATCCAGGGCATCCCAGGGATGCGGCTGCAGTTGCTTCAGACCCAGGGCGATGCGGTTCTTCTCCTCATTGAAGTCGAGGATAACGACGTTGAGCTTCTGCTCGGGTTGAACGATGTCGGCGGGGTTGTTGACACGGCCCCACGACAGGTCGGTGATGTGAATCAGACCGTCCACGCCACCCAGGTCGATGAACACACCATAGT
>CAMJJG010000028.1 GCA_946406035.1 uncultured Prevotellaceae bacterium
AATCCCACCTATACCACTACCTATTCCAACTAATATGATATCTTTTATCATGCGCCTAAATTCCGATTTATCGTTCAGTAAACGTAGGCAAAGGTAGCGATTTTATCGCTCTAAACACTCATTTTCTTTTAGATTTCGGTGATTTATTGACTTCGTCTTCAATGCTCACGCTCGGCAATGTTCAAGAAAACTTGACATTGCGCTCTCTTACTCGCATTGGTGTTCATGAGCCGCTGCTACTCTTCCAATCAATGGGTGAAGCGACCAGCAGCCGGCTCCTATAATTGTCCCTTTGCTTTTTGCCATTAACAAGCAGTGTGGTTTTGTTTTACCTTTGTGCCCTAAGGGGTGAAAATGCCGATTTAACAATTCGTTAACATTCCCGCACCACCTCCTTTATAGAGTGGTTTTGGCTCATGTTGTTGATATTCAATAACATGGATGATTTGCCATAAATCAGGCCGCAATGCTTTTTGTCACATGGCCTGACACCTATTTTTCAGTCGGAATATACCTTATTAAAAAAATAATGCGTACCTTTGCAGCCTGTAAAACCAATTAGCATATAAACGACTAATAACTAACTATATCAGTTTTTCAAACAAAGTTTATGAGTAAGGAAAAGAAATTCATGACGTGTGACGGCAACCAGGCTGCTGCTCACATCAGTTACATGTTCACTGAGGTAGCCGCAATCTACCCCATCACTCCGTCATCAACGATGGCCGAGCACGTGGACGAGTGGGCTGCCGCTGGCCGCAAGAACATCTTTGGCGAGACCGTTACCGTTCAGGAGATGCAGAGCGAGGGTGGCGCCGCAGGTGCCGTTCACGGCTCATTGCAGGCCGGTGCCCTGACCACTACCTACACCGCATCGCAGGGCTTGCTGCTGATGATCCCCAACATGTACAAGATCGCCGGTGAGTTGCTTCCGGGCGTGTTCCACGTTTCGGCCCGCACCCTGGCCAGCCACACCCTGTGTATCTTTGGTGACCACCAGGACGTGATGGCAACCCGCCAGACTGGCTTTGCCATGCTCGCCGAGGGCAGTGTTCAGGAGGTGATGGACCTCGCTGGTGTTGCCCACTTGAGCGCCATCAAGGCTCACGTGCCGTTTGTCAACTTCTTTGACGGTTTCCGCACCTCCCACGAGATCCAGAAGGTTGAGGCCATGGACCAGGAAGACCTGCGTCCCCTCATCGACATGGAGGAGCTGGCCAAGTTCCGCAAGGGTGCCATGAATCCCGACAAGCCCGTTACCCGTGGTACTGCCGAGAACCCCGACGTGTTCTTCCAGCACCGCGAGTCGTGCAACGACTACTATACCGCAGTGCCTGCCATCGTCGAGGACTACATGAACAAGATCAGCGAGATCACCGGCCGCAAGTATGGTCTGTTTGACTACTACGGCGCCAAGGATGCCGACCGCGTCATCATCGCCATGGGCAGTGTGACCGAGGCCATCCGCGAGACCATCGACTACCTCACCGAGAAGGGTGAGAAGGTCGGACTGGTTGCCGTGCATCTCTACCGCCCCTTCAGCGCCAAGCACTTCCTCGCTGCCGTGCCCAGCACTGCCAAGCGCATTGCCGTGCTCGACCGCACCAAGGAGCCCGGCGCCAACGGCGAGCCCCTGTATCTTGATGTGAAGGACTGCTTCTACGGCACCGAGAATGCCCCCGTCATCGTCGGCGGTCGCTACGGCCTCGGCAGCAAGGACACCACCCCCGCCCAGATTCTCTCAGTCTATGAGAACCTGGCCCTGCCCATGCCCAAGAACCAGTTCACCATCGGCATCGAGGACGATGTTACCTTCGCCTCACTGCCCATGAAGGAAGAGGTTGCCATGGGTGGCGCTGGCATGTTCCAGGCCAAGTTCTACGGTCTGGGTGCCGACGGTACCGTGGGTGCCAACAAGAACAGTGTGAAGATCATCGGTGACAACACCGACAAGCACTGCCAGGCCTACTTCTCCTATGACAGCAAGAAGTCGGGCGGCTTCACCTGCTCGCACTTGCGCTTTGGCGACGAGCCCATCCGCTCGACCTACCTCGTGACCACGCCCAACTTTGTGGCTTGCCACGTTCAGGCCTACCTGCACATGTATGACGTGACCCGCGGCCTGCAGAAGGGTGGTACCTTCCTGCTCAACACCGTCTGGGACGCCGACCAGTTGGCTCAGAACCTGCCCAACAACGTGAAGAAGTACTTCGCCGACAACAATATCAAGGTTTATTACATCAACGCCACCAAGATCGCTCAGGAGATCGGTCTGGGCAACCGCACCAACACCATCCTGCAGAGCGCATTCTTCCGCATCACCGAGGTAATCCCCGTTGACCTGGCTATCGAGCAGATGAAGAAGTTCATCGTTAAGTCCTATGGCCGCAAGGGTGAGGATGTCGTGAACAAGAACTACCAGGCCGTTGACCGTGGTGGCGAGTACACCGAGCTGCCCGTTGATCCCGCTTGGAGCAACCTCACCGTTGAGGCTCCCGCTGCCGACAATGCTCCCGCATTTGTCCACAACGTGGTTCGTCCCATCAATGCCCAGAACGGCGACTTGCTGCCCGTGAGCGCTTTCAAGGGCCGTGAGGATGGTACTTGGGATCCCGGTACGTCGGCCTATGAGAAGCGTGGCGTTGCCGCCTTCGTTCCCGTGTGGAAGAGCGAGAACTGTATCCAGTGTAACAAGTGCGCGCTCGTCTGCCCGCACGCTGCTATCCGTCCGTTCGTCATGGACGAGGCCGAGGCTGCCGCTTCACCCTTCAAGGATGCCGACAAACTCAAAGCCATCGGCAAGGGCTTCGAGGGTATGTCCTTCGTTCAGGTGGTTGACGTGATGGACTGCTTGGGTTGCGGCAACTGTGCCGACGTTTGCCCGGGCAAGAAGGGCGAGAAGGCTCTCGAGATGGTTCCCCTCATGGGACACGAACAGGACCAGAAACTCTGGGACTATGCCATCGCCAACGTCAAGAGCAAGCAGCACCTGGTGGACACCAAGTCCAACGTCAAGAATTCACAGTTCGCTCAGCCGCTGTTTGAGTTCTCGGGCGCATGCTCGGGTTGCGGTGAGACCCCTTATGTGAAGTTGATCAGCCAACTCTTCGGCGACCGCCAGATCGTGGCCAATGCTACTGGTTGCTCGTCAATTTACAGTGCATCGGTTCCCTCCAGTCCCTACACCGTCAACGCCAAGGGTCACGGTCCCGCTTGGGCCAACTCCCTGTTTGAGGACTTCTGCGAGTTCGGTCTGGGTATGACCATCGCCGACGAGAAGATGCGTGGCCGCGTGGCTGGCTTTGTCAAGGAAGCCATCGACGACGCCACCGTTGCTGCCGACGTCAAGGCCCTCTACCAGCAGTGGCTTGAGAACTTCAACGACGGCGACAAGAGCCGCGAGTTGAGCGACAAGATCCTCGAGGCCATCGAGCACAGCGACAATCCTGCCGACATCAAGGTGCGCGAACTGGGTCAGTACCTGGTTAAGCGTTCACAGTGGATCATCGGTGGTGACGGTGCAAGTTACGACATCGGCTTCGGCGGTCTGGACCACGTGATTGCCAGCGGCAAGAACGTCAACATCCTCGTGCTCGACACCGAGGTTTACTCCAACACCGGTGGTCAGGCCTCCAAGGCTACCCCGATTGGCGCTATCGCCAAGTTTGCCGCTGCCGGCAAGCGCGTGCGCAAGAAAGACCTGGGTCTCATTGCCAGCACCTATGGCTACGTCTATGCTGCCCAGATCGCTATGGGCGCCAACGATGCCCAGTGCCTGAAGGCCATCCGTGAGGCTGAGGCCTATGACGGACCTTCGATCATCATTGCCTATGCTCCCTGTATCAACCACGGCATTAAGGCCGGTATGGGTAAGGCTCAGGCCGAGGAGAAGGCTGCTGTCGCTTGCGGTTACTGGCACCTGTGGCGCTACAACCCGCAGCTCGAGGCCGAGGGCAAGAATCCCTTCACCCTCGACAGTCCCGAGCCCAACTGGGACAACTTTGAGGACTTCCTCAAGGGCGAGGTGCGCTATGCGTCGGTATTGAAGCAGTATCCCGACGAGGCAGCCGAGCTGTTTGCCGCCGCCAAGGAGAACGCCCAGTGGCGTTACAACAACTACCGCCGTCTGGCCCGCCAGCAGTGGGGTGTTGACCCTGAGGCATGATTCCATGAGTTAGGAGTTAAGAATAAGCATTCAAATAACGACTAAAAATAAATCGCAGGACTGGAGCACGTTTCCAGTCCTGTGTTTTTTTATTTCCCAGCACTTCAACTCACTTTAAGACCAAAATATTTGGAAATCAGCACAATATATTATAACTTTGCCTCGAACTCCAACAACTCTATATGATGGGAAAAAGATTCCATACCTTCTATCGATCAAGCGGGCTGCTGCTCTGCTTGCTTCTCGTGGCACTCTCGTCAACGGCCCAGGATGAAACGACGCCACAACATGGCGACGTGAATAGCGACAATGAGGTGAACATTGCTGACGTGAACACGATTATCGACCTCATCCTTGACGGAGCCAGCAGTAGTGCCACCGCCGATGTGAACCATGACGGAGAAATCAACATTGCTGACTTGAACATGGTCATTGGTATCATTCTTGACGAACAAGCCACCCATCTCAAGACGTACACCGTGGGTGAGGTGTCGTTCACGATGGTCGAGGTCGATGGTGGCACATTCATGTCGAGGCATAGCCCCCAAGTGACCTTGTCGCCGTTTGCCATCGGTCGGACCGAGGTGACACAAGCCTTGTGGGTGGCCGTGATGGGCAGCAATCCGAGCTATCACGACGGCGTCAGCCGCCCCGGCGGCCCCGACTACCCTGTCGAGATGGTGTCATGGGATGACTGCCAGGAGTTTATCGCCAAGCTCAACGAGATGACAGGCAGGACATTCCGCCTGCCCAGCGAGGCTGAATGGGAATTTGCCGCACGTGGCGGCAACTATAGCCACGGTTACATGTACGCGGGCAGCGATGATAAAGATGAGGTGGCATGGCATAGGAACAATTCCGGCCACACAACTCATCCCGTTGCCGAGTTGATCCCCAACGAATTGGGGTTGTATGACATGTGCGGCAATGTGGACGAGTTTTGTCTGGATGGATATAGCGGCGACTACTACTGCAACAACCCGCTGACCAACCCGATTATGCAATCAACCGATGGTGAGCATGTGAGTTGTGGTGGCCATTATATGACCATCGCTGTCTCGATAGGTCGATATGGCTCGAGTTCTACCGCTATACCCGCTAAAGGCCTGCGCCTTGCCATGGGCGAACCGGTCTATGACACGACGTTGTCGTTGTCGAAATATGAAGTTGAGACTAATGACGGCTTGTGTGACGAGGTAACCATTGCGGGTGGTAGCGGCCTCTATCAGGTGGACTGCAACAACGACGAGGCCCTGACCATTACACATCAAGACACCATCGTGCGGCTGGATGCCATCGATGTGGGACAGGCCACGATCACCGTCAGTGATCTCACCACCGGCGAACAGGCAACCATTGCCGTGACAGTCAACCCGAGCGAGTTTGTTATGGAGCATTTCACTGTGGGCAAGGAGACATTTGCCATGATCAAGGTCGACGGCGGCACGTTCATGATGGGTGCGACACCCGAGCAGGAAGACGATGCCACCGATGATGAGCGACCCGCCCACGAGGTGACCGTCTCATCGTTCTTCATCGGGCAGACCGAGGTGACAGTGGGAATGTGGAGAGCCGTACTGGGCTACAATCCCATACCGTATTATATCCCGGAGTATTCCCCCCCCTCCAATGCCGCTGTGAGTTGCGTTTCTTGGGACGATTGCCAGAACTTTATCGCTAAACTTAACGAGATGACCGGCAGGACATTCCGCTTGCCCACCGAGGCCGAGTGGGAGTTTGCCGCACGCGGCGGAAACCGTGGTCACGGCTACAAGTACGCTGGCAGCGACATCCTTGACGAGGTCGCCGTGTTTACTGGCTATCGTTATCCTCTCGTCAGGACGAAGTTCCCCAACGAATTGGGGTTGTATAACATGAGCGGCAGCGTGCTTGAGTGGTGTCAGGACTGGTTCGGCCCCTATGGCAACGAGCCTCTCGTCAATCCGGTTGGATCTGAGTCAGGCACTGTCCGCGTCATTCGTGGCGGCAGCTACTATTGGAAGGAGTCCACCTACTGCCGCGTGTCCTGGCGTATGGGTTCTGACCCAGCACCCGAGAACTACATCGATAACTACCCAATCGGCTTGCGCCTAGTCATGGAGGATACCTCCAACTCTCAATAGCCAAGAGCTTGGTCGTTTCCTCTTGTTGACTAAAAAAGATTGCGAGCTAGAAAAAAATGATTAAACAATGTTACAAGGTTTGGTGCAGTTGTGAAAAGTCATTATATTTGTGACCCAATGAGATTAAGAATTCATCTATTGTTTCATAACCTAATAAAAAGAATGCATTATGGGATTACTTGACGAACTTCAGAAAAAACTGGAAGAGGCTGCCCGCCAGGCTCAACAGCAAGCCGGGGGCGCTACCACCACAGGAGGAAACGAAATTCCCAACCCCTGGGACCAGACCCCACAACAGCCGCAACAGCAGCAGGTGCCTAACTTCCCTCCTGGCTACCAGCAGCCGCAACAGCCTCAGACCCCTAACCAGCAGCAGTATCAGCAGCAGTACCAGATGATCATGCAGCAGATGCAGCAGCTCGTGCAGCAGGCCTACCAGCTGGGTTACCAGTATGGCGTGGCCGTGGCACAGTCGGGCGGCTACCGAGCCGGCCTCATGGACGACCAGCAAGAGGAGAAGTAACCAGTTGTGATCATATCATGGCATCACTACTCTGCCTCCAGGACGAGGCAGAGAGGTGGTGTCATTTGTTTGTTATCGGTCGGGATAACTATCAATCAATAATGACAAGGGACAGCGCCCCATGGTGATGGGGGCATTGTCCCTTGTTATTAGAGTGTTGTCAGTGTTGTTCTGAAGCGCTTAGCCGCACTGGAAGTACTCGTTGACGAGCTGGGCGGTGCGCTTGGGATCGTGCTCGATGTCGTGGCGCAGGGTGCGGTCGTTGAACGAGCGCAACTCGGCGATGATGCCATCGATCATGTGGGCGCTGAACACACCGTGCTCCTCAAAGGCGGCACGCAACTTCTCCAGGCAGTCGGCACTGGCCACGCAACTGTCTGGCAGGCAGTCGAGTTCGTTGAGGCGGTCGGCGTTGGCTGCATCGTGGATGTTGACGTCAACGTAGGTCTTCTTGGCCAGTTCGAGGGCATTCTCCATCTCGAAGCCGTGGCGGCAGGCTACGCACAGGCCGGCGAGCAACTGGTAGATGTCGGCCGAGCCGTCCGGCGAGCGCATCTCGACGGTCTGCTTCTGGGTCGTGTCAAAGTTGCTGGCGGGTTCCAGCGGATTGGCGATGCGGCACATGTCGGCACCGGCAGTCCAGCCCAGGGGAACACGCACGAGCACCGAGCGGTTGCGGTCGCCCCAGCACACGTTGGTGGGAGCCTCCTGGTGGGGAACCAGGCGGAAGTAGGACATCGGGTTCTTGTTGCCGAAGGCGGTGATAGCGGGAGCCAGGTCCATCATGCCGGCGATGGCCTTGCGGGCCTCGTCGCTCAGGACGCCCTTGTCGTTGAGCATCATGTTGCGGCCGTCCTTCATCATGCGCATGTGGATGTGAAGTCCTGAGCCAGCCTTGCCCGTGGTGATCTTGGGGGCGAAGGTGACGTTCAGGTTGGCGCGGAAGGCCAGGTTGCGGATTACCCACTTGGCGACCATCAGCTGGTCGGCGGCGTCGAGCACGGGCACGGGCAGGAACTCAATCTCGTTCTGCTCATAGACCACGCCGTCCTGTTCAAAGTTGCCCACCTCGCTGTGGCCGTACTTGATCTGGCCACCGGCCTTGGCGATGTAGTCCATGCAGCGCTGGCGGAAGTCGTTGGTCTTGGCATAGGGCATCGACTCGTGGTAACCGTGCTGGTCGCGGGCGGGGTAAAAGTCAACCGACGGACGGATCACATAGTACTCCAGCTCGCCCATGGCATGGTACTCCATGCCGGTCACCTCGCGGAAGGCTTGAGCGGCCTTGCGCAGCGTGTTTTCGGGAGAACTCTCCAGGGGGTTGCCGTCCTTGTCAAAGAAGGAGCACAGCATGCACAGGGTGGGAATCTCGGCAAACGGGTCGAGGAAGGCCGTGCTGAAGCGGGGCAGCACATACAGGTCGCTCGAGCTGGCCTCGATGAAGCTGAACAGGCTGCTGCCGTCCACGCGCTCACCACAGGAGAGAATCGTGCGCAGGTAATCCTTGCTGCTGATGACAAAGTTCAAGGTTTTCAACTTGCCGTCACCGCCAGGGTACATGAAGTTGACCATGCGGATGTTGTTCTCCTCAATGTAGCGGATGATGTCGGCCTTGGTAAACTCGTGCGGCTCTTTCTGCAGGTAGGCCACCACCTGATTGGCGTTAAGTGCCAGGATTTCGTTTTCCAATTTACAGTAAGATGTTTAATGGGAGTCTGTTTCTTCGTTCTGGGTTGATTTTTAAATCGTTAGTTTCCAAAAAGTCCAAAACGGCTCCAAAGGTTAATTAATGGTTTTTTCTTTGGGGCAAAGTTAGTCATTTTTTATTATCCCATCCACTTTTTGGGTGAAATTCTTGTTCTTGATAACATTTTTTATGGCGCTCAATGTTGTGGTGGTTGCCCCCGACATTTGTGCGGGTGGAGAAAAAATCATAACTTTGAGGCGTTAAAACGCTCAAATCGTATTGCCTTATGATAAAGAGATTGTCATTTACGCTAGTAGTGGCCCTCGTGGCCCTGTTGTCACGGTCGCAGGAGTTACCGCAGTTCACAAGCAGTGACTATGACGGCTGGGAGTATAATAATCCCGGTATCTCCCTGAGCGCGACAAATATTGCCGGAGGCAAAATCGTGCTTTATGTGAACAGTCAGGGATATGTGCACACCCTGTGCTCACCGTTGTTTCCCTGCCAGGGTGTTGATAGTATCGAGGCCAATATCATGTGGTACACCAGGGAGTTTAATAACAGCAGTTTCAACTTGTCGCGAACCGCCCTCACTATGGCTCTTGATGACGCCCAGGGAGAGCCAATCGACTCGATAACGGCGGTGCCCACCGTGCTGGGCAGCACCCACAATCTCACGATGCGTGTCGCCGTTCCGTCGGGGTTGGGTATGGCGCGGTTACGTTTTGTCTCATGGGAGGCCAACGTGGTGAGCAGCGGGGCCATCAAGCGGGCACTTTTTACAGCCATCACGGGGTCCACATCGCCAGGCGACAATCCACAACCCGTCGTGGGCGATGTTGACGGTGACGGCCACCGCTCGATTGCCGATGTCACGCGGCTGATTGACTGCTTGCTGGGTGGCGACAGCCTGAATGTCCAGGCTGCTGATGTTGATGGCGATGGACACGTCTCGATTGCCGATGTCACTCGGCTCATCGACATGTTGCTGGGCGGCAGTTGAATCGGCTCATTCCACACTAGATAGTGCAGCCGAGGCGGCATTGAGGTACTGGTCGAGGGTGTGAGACTTGCGTATGGCCTTGAACAGTTTTCGATCAATGCCGGGCAGGAACGTCTGCCAGATGTCTTGCAGGTGGCGCACCAGTTGGGCTTCGCCGCCATTGAGCTGGTCGTTGTAACCCTCAACCAGCAGGTCGTGGAAGCGGCGGTAGTCGCCAGAGATGGCCTCAGGGGCTAGCATGCCCGGATCGGCTGCGAGCCCACTGCCCACCATCACAGCGGCTAGGGTGGGGTAGCGTTGGACGGTGAGCTCTATGTCCTGGACGGTGCGCAGACTGCCATTATAGACCACGGGCCAGGGCGAGGAGGCCAACAGGGCCTCGAATTGCTCAATGTCGAGTTCCCCCTTGTACTGCTGCTTGCCCGTGCGGGGGTGGATAGCGATATGTACAGGTTTGATGATGTCCATCAGCGGCAGGATGTCGCGCCACTGGTCACTCTTGTCCCAGCCAATGCGCATTTTCACGCTATATTGCACCGTGGTGACGGTAGCAAGGGCGCCGAAGAGCTTTTCGACAAGGTCGGGATAGGCCAGCATGCCCGAGCCCTTGCGGTGAAGGGCGATGGGCGGGAAGGGGCAACCCAGGTTGATGTCGATGCGGCTGTACCCCATCTGCTGCAATGCCGTTACCATCATCAGGGCATGTTCGGGCGCACAAGCGAGAATCTGCGGAATCAAGGTGGTGCCCGCATTGCGCTCGGGCTCCACGTCGCGCAGGTCCTTGCGCCTGATCTCGCCATGCTCCACGCGCATGAAGGGGGCATAATAGGCGTCCACACCGCCAAACACGCTGTGTTGTGCCATGCGCCACACGTTGTCTGTCACGCCTTGCAGCGGAGCCGCAAGCACTGGTATTGAGATATTATTGTTGTCCATGTTCATTTATTATTATAATAGAAGTGTACCTTCCGTTGGTGATCTGTTGGATTGACAATCGCTGGAACAGCAGGTCATAGGCCGTGGTGCTGTTGTTGTCGTTGCAGTCCTCCCAGTAGCAGGCGATGTCGCCGTCCTGGAGTGAAAGCATTGTCGAGTAGGCCGAGTGATTGGCGGTCACAAGATAGGGCTTCCAGCCCCATGAGAAGTCGCAAGGCTCGTCATAGTCACTAGCGTCGATCAGCGGCTTGTAGTAGATACTCACCCGCTGGCGCCCAGGACCACGCGGCACCGATTGCAGCGCCAGATGCATGGCGCGGTTGTCGCTGGTGCGAATGGCTGGCACGATGAGCAATTCGCCATTGCAGGAGCAGTTCTCGCTGTGGGTGCCCAGCTCAGGGTCGTTGCTCACGGCCATCTCGCCCCACGAGCCAATGGAGTAGTCGTAAATGTTGAACAGCCTGCCGCTGGTACCGGCTTGCTTGGAGCGGCAGCTGAGCAGGACATTGCCGTCAGGCAGCTCCTCGACCTTGGCCTCGTCGCCCCATGGTGTGATTGTCGGTCTTGCGGTGGGGCCGCCCAGGGCTTGCCATGTATTGCCGAAGTCATCGCTGTAGAGCACCATGCAGCCCACGCCCATTGGACCGTCAACAGCCGAATAGATGCGGTAATAATCGCCTTGCTTGACAAAACGGCTCTGGCAGATGCGCCCACTCGAGAAGAACAGGGCGTTCACCTCGTGAAACCCCGTAAAGATGCCATAAATGTCACGGGTCACGTCATTCCCAGTCCATGTGAGGCCGCCATCCTCGCTAGTGTAGCGGCCTACACGCAGGGGAGAGGCCAACGTCGAGTTGAGGAACCCTTGTGAGCCCGAGGCGCACATTACAAGCAGGCGCCCAGTCTCGCGGTCGGCCACAGCAGCCGGGTCGCAGTGCCCGTTGTCAAAGTCCTGGCTGCGAGGATATCCGTTGGCTATCATGAAGCTCTCACCCCAGGTCTTGCCTCCATCTTCACTGCCGCGGCCCACGATGTCGATGCCGGGATTGCCGCCGATGTCATAGTCACTGCTGTGGCGGTCGTCGGTAATAGCTATCAACTTGCCGTCAGACAGTTGCACCATGGCGGGAATGCGATAATACTGGCCGGCAGTCACGTTGGTGTCAAACACCGTCACCACCAGCCCTCTTGTCGCGCATTGCAGGCCAGCAGCCATGGTTGAAGCCATCGTCACGGACAGTAGCAGCCATCTGGTTATCGTCATCGCTGTTAGTTTTTTAGTTTTCAATGCAAAGGTAAACATTTTTCTTCTATATGCGCCATTATCAGCTATAAATGAACTCCAGAGGAAATCTTGACGAAACTTTTTTGAGAAAAAATTTGGCCAGTTGCAAAATTGATTATACCTTTGCAGTCGCTTTACGGAAATGGCGGGATAGCTCAGTCGGTTAGAGCGTCGGATTCATAACCCGGAGGTCCTGAGTTCAATTCTCAGTCCCGCTACAAAAGAAGCGCCATTCGTGGCGCTTCTTTTGTTTGTTTTTTGCCTAGGCAAAAAACAAACAGGTTAAAGGTTAGAATTAAAACGTTTCCGCAATCCGCTAATAAGGCGTGAAGTCTCCTTGAATAATGGTCTGACTGCAAACAATTCATCATCAGATAAATAGCCTAATTCTGATGCGATGAGCAGTTGGCAATAAGTTTCTGTTGTGAACCATAAGCAATTTCAAGAACATGGATTTTCTCTTTCATTGATGTTCGTCCAGATCCTTCGGCAATGTTTGATGGAATTGAAATGACAGCCCTTCGGATTTGACTGCTGAGGGCATACTGCTCGTGTTGTGGAAAACTGGCAATTAGTTGGTAGACACATCGGGTCAGTTCCTTAGCCTTTTGCCATGCTATAAGCCTCTCAAATTGAAAAATGTCCAAATCTTCCATTATACCTTTTATCCTCTTTAACCTCTAACCTCTAACCTTTAACCTCATATTACATGTAGAGTTTCTGGTTCTCAAAGTCTACCTCGCGGTCGAGCAGGTTAACGAAGTCGTCGAGTACCTCGCGGTCGATGTCGCCCAGCGTGTACTCGTTCTCGGCGTCCTGGCGGATGAGAGCGATCCACTCGCGGCGAGCCGTGACGTAGTCCTGGTGGATGCGATCCACGGCTTCATCGGTCAGCTCGTCGATGCCATAGTAGTCCAGAATGATGCGGTAACTCCATGCCCAGCGCAGCTCGTTGTAGTTGGCGTGGATGTCCTTGAAACGGGCATTGACGGCATCGATGGTGTCGAGGCGTCCGGCGATGATGTCGTCGATGATGTCGTTCTCGGCACTTTGTGGCATGAGCAGTCCGGCCAGGTCGATCCAGTTACCCTCGCCATCGGTTGAGACGGGTGGCACGGGCTTGTGTCGCTTGAGGACGGCTCCCATATAGATGCGCAAGGCCATGTCATAGTACTTGATGCCCTTGTGCAGCAGTGGTGCCTTGATGACATACTCGTGATAGTTGTAGGTGCTCACCTTGTCGCCGCTGGCGGCCCGCAGGTTTTCCAGAATCTTCTTCCCTCGCAGGACCTCGCTGATGGTGAACGGGCTGAGCCAGTCGAAGTTGACCACACTGCGGTGCTCGCCCTTATAGCGCTTGTCGCGCTTGGGCCACTTGCGAATGTCGCGGTACAAGCCGACTGTAGCGAAGTTGCGTCCCGGCTTGAGGTACATCGTGTCGCCATAGGCGATGAGGTAACTGAAGGGCAGGTCGCGTGTGTCGGGGTGATACATCAGTTTGCCGAACAGGACGCTGAACGAGCCTATGTTGGCCGGCAGTAGCAGGTAAGCACCACTGGCGGTCTTGCAGCCGCGTTCCAGGGCGCCATGGTGCATGGGACCCATCTTGTAGGCATGATTGCTGAAGTTGGTCGCCGAGCCGGCGTTATAGAACGAGAACATGGCACCAATGAGCAGCGAGCTCTTGTGGTGACTCACCGTGAACGGGCCGCAGAAGGCCGCGCATGCCTCGCCGTTGGACATGTAGCTGTTGGCAAAAAAGACGCTGCTGGCAGCCGTGAAGCCATTCTCGAGGTGGCAGGACTCACCGACGAAGCAATCGGTCAACTTGACGCTGCCTATCAAGTGTGACCCGCCGCTGATGATGGTGTTCTCGCAGATGACTCCCGTGCGGATGACAATGGGATTTTCCATCGAACTGCTGATGGTGCAGTTGCTCAGGCGTGAAACGCCGCATATCTGGCACCCGTCATTGATGACGGTGTTGATGATCACACCCGTGTTAACCACCTTCACATGGTTGCCAATGGTGGAGCACTCGGGCCGTGACTTCTCGACAGACTGGGCCACCATGCGCTTGATGGCTTCCATGAGTGGCTTGTTGTCGCCATGCTTGACCATGAAGGCTGCCAACTGGCTGCTCAGTTCGCTCAAGAGCAGCAAGTTGCCGTCACCCACCTCGTTGAGCACGGCGATAGTGTGACCCTGACTGTAGTTGGGATTGCCGTTGGTGTCGATGGTGCTCACGTTGGAAATGTAGCACCCGTCGCCGATTTTAACATTATTAATATAGTTGCCGATGTTCTCGATCAGGCATCCGTCGCCGATGGTCACATTGCGCAACGTGGCATTATAGATGCCGCAGTTCTTGACAAAGCCGTCGGTGATTTCTATTGTTCCCTCGCCGCTGCCCAGTCTGGCCCAGCCGTAGAATTGCACGCGGTGGCAGCGCTTGACGTCAAAGTCGGCAGTGACTTGAATCTGTTTCCAGTCTTGTGCCCAACAGTCGTTTTTCTCCAGTGATTCGATTTGTTGGTTTGTCAGGTTTTGGTATTGTTTCATGTTGTGGATTGGCATGTTCTATTAAATATTATCGGCAAAGGTAATTCATTTGGCCGCTACAAAACGACAATCCCCATCATTTTAATATTTGATAGGGATTGTAAATGGTTTTTTAGGTTTTGATTTCTAGTTGTTGGGGTGGGGGAGAGTGACTGGTCAGTCAAGGCAGTGGACGAGTAGGTCGGTCTTCCCCTGGTCGATGAGATGGATGACCAACTCGCCGAATAGGGTGTTCTGCCAGGCAAACCAGGCTCGGGTGTAGCGGCTGGCGTCATCCTTGTTGAATGACTCGTGCATGAAGCCCGTGCCAGCATCGGTCGTGAGCAACTGGCGCATACACCAAGCAATTTCCTCGTCGTTGTCGGCCGTGAAGGCCTTCATCATGATGCTCATGGGCCAGATGAGGTTATAGGCCGTGTGGGCACCGCCGATGCCCTCGCCAGCCTTGCCCTTGAAGAAGCAGGGGTTGTCCTGGCTCCATACAAAGCGGCGCGTGTTGCGGTAGATGGGATCATCCATGGACACGTCGCCCAGGTAGCCCATCGCCAGCAGGCTGGGCACGTTGGCGTCGTCGGCAAGGATGCGCCCGCCCCAGCCGTCAACCTCATAGGCGTAGATTTTGCCATACTTGGGGTGTTCCACGATGGCATACTTGTGCAGGGCATCCTCGACCTCCTGTGCCAGTTGGCGGCATTGTGCGGCAAGAGCCACGTTGTGGTTGACCTTGTCAAGCACAACGGCGGCCTTGCGCAATGAGCTTACAGCCATGAAGTTACTGGGGACGAGAAAGGGCAGTACCGTGGCATCGTCGCTGGGGCGGAAACACGACACAATCAGTCCCACGGGATTGACGGGAGGCCCCCAGCCATACCATGTGAGCGACGACTTGGCGTCGATGTCGCGGCGCATGAATTTGTAGGGACCGCGGTTGCCGTCCTTGCGCTGTTGCTCCTTGAAGGTGCGCAGCACAGCCTGCATGGCCTGCTGCCACAGGTCGCCGAAGATGCTGTCGTCGCCCGTTACGAGCCAGTACTCATAGGCCAGCCTGATGGGGTAACACAGCGAGTCGATCTCATACTTACGCTCGTGCAGCTCGGGCTTCATGTCCGTCAGGTCGCTCGCCCACTGGCTTCCCGTAGGGCCGTCGTTAAAGGCGTTGGCATAGGGGTCCAGGATGATGCACTTGAACTGGCGCAGGATCACGCCGCGCAGCATGTGGCGCAATTTCTCGTCGTTGCGGGCATACTTGACGTAGGGCCACACCTGGGCGCCGCTGTCGCGCAGCCACATCGCATGGATGTCGCCCGTATAGACAAACGTGTCGTCCTCGCCGTCGTCGGCCAGACGGTAATGCACCGTGCTGTCGAGCGTGTTGGGGAAGCAGTTCTCAAACATCCAGGCAAGTTTGGGGTTGCCCTTGATCTTCTTGAGCACTTCCTTGATGCGCTGCTCGATAATCTTGCTCGTGAACAGGCGCTCCTCGGCAGGCGGGCGCTTGGTAACGTAGGTCGAAGTCGCGTCGCTCACCATCGTGGTGTAGCGGGGATGCACGTCGGCTGCGGCAGGCATCACGGCAATCGTGGCCATGATGCATAATAATAAATGTCTAAATCTCATGATGTCAACGATTGTGTTATTCTCTCGCAAAGGTAATGACTCTTGATTAAAAATCCATAATTCAACGACCAAGAAATAATAAATTGTGAGTTTATTGCGATGGATTTTGGGCATTTTGAGAATTATTGTATAATTTTGTGACCTGCAACCAAATTGGTTTTTGGCGCTTATGAGATTAAAATACATAATATTGAGCTTGACGGCTTGTGTCGGGTTGATGGGATTGTCTCAACCCGTGCAAGAGCAGGAACCGATGGAGTGGTACCTCGACGAGGTGGTGAACGACACCTTTGTGGGGCGCAACTACTTTGAATACTACTACACGCCCAGCGCTGCCGACATCAAGCAGCAGCGCGATAAGGGCGAAGTGAGCTATTTCCTGAACTCCCCAGAAGGCCTGAACAGCAAGAAGGTGCGTGACATGATCGACCGCCTGATGGCCAGCTATGACGACATCAGGCCCGTGGGCTCATGGCAAATGACAACAAGCACCTACTGGAAGGAATTCCGCTTCGAGAAAAACAAATTTCACTTCAACGTCAAGCGCAAGGCGCTGGACGATGGCACCTACTATGTGAGCGTCACCGAGACGGCCAACTACTATAAATCGTTGGGAAAGAAGAATAATAAAGAGGTTGCTCAAACCGAGGAGCAGCCTGACAAGGATGATAAGCCTTATCGCAGGAGCACACGTGACCGGCGGCCCGTTACACAGGAAGAGGCTGATGCCGCACCCAGTGCCGATGACCTTGACGTTGACGACGAGGAAGCAGCGGCACCAGCTGCCGCCCCCGTGGTGAGTGAGAAGCAGCGCCGCGAGACCGCCCGGGCTCAGGAGCAAGCGCAAAAACAAGAGGAACGCCTGGCCAAGCGCCGTGCCCAGGAGGAGCAGCGCGCTCGGGAAAAAGCCCAAAAAGAGGCCGAGAAACAGCGCAAGGCCGAGGAAAAGAAACGTAAAGCCGAAGAAAAACTCCTCAAAAAGGAGGAGCAACGGCAACGCCGAGAGCAGGAGCGCCAGCAACGAGAGCAAGCCCGCCTAGAGAAGGAGACTGCAGCCCGGGCCGCCGCCAGCAAGTATCACTACGACGATGTTGCCTTGTGGTTGAGCGAGAAGTATGACTTCACCCAAACCGCTGCCGATGATGCTTCGTGCACGATGTTCTCTACCGCGATCAAGGATGCCGAGATGGCCAAATTGGCCATCAAGAATGCCCTCAAGGGAAGCAATGCCCGCATGGCGGTTCCCTGGCGTGTTAATGGCGAGACCCAAGCCATCGAGACTGGCTATACCGTCGACGACCATGTGCTGGTGTTCACAATAGGTCAAAACGATGAGGGGAAAGTGCTCCTCACCATCACCGAGATTTCCAATGAACAGTTCGAGTTGTTCAAGCAGTCGATGAATAAATAGAAAAATGAACTATTAACCAAAATAAGAAAGAGATGAAAAAACTGCTTTTAACATTGTCGCTGGCTCTGGTGATCATTGTCACCGGGTGCAAGCCAGGTAGTGGCAACAAGGCCATTATGGTCGATGACAACTTCATGGTGCCCGATGTTGCCGATGTGGTGCTCTATCAGGTTAATCCCCGTGTGTTCGCTCCGTCCAACTCCCTGCAGGCTGTGTTGGAACGTCTGGACTCTATCCAGGACTTGGGGGTGAATATGCTGTGGATCATGCCCATTTATCCTATTGGGCTGGAAAAGACCAAGAACTCGCCCTACTCGGTGCGTAACTACACGGCAGTAGCTCCCGAGTTTGGCACTGTAGATGACTTGAGGGCGCTGGTGAACGCCTGCCATGAGCGAGGCATGGGCCTCATTTTGGACTGGGTTGCCAATCACACCGCCTGGGACAACGAGTGGCTCAAGCAGCATCCCGAGTGGTACACCCAGGATTCCACGGGCAGCATCATCTATCCTCCAGGCACCGACTGGACTGACGTGGCCGACCTCAACTATGACAACAAGGACATGCGCAAGGCCATGATTGGCGCGATGCGCTTCTGGGTGGACAGTGTTGGCGTGGATGGTTTCCGTTGTGACGTGGCCGACCAGGTGCCTGCTGACTTCTGGACCGAGTGCATCAGCGACCTGCGCGCCGCAGCCAAGCCCCGCAAACTCATCATGCTTGCCGAGGGTGCCAATGTCGATAATTTCACGGCCGGATTTGACTTGAACTACGCTTGGGATTTCATGAGAGCTATTGCCGAAGTGATGAAGGGCGACGCCAAGGTCAAGAAACTCATCGATGTTGACAAGGATGAGTACAAGAATCTTGAGCGCGGCAAGTACAAGTTGCGCTTCACCACCAATCATGACGAGTCCACCAAGGCGACCCCTGTCAAGCTCTATGGCGGCGTGAGGGCGTCTATGGCGGCATTTGTGGCTACCACGATGTTGCATGGCGGCATGCTTGTCTATGGTTCCCAGGAAGTGGGTTATCCCGAACCCATCAACTTCTTCAAGTATGTGCCCGTGAACTGGAATGCCAATCCGTCCTTGCGCGAGGAGTACAAGAAGCTCATTAGCATCTATAATGAGCATCCCGCATTGCGCTCCAGTGGTACTGTAGAGGCTTTTGACGACGACGATAACAGCATCCTGTGTGTGGACCGAGTGCTCAACAACGACAATGTGCTGGTGCTGGTCAATGTCAGGGATGCGGCCCATCAGATTGACGTGCCGCCCATGTGGACGGGCAGAACAGTCACCGATCTGATGTCTGGCAATGAGATGGCGCTGGGCAAGAATATCTCGCTGTCTCCCTATCAGTACCTGTTGCTTGCCAGATGATAAAAGCTCAGTGATTTCCCCTCCATAAGTGAACCCCAAGAGTTGGCCAACAGCCCTTGGGGTTCATGGTGTAACGCTGCCACCTCCTCAATCATGGGGGAGTTCAGTTCTTCTGGTCTAGAATGCAAAACTAACTATTAAATGGTTAAAATAGTTTACTAGTAGTCTTATAAACTCTAATAAAAGTTAATATAATTCATTTTCTTGCTCAAAAATTATGTTTAATAACATATTTGGCCTTAACTTTGCAGTCGATTTTTCATCAAGACATAAAATTGTTGCCGTGAGGCATGGAATTTTTTTGTTCAGAAGGTTAAGATTTAGTTTTAAGGTTTATGTTAATGGTATTAGAGGTTAATTAGATTTTTTTTCAATGATCCGCGGCGCGAGTCGGGGATTTTTGTTTTTTTCATTTTGTGATAAGCAGGATTTCATTAATTTTGCCGAAAAAAGTTTTGTCTATGAAGAGAATCCTGTTATTGTCGATTATTGTTGCCATAATGACTCCCATTGTGAGTGCGCAACGAGGAATGTTTGCACCCGCCGCTCCCTCGCCATCCATTGCCAGGGATGGCTCGGTTAAGTTTACGGTAAAGGCTCCCGGGGCCGATACCGTGCGCTTGATTATTGACTCGCGCCTAGACACGCTCATGCAGCGCCAGGGTAACGGCGAGTGGAGTATGACCCTGCGTGGCTTGAAGCCCGACCTGTATATGTACTACTACCGCATCGACGGTGTCAAGGTGCTGGATGACGAAAATGCCCAGGTGGCTAATGACGTCAAGAACGTGATGAATAAGTTCATCCTCGATCCCAGTGGCGATTGTCCCATGGCCGTGCATGATGTGCCGCATGGCGATGTGAGCGCAGTGTGGTATGACTCGCCGTCGCTGGGCATGAAGCGTCGCATGATGGTGTATACTCCAGCCGGTTATGGCGAGAGCCGTCAACGCTACCCCGTGCTTTACCTGTTGCATGGCTCGGGAGGCGACGAGACCGTCTGGACCGAGCTGGGCCGTGCTGCCCAGATTCTAGACAACCTGATCGCTAGCGGCAATGCCCAGCCCATGATTGTTGTCATGCCCAATGGCAATGTCGATGAGCCCGCAGTTGCCGGATCGGGCCCTGATAACAACGTTCAACCCACGTTTGCCCATAAAAATTGGATGGAGGGCACGTTTGAGCAGAGTTTTAACGACATCATGACATGGGTCGATACCCATTACCGCACGCGTGACGCCAAGCGTTACCGTGCCATCGCGGGACTGTCGATGGGAGGCTATCACTCGTTGTACATCAGCGCCAATCAGCCCGATGACTTTGGGTATGTGGGCCTGTTTTCTCCTGCCATTAGCCGCATGGATAAAGGCAAGAGCAAGATTTATGACGATATTGAGAAGAAACTTGTCAACCAGTTCAAGCAGCGTCCCAAGGTGTACTGGATGGGCATTGGCAAGGATGATTTCCTCTACAAGGATAATGCCGAGTTCAGGAAGACGCTCGACAAGCATCGCCTGAGCTACACCTATCACGAGAGCACCCGTGGCCACGAGTGGACCAACTGGCGCGAATATCTGGTGATATTCGCTCAACTGCTGTTCAAATGATGATCCAAATCTACGAATTACGCTAATGGCGCTAATGAGTTCACCATACTACCGATTGGGGTGATTCGTAGATAGTTAAATGAGATATAATAATATTTGTTTAATTCGTGTAATCAGTAGTTTATCATAATGCTCGATACACTTATCCAATTTTTCACCCAATGGGGTTACCTGGGACTGTTTCTGGGGTGTTTCATGGCAGGAAGCATTGTCCCCTTCAGCAGCGAGGCGCTGGTCATCGCCTGCGTCGGGCCACTGCACATGGATCCTGTTACGAGCCTGTTTGTGGCCTTGGCTGGTAATGTGAGCGGTGGCATGACGTGTTACTGGCTGGGGCACCTAGGGAGAATTGAGTGGATTGAAAAGTATGCCCACGTGAGTGAGGCTAAACTCAACCGCGCGCTGGAGTTCATGCACAACCGTGGCGCGTGGATGGGCTTCTTTGCTTTCATCCCGATGCTGGGAACAGCCATTAGTGTGGCATTGGGCTACGTGCGCTCCAACGTGTGGATCGTGCTCGTGACAATGACCATCGGCAAGTTGCTGCGCTATGCCGTCCTCATCTGGGGATCATTGAAAATCATCGACCTCTTCTAGATCAAACTAATAACAATTAACATTAACTAAAATGACACCTATCGAAATCCATAACGAACTGCTGGCAGGTCGCATCATCAAGCACCTGGAGCGGCGTCACTTCAACGCTCACTACTGCGCCACGGCCACCCAGGCCATCGCCCTCGTCAAGACGCTTATGCCCACTGGCAGCAGCGTCAGTTGGGGTGGTTCACAGACCATCCGCGAGATGGGCCTGACCCAAGAACTCATCGGCACCGGTAACTACACGATCATCGACCGTGACAAGGCCGTGACCGACGAGCAGAAGCGTCAATGCTATCTCGATGCCATGAATGTGGACTTCTTTCTTACCAGCGCCAATGCCATCACCCAGGACGGCGTGATCGTTAACATCGACGGCCGTGGTAACCGGGTGGCCGCCATCACATGGGGCCCGCACAACGTGATCCACATCATTGGGATGAACAAGGTCGCTCCCACCATCGAGGCCGCATTGGCCCGCGCCCGCAACACGGCAGCGCCCATCAACACGGCGCGCCTGGGCTGCGACACGCCATGCCGTCTGGACGGCGTGTGCCACAACTGCAATAGTCCGCAGTGCATCTGCAACTATGTGCACTTCACCCGCAACAGTTTCCCAGCCCACCGCCACACCGTCATCCTCATCGGTGAGAACTGGGGGTATTGATACCCCTCTTGCCCCTCAAATGAGGAGTCACTTGGCACGATTTTTTAAAAAACTTAGACTATATGAGCAAAGCAATTTCCATTCTCGACACAGATTACACACAATGGATTAAAGAGTTAAGTAGCCGTTATCGCAGGAGCCAAATCAAGGCTGCTGTAAAGGTAAATGAGGAAATGCTTCGTTTCTATTGGGAGTTGGGTAGAGATATTACCGAAATGAAAGCAGAAAGCCGCTGGGGCAGCGGATTTATGAAAAATCTGAGCAGAGATTTGAAGGAACTGAATCCAGATGCGACATGCTTCTCGCAAACCAATCTGCTGTATATGAAGAATTTCTATCAGCTCTATCAACCATACACAGAAATCACTCCACATCTTAAGGAGCAAATCACTCAACAAGTTGTTGAGCAAATTCAAAAAGATATGTTTTCTGTGCCATGGGGACATCACACTAGAATTATAGATAAATGTAAAGACCAACAACAGAAAGCCCTTTTCTTTGTTCACCAGACTGTTGTTAACGGCTGGAGCCGCAACATGCTACTTAATTTTCTGGATTCAGATTTATATGAGCGGCAAGGTAAGGCATTGACCAATTTTTCAAGAACGCTACCTGATGAAACAAGCGATTTGGCCCAGGAGTTAACCAAGGATCCATACGATTTTGCATTTACAGGAATTACCGGTCGATATAATGAGCGGTTGTTGAAAGAGAGCCTGTTAAACAATATCACGCAATTCTTGGTTGAACTGGGTACTGGCTTTGCCTATGTGGGTAAAGAGTATCGCATCCAGGTGGGAGGTACCGAAAATTTCATTGACCTGCTTTTCTACAACCTCAACCTGTCATGCTATGTCGTTATTGAGGTCAAGATCGGCAAATTTGAATTCGCTGATGTAGGACAGTTGGGAGGCTATGTCGTTGCCTGCAATCACATGTTGCGAAAAGAGGCCCGCGATAACCCCACCATCGGCCTGCTCATCTGCAAAGAAAAAGACCGTATTCAAGCCCAATATGCGCTGGAATCGAGTAGCCAGCCGATAGGGATTTCTGAATATGATCTTGAGAAATTCTATCCCGAAAAGGTGGAGGGCACAATACCTACCATTAAGGAAATAGAAGCTAAACTGAACGAAAAACTACTTGAACAATAAAAGTCAACTATACATGGAGAATAAATTGAGTTTTATCGGAATTATCCCGGCGAGGTATGCCTCGACGAGATTCCCGGGCAAGCCCCTGGCTATGCTAGGCGGCATGACGATGATTGAGCGGGTTTACCGCCAGGTGAGCCTGGTGCTGGACCGCGTGGTGGTGGCTACCGACGATGAACGCATCATGGCTGCCGTTGAGGCCTTCGGTGGTCGTGCCGTGATGACGAGCAGCGAGCACCGCAGCGGCACCGACCGCTGCCAGGAAGCCTACCTCAAGAACGGCGGACACGAGGATGTGATCATCAACATCCAGGGTGATGAGCCGTTTATCCAGCCCGACCAATTACGCGCCATCATGGCCTGCTTTGACGACGAGGGGACCGACATAGCCACGCTGGTACGCCCGTTTGACCCGAGTCGCCCCTACAGCGAACTGGAGAACCCCAATTCGCCTAAAGTGGTGCTCGACAGCCAGATGCGGGCCCGCTATTTCTCGCGCTCGGTCATTCCCTTTGTGCGAGGGAAGGAACGAGACGAATGGCCCTCGCTGACGCAGTATTATACCCACGTGGGCATGTATGCCTACCGTACAGCCGTGCTGGCCGAAATCACCCGTCTGCCGCAGTCGTCGCTGGAGCTGGCCGAGTCGCTCGAGCAGCTGCGCTGGCTCGAGAACGGCTACACCATCAAGGCGGGCATTACCACAACGGCGACCATCGGCATCGACACGCCCGAGGACCTCGCCCGCGCCGAGGAATACCTGCGCAACTCCTAACTTTTAAACCCTAACTAATTATGAAATATTCAATTCTCACTATAACTTGTCTGCTGTGGGCGTTATGCGCTAGTGCGCAGCCCGCAGCAGAGCCCTGGATGGACCTGGAGGTCAACGAAATCAACCGCTTGCCGCTACACACGTCGTTTGTCGCCCATGATGTGGGCTCGGCCCTGTTGAGCCGCCGGTTGCCGCTGGACGGGGACTGGAAATTCCACTGGGTGGCCAACCTGGACGAACGCCCCACCGACTTCTACCGACCCGACCTGGACGATAGCCACTGGGGCACGATGCCCGTGCCGGGGATGTGGGAATTGAACGGATATGGTGACCCGGTGTATGTCAACATCGGCTTCCCGTGGCGCGGCAACTGGGAGAACGACCCGCCCCGCGTGCCCACGGTGGACAACCACGTGGGCTCTTATCGTCGTCACATCACCCTGCCCGCCGACTGGAAGGGCAAGCAGGTGATTGCCCACTTCGGCAGCGTGACCAGCAACATCAGCCTGTGGGTCAACGGGCAGTTTGCGGGCTATGCCGAAGACAGCAAGACTGCGGCCGAGTTTGACATCACGCCCTATGTCCACGAGGGCGACAACCTGCTGGCATTCCAGGTGATGCGCTGGTGTGACGGCACCTACAGCGAGGATCAAGACTTCTGGCGCCTGTCGGGTGTGGCACGGTCGAGTTACCTCTACTGTCGTGACAAGAACTACCACATCGACGACCTGCGAGTGACGACGACGCTCACCGATGACATGCAAGACGGCATCCTGACGATCAACCCCGCCATCACGGGCAAGGGCACGATGAGTTACCGGCTGGAATGGGGCTGCCAAGAGGTCATCTTGACGCCCGCTGGCGAGAATCGCTGGATTATTCCCAACGTCGAGAAGTGGACCGCCGAGACGCCTAACCTATACAGCCTTGTTGCCACGTTCACCCCTGCCAACAAGAAGGCGAAGCCCGAGACCGTGAGCTTCCGTGTGGGATTCCGCCGTGTGGAAATCAAGGACAGCCAGTTGCAGGTCAACGGCAAGGCCATCTACATCAAGGGCGCCAACCGCCACGAGATGGACCCCGATGGCGGCTACGTCGTGTCGCGCGAGCGCATGATTGCCGACATCAAGGAGATGAAACGCATGAACATCAACGCCGTGCGCACCTGCCACTACCCCGATGACCCGCAGTGGTATGACCTGTGCGACGAGTACGGCCTCTATGTCATCGCCGAGGCCAACCAAGAGGGCCACGGCTTCCACTATGACCCCAACACGGCTCCGACCTACCGGCCCGAGTTCGCCCGGCAGATTCTGGAGCGCAACCAGCACAACGTGAGCGTGCAGTTCAACCATCCCAGCATCATCGTGTGGTCGCTGGGCAACGAGACCTGCGACGGGCCCAACTTTACCGCCGCGCGAGACTGGATACGCGCCACCGACCCCTCGCGCCCCATCCACTGGGAGCGTGCCGAGGGCGGCGAGAACACCGACCTGATGTGCCCGATGTATGCCTCGCCCGAGTGGTGCGAGCGCTATGCCAGCAAGCCCGAGAGCACCAAGCCGCTCATCCTGTGCGAGTACAACCACTCGATGGGCAACTCGGGCGGCGGCTTGATGGAATACTGGAATGCCGTGCGCCGTCTGCCCAAGTTCCAGGGCGGATTTGTGTGGGACTTTGTCGATCAGGGCCTGCGCGTCAAGACCGATGACGGCAAGCAGTATTTCTCCTACGGCGGCGACTACAACACCCACGACCCCAGCGACAACAACTTCAACTGCAACGGCCTCGTGAGCCCCGACCGCGTGTGGAACCCGCACGCCTATGAAACGGCCTATTACTACCAGAACGTCTGGGCCGAGGACGTGGATGTCCTCCACGGCGACATTGCGGTAAGGAACGAGTTCTTCTTCCGCGACCTGAGCAACGTGAAGATGCGCTGGCAACTGCTCGTCGATGGCCACTCGGTGCTCAACGGTGAGGAAAACAACCTAAACGTCGCGCCTCAAGGCCGCCAGATGCTGCACCTGCCCATCGAGGGCACCCTTGCCGCCCTTGAGCAGGGCCACGAGGTGCTGGTCAACGTCGATTTCCTGCTCAAGGAGGCCGAATGCGGCTATATCTCAAAGGTTATGGAGGCCGGCCAGCGCATCGCATACGCCCAGTTGCCCGTCATCGAGGCGGCGCTCCACGCCGATGAGTTGCCCCGCGACAAGGCAAAATTCAGCATCAAGCAGGACAAACAAGGAGCAATCACCATCACGGGCGACGGTGTGGAAATCGCCTTCAACGGCAAGTCGGGCTTTATCAGCAGGTATATCGCGGGCGGCATCTCCATGCTGGGCGAGGGTGGCTCGCTGAGGCCCAACTTCTGGCGTGCGGTGACCGACAACGACATGGGGGCCTGGCTGCAGCAGAAGTTGAAGGCATGGCGCAATCCCGTGATGAATCTGACCTCACTGGCCGTGGACAAGAAAGCGTCTAACAAGTGGCAGGCGACCGTCATTGCCCGCTATGACCTGCCCGAGGTGGCCGCGACGCTCACGCTTACCTACGAGATACACCGTGGCGGCGCGATGTGCGTGACCCAGGGCATCGCGTTTAACGATACGACCCGCGACGTGCCCGAGATGCTGCGCTATGGCATGGTGATGGAGATGCCCAGCACGATGGAGGTCAGCCACTTCTATGGCCGCGGCCCCATCGAGAACTATGCTGACCGCCGCTACAGCCAGCGCCTGGGCATCTACCGCCAGACGGCCGACGAGCAGTTCTACCCCTACATCCGTCCGCAGGAGACGGGCACCAAGGGCGACATGCGCTGGTGGCGGCAGACCGACACGGAGGGCAACGGCCTCAAGGTAACCGCCGACAGGCCTTTCTATGCCAGTGCGCTGCACTACGACATTGCCACGCTTGACGAGGGCGACGAGAAGCACCAGCGCCACCCGTCCGATCTGGTGAAATTGCCCTACACCGTGCTCACCCTCGACAGTGAGCACGGTGGCGTGGGCGGCATCGACAGCTGGGGCGCCCGTCCGCTGGACGCATACCGCCTCCCCGCCATCAACCGCACCTGCACCTTCACCCTCACCCCCGTTGTCAGACAACCCTAACAACATGAAGACAACAAAAACGACATATTATAATGCCTGTTTTCTAGCCATGTTATCGGTAGGGACGCCGTGATATCTGGACCAGTAGGTATTGCTTTGTTGGGGCATTTCTTTCGGTCACAACTGCCGAAAAAGCCATTATCCGGCTGTCTGCATTGTTTTTTTTGCTACTTTTGTGGTCGCGGCAATGATACAGCGGTATCATGCTCGTATTACATTGATATTCATTTATTAACCATCGCCAAGAGGCTATTTTTTCTCTGAATTATGAAGAAATCTGTTTTAACATTGATGCTGATGCTTGTGTCGGTGCTCGCGCTTGACGCTCAAAGCCTGACAGGCAAAGAATGGTTTACCAAACTCTCTCCCGATGACGGCGGAGAAGTATTCGTGACGCTGACCTTTGAGAAAAATGGCACCTGTGAGATGCTTGTTGCAACCGACTATCAGATCAAGCAAGACGGCGTGCCCATCAGTGTGGCGGGTGGCGTTACAGTTCCTGGCACCTACACCTTGAGCGGCAAGGACTTGAAGATGAACCTCAACCGAAGCAAAGCCGAGGTGGAATTTGACTATGATGTCAAGGGCATGAATGCCAAGGCCAAGGCCGTTATGGACAAAGTGATGAAATCGGAGTTCGACGGCATGAAAAAAGAATTCAAGGACATGATGCTCAATGGTATGCCCAAGATGCATAACATGAAGGTCGTCACGCTCGAGAGCAAGAAACTCGTCATCAAGGACGATGATGGGGATGAGATTCCCTTCTTCACAGAATAGCCATTTTACAATCTGTCATCACCAAGAGTGCAGGCACGCCTACCAACCGCGTCCTGCACTGCTGTTTCTTGATAGAATAAGGTTGTAGACCTTGACAAGGCCAGCGGCCTTGACTTGAGCCAACCCCACGGCGCACAGGCCGTTAGGTCTGTGTGGCGTGGGGGGGGATGTGACGGACGGGCCTCGACGAGGGCCACTCATGTTAGGCGAAAGGGCTGCCCTGTCATTGGCCCCCTTCAGGACCCGATTTGGGTATCGACAGTCTCCCCAGGCCACACTGACCTTCGGCCAGTGCGCCCTGGGGCTTGTGCTATTCAAGGCCTCTGGCCTTGGCGAGGTCTTTCGACCTCAGGCTTGCCCTCACTAATTATCCGCTGAGCCGCATTCACATCGTTCAGTTGTCTATTTTTTGATTCGTTTATTTGCCATTAATTTTAATAATTTTTTGATTATTTATAGGTGTGGGTAAAAAATTATCATTTTTATGCTTGTTGAATCAGAAAAACATTGTATATTTGCCCGTTGAAACCACAAGGAATCAAGTTATCACTATGTTGGGGGATAATGGAATGATGCAATGATGCAAAGATGTACAAGCCGAAAAATGCTAACACACCAACGACACTGTTGCGCAGTCCAATAACTATGAGCCTGATTATTAGTCCTTTATAGTTACAGATTCCTGAACTAACGATAGAAGAATAGATTGTGGCTATTTGAACGAGATAATTTAAGACAAACCTTTAAATATTTAAAATTCTGTATGTTATGAAAAAGAAGCTAACAATCTTGTTGTTCGGCCTGCTGATAGCGGTGGGCTGGACAGGCGATGTGCAGGCTCAGCAGAAAATGATGAGTGATCCATCGCAGGCCAAATCATTGCTCGTCAATGTCGGCTCTGAGGCTAAGCGATTCTCGACCCCTCAGTTGCAAGGACTGAGGCGCAATGCACCGAAGCGCACTGCCCAGTTTGATCTCAACGCTAAGGCCACTCATACCAAGAAGTGGTACGTTGACACCCTCCCCAATCCTTACGTCACTTGGGATGGTGGTAGCAAATTGATCACCGAGCCGTTTACCGATGTCGATGGTATGATTGCCCTTGTGAAGCGCGTCTACACCGACAAGAATCTTCCTGGCGCTAAGTACTCGGCACCCCAGGGCTGCGACATTCCTTACCAGACCATCCAGTATGGTTGGGATATTAACGGAACCAATTATTATGATGGGGCAACAATCTATCTTAACACTTACACTGCCTTTAATGAGATTGAGATTCTTGATGCCAACGACAATGTCATTTACGACTGGACAACATCATCAAGTTTCCCCTCTGATTGGACAATTGGTGGCTCAGTCTATGCTGTTTCCAGTTCTAGTAGCTTGGTCTACATGCAGCGTAGTGGCTATACTTACGCCTACATAACAATCCCTGGAAGTTATCTGGAGAATAATACAGGTATTGCTACCGTTCGCCTTTGGGGTAGAAACCGCTCTTCTAGCGGCACTGCCAGTGTGTCAATTGGAAATGACACATTCGGCTATAGTGATGATTCCCCATCCTATTCTACTCAATATGTTTATCCCTATGAGTATGACATTCCCGGCTGTCTTGAGCCACCCATCGAGAATGGCTACTCTGTACTGCTGGTTAAACTCCATGACGGCCTCAACAGCAATCCGCAAGAGCGTGTACAAGACACTACCGTTAATGCGGCTGACTTGCGTAACTATTTCCAGACCTATATCAAGGAGGTTCAGCTCTTGACCGACGGATTGCGCGTCAACGAGGGAACTAACACGGCCGGTACGCTGTTTGCCTACACTGGTGACTTGAACCGCTTCTACTTCCTCGGCAAGGGTAAGATGGCCTTCTTGAGCTCGTTAGACGCTCTGCCCCACTACGATAGAGCTCCGTTCTACAGCATGTACGAGGAGTTCAGCCCTGCTGCCGATTCCGACACGCTGAATTACACCGACTTCTATGAACAGATGAAGACAGGTGTGACCTATCCTATTGTCCACGACTGTAACAGTGTGAACTTCTTCCAGCACTATTTCTCGATGTCTGGTAAACAGGGTACCACCGAGAACCGCGTGAACAGCCTTGTGTTCTACATCCCCGACTACCGCGGCGGAACGTCAGATGACTGGCGAACCTATGTTACCGACCACCAGCCCACCGTGGGCATTTACATGATTGACCTGTACGCCGATATTGAGCCCTCTGCAACCCAGACTGACGTTTACACGGCCACGGTAACTTGGCATGACAATCTGGATGCGATTGCCCACAACGAGGACATTCCCCAGACCTACTATCTGTATCAGATCATCGGTAACGACACCATCTGCTTGACGCCCGATGGCACCACCCAGACCTCTTGGACGGGTAACTATCCCGTGGGTGATCCTTCGGCCTATGACGTCCACTACTATGTGATTGGCACGCCCACGGCAGCCACCAACAAGGATGTCTTCTTTGCCAAGAGTAACACCGACGACGTGACCGTCCCCGGCAAGACCGACTTCGTGGGTCTGCAGTGGTGGCGCTACGAGAGCGACTATGTGACCAAGGACGCCGAGCATACCGAGGTCAACTACTACCGCAACTGGCTGGCACCGCATGCGCTCAGTGTGCAGGGCGAGGCTGGCATCACCGCTGGCAATGTGGGCACTCAGGGCCGCACACTGACCCTGTATCGCAACGATGGCGTCAATAACACGCCCATCATCGATCTTGAGCTGGTCATGAACGGCAACAAGGCCTACTACCGCATCAAGTACCGTCCAGAGAGCAACCAGGTCGTTGAGCCTGGCTATCTCTCCAATGGCGAGGTTGATCCTAATTATAATCCTAATAACAACTAAAACACGACATAAGCGATGAAAAAGATATATATTTTTGCAGCAGTCCTCGCACTGCTCACCCTGTCGCTTAACGCGCAAACAAAGAAAGCATATCGTCCCAGTACGACCACGAAGCTTTCGGCACCAGCCAAAGGTCCGTCAAGGGCTTCCACGACTCCGGTGACCCCGCCTTACACCAATGATTTCAGTTCAACCACCCTTTTCAATTGGTGGGAGGTCATCAATGCTAATAATGATAACAAAACTTGGACGATAAGCAGCGGTGGTTACGCACAATATTCGTATCACAGCACCAATTATGCTGATGATTGGCTAGTAACTGCTCCTCTCACGCTCGAAGAAGGAAAGGCTTACACCTTTTCTATCGAGACTTGGTGTAGTAGTGCAAATTACCCTGAGGGAATTGAAGTATTACTATCCGATGGGCATACAGCTACAGCACTTGAAAATGGTGTCGTTTTGATTCAACCTACTTCAGTTACAGCTACCTCCACCTCACACGCGACGCTCACCAAATCATTCGGAGTAGAACAATCAGGCAATTATTACATAGGTATTCATGCCATTTCGGATCCCGATATGTATAATTTGTTTGTTGATAACTTCTCTATTACTGTCTTAGATAATCCGCCTCACGACTTGTCTGTAGAACTGGCTGCCCCCACATCGGTATATGCCGGTGAGACTGCCACTGTTACCGCGAGAGTCTTTAACTCACAAATCCTTCCTGAGAAAAACTACACGGTAAACATCACTGCAAACGGTAATGTGATTCACTCTGAGACTGTAACCAATGCACTGGCCGCTGGTGATTATTCTACAGTCACCGCACAGTATTCCACGACACAGGCTCAAGGTGGTCAGACAGTCAACTTTGGCGTTCAACTTGTCTTTAGCGATGATGATGCCTCCAATAACACAGCCACAGCCCAGACTGCAATCAACATTTTGCCACCCCCAGAGAATGTTTCAGCAGCAGGTTCAGGAAATAGTGGAACCATGACCTGGAATGCTCCAACTACCGCATCTGCTGTTACCGAGAGTTTTGAAAACTTCGGTGTGTTCCCTGCATTCCAGACTGGTGGTATCACTACCAGCGTTCACTCGGGTGCTTATGGCGAATGGGCGCTCTATGAGCCCACTGGAGGCTATAATTACAGTCTTAGTGGAACCTCTTGGCCAAATGCAAATGGTCCCGCATCCTTCTATCCAATTGCTCCTAATTTGGCAGTTCCTGCATGGACAAATGGTGCCGCACGCACTGGCGCACAGTACATGTTATCAACTGTCCCCACTTCAGGTAGTGCTACCGACCACTGGCTCATCTCGCCCGAGTTGAGCGGTGATGCTCAGACCATCACGTTCTGGGTAAGGGAAATCACAACGCAATATGGTAATGAGACATTTGAGGTTCTCACTTCATCAACCAATAACAACTACTCAAGTTTCACCATCGTAGGGTCAGCAAAAGAGTGCTCAAGCACCGATTGGACTGAAGTTACGGTGACCCTGCCGGCTGGTAGCAAGTATTTCGCCATTCGTCACACTTCAGTTGACATTTTCGGCTTGATGCTTGATGACATCACTTATACACCTGCGCCTGTAATGCCTGTTTCCTATAACATTTATCTGGAGGGCGAGCTCGTGGGTAATGTGAATGCAAATACCTTTACCCACACCTTCACTAACTTGACTGCAGGTGAGCATCAGTGTGCAGTGAGCGCTGTATATGCCCTTGGTGAGTCGGCAGCGGTTCCCGCCACCTTCACGACCCAGCAGCAGACCGCCGCTCCCGTAATCACCGTATCTGACCCCGACGCGAACGGCGCCGTGACGGTTACCGCCACTGGTGACGGCACTGTGACCCTGACCATCGATGGCCAGACCGTGACCGGCCAAGGATCGGCCAGCATCACGTTGCCACAGCAGTTCGAGAACTACACCGTGACCGCCACCGCCACCGCTCAGGTGACCGGCGAGCTCGTCAGCGCTGAGACAACCCAGCAGGTTACCGTTCCTGGCAAGAATGCTGCTGGTGACTGGGTCGAGATGGATGGTACCTACGACAATCCCAACGACCTGCTGAGTTTCTTGAAGGACGAGAAGGACATCATGATGATCGACCAGTTCATTGCCTCGACGCTCAACAACGATCATCC